>NZ_JAAFKF010000011.1 GCF_013299175.1 Sphaerotilus sp.
AATACTGTATATAAAGCCAGTCAACAATGCCACAGGAAACTCAACCACCAAGCCAATGGCTCACTGCGCAAGCCTGCGCTCTGCCTCCCCGCCCTGAAGGACGGGGCTTCTCGCGCTTTCTGGTGAGCGCCGCGGCCGGCACCTGCGCTATCGTCCCGGCCACGATGAGCGATACCTCCAACCCCTGCCTGGACTGCGGCGCCTGCTGCGCGAGCTTCCGGGTCGATTTTTCCACCCACGAACTGCAGTCCTGCGGCGGCTGCGTGCCCGACGGCCTCACGGTCGAGGTCAACGACGGCACCGCCCGGATGCGCGGCACCGACCACGCCCAGCCGCGCTGCGCCGCCCTGGTCGGCACGGTGGGCGTCAAGGCGGGCTGCGGCATCTACGAGTGGCGACCGGGGCCGTGCCGGGAGTTCGGGATGCTGGCGCCGCTGGGGCGCGGGGACGATGCGTGCGGGCGGGCGCGGCGGCGGCACGGGATGGCGCCACTGGACTGATGCCACCGCGCTGGTTCAACCGCCGGCGCGCTTGGCCTTCCACCCCTTGGCAGCGAGGTAGGCCAGCACCTTGTCGCAGTGGTCGCCCTGCACCTCGACCACCCCGTCCTTGACCGTGCCGCCGCTGCCGCAGGTGGCCTTGAGTGCCTTGGCGAGTGCGGTCAGTGCGTCGCCCTCCAGCCCGAGTCCCTTGACCAGCGTCACGCCTTTGCCGGCGCGGCCCTTGGTCTCGCGGGAGACGCGCACCACGCCGTCCGCCGAGACCGACACCGCAGCGACGGCATGGCAAGCACACACCCCCATCGGTTGACGGCATTGCGGACACATGCGACCACTGTCGGTCGAGTAGACGAGGCCGCCGGTGGCGGATCTGGACGCTTTCATGGGGTCATCAGAGAGGCTGCAGGACCGCCAGCATAGGCCAGCGCACATACTTTGCAGCATGCAACACACCGCACGCCACCACCTCCTGCACCTCGTCGCATCCCTCCTGGCGGCCAATCTGCTGTCTGGCTGTGGCGGCGGCGAGGCACCGCTGGTGGTCGAGCCATTGGCGCCACACACGTTCTCGGTGGCCCGGCAGGCATGGACCTCGCTGGCCTTGCCGGCCTACCGTTTCACGCTCGCCACCGCATGCTTCTGCATCACGGAAAGTGAGATTGAAGTCACGGTCCGCGACGGCAAGGTCTCCAGCGCCGTCTACGTCGATACCCGCACCTCGGTCAGCCCCGAGCGGTTGCTGGCGCTGCCCACGCTGACGGTGCTGTTCGACATCGGCAACGACGCCTATGCCCGCCACGCCGCAGAGGTCCGCTTCGCGCCCAATGCCCGCTACGGCTTCCTCGAATCGATCTACATCGACTACGACGTCCAGATGGCGGACGAGGAGCGCGGCTACCAAGTCAGTGGTTTCACGGTGCTGACGCCCTGACCCACGCTCAACGCGCCAGGAACAGCGCCGGGTCCACCATCGCCCGGTTCAGGCTGACCGACCAATGCAGGTGCGGCCCGGTGACGCGGCCGGTGGCGCCCACGTCGGCGATGCGCTGGCCGGCGCGCACGGTGTCACCGACCTTCACATGCACGGCCGAGAGGTGGCAGTACATCGTCAGCAGGCCACCGCCGTGGTCGAGCCAGACGGTGCCGCCGTTGAAGAAGTAGTCGCCGACATCGGCCACCCGCGCCGCAGCGGGGGACACCACCGGGGTGCCGATCGGGGCGGCGATGTCCATGCCGCTGTGCGGGTTGCGCGACTGGCCGTTGAAGACGCGGCGCAGCCCGAACGAGCTGGAGCGCGGCCCCGGCACGGGCTGGCGCAGTTGCAGCGTGGCGGGCAGCGGCTCGCTGAAGGTGGCGATGACCTCGGCCTGGTGCGTGCGCTCGCGTTCGTGGCGGGCGAGGTGGTCGGCGGTGAGTTCGACGTGCTTCGGCGCGACGTTCAGGCGCTGTTCGGCGTAGCGCATCGGGCCGATGGTGAACGCCCGCTGCTCGGTGGGCGCGCCCTCGCGCTGCACCGTGAGGGTCTCCACGCCCGGCTTGGCGCTCAGCGGCAAACCCAGCACGGCGGTCCACTCGATCGGATCCCCCACCACCAGCACCGGCACGCCCGCATGGCGCGCGGTCGGCGGCTGGTTCGATGGACCCAGGGACACGCTGACCACACCACCGGGCACGGCACGCGTGGCCGGCAGATCCAGAGCGGCCGCCGCCTGCCCGGACGCGCCCAGCAAGACCGTCCACACCGCCACGCACAGGCCACGGGGCCTCACGCTGCCGCCCCGGCAACACCGGCAGCACGGTGGCCCCGCAACGCCGCGACCCACTGGTCGAACTGGTAAGGGTCCAACACCCGTCCCTCGCGCGGATCGTCCTGCCCGCAGTCGATCACCGCTTCGTCGGAATGCCAGCGCAGCAACTGCGGCAGATCGGCCCGGCACGGTGCAGCCATCAGCCCGACCTGCGTGCCCATGCGCTGCAGCCCGTCGAGGGCGCTGCGCAGACGGGGTGACAGGACGGGCTGCTGCCAGAGCGTGGCACCCTGCGCGTCCACGCCGCGGGCGTCGAGCAGCACGCTGGCAAAACCCTGCCGCGACACCAGGCTCAGCCGCTGCGCCCAGGCCGCGCCGTCGCCACGGTCCAGCGGCACCCGCAGCATCGGCGTCACCGGCACGCCCTCGCGCGCGAGCTGCCCGAGCTGGGTGAGCAGCAGCACCGACGACGGCCGCGCCGGCACCGGCACGCGCACCCGGTCCACTCCGCAGTCGGCCACCCGCAGCAGCCGCAGGCGCACGGCGGACAAGGTCGGCGCCGCGAGCGGGCCGATACCGGCACCGATCACCACCCCGTCGCGCAGCAACCGCAGCCGTGCCACCACCGCCCGGATCACCTCCGGGGCGGCCGACATCACTTCGACACCGGCCGCCCCGGCCCGGACAGCCCAGGCCGCCTCGGCGGGATCGCGCACACAAAGTTGAAGGTCCATGGTCTTGTTTTCCCCTGATTTCTCGGCCCGGATTGTCCACGACCCAAGACGTGCCAACACCACACGCGCCGATATACTGAATCCGTCCACCCGCACGCCCTGGCGTTCCCTCTTCCCGATCCGAGATCCGCATGAAATTCACCGGCTCCTCCCAGTACGTCGCCACCCAGGATCTGATGCTCGCGGTCAACGCGGCCATCACGCTGCAACGTCCCCTGCTCGTCAAGGGCGAACCCGGCACCGGCAAGACCATGCTGGCCGAGGAAGTGGCCGCGGCACTCGGGATGCCGCTGATGCAGTGGCACATCAAGAGCACCACCAAGGCGCAGCAAGGTCTCTACGAGTACGACGCCGTCAGCCGCCTGCGCGACAGCCAGCTCAACGACGCCGAGAGCGCAGCGAAGGTGCGCGACATCCGCAACTACATCGTCCAGGGCACGCTGTGGCAGGCGTTCACGGCAGACCAGCCGGTGGCGCTGCTGATCGACGAGATCGACAAGGCGGACATCGAGTTCCCCAATGACCTGCTGCGCGAGATCGACCGGATGGAGTTCTACGTCTACGAGACACGCGAGCTGGTCCGGGCCAAGCACCGGCCGCTGGTCTTCATCACCTCGAACAACGAGAAGGAGCTGCCCGACGCCTTCCTGCGCCGCTGCTTCTTCCACTACATCAAGTTCCCCGAGGCAGACACGATGCGCCAGATCGTCGAGGTGCATTTCCCCGGTCTGAAGAAGGAGCTGCTGGCGGCGGCGATGAAGAACTTCTACGACGTGCGCAACCTGCCGGGGCTGAAGAAGAAGCCGTCCACGTCCGAGTTGCTGGACTGGCTCAAGCTGCTGGTGGCGGAAGACATCTCGGCCGAGGCCCTGCACAGTGCGGACCAGAAGGTGGCGATCCCGCCGCTGGTGGGGGCGCTGCTGAAGAACGAACAGGATCTGACGCTGTTCGAGAAGCTGGTCTTCATGCAGAGCCGCAACCGCTGAAGCGGCCGGACACTGCACGCTGACCTGGTGAATGACAAGATGACAAGAAGGAGACAACGGTGAACATCGAAACGAAGAACGCCCTCGGTGAAGGGCTGGTCGATGCGCTGGGCTTTGTGGCCGGCGCGATGGCGGGTGGTTTGCTCGCCCGCGCGTTCGGGCTGGACTTCCTGTCCGAACAGGGCTGGGGCACCGGCTCGATCGCCGGCATCCTGCTGGTCGGTCTGGGCGCCGGATTGGGCAAGACACTGGCGCGCAAGCTGCTGAGGCGCCAGCCATGAGCGTGCCGATCCTCTGGCCCGCTCCCGTCACGCTGCAGGGCGTCCACGTCCGACTGGAGCCACTGTGCCCTGACCACGCCCCGGCACTGGCCGAGGCCGTGCGCGAAGGCGATCTGTCGGGCACCTGGTACACCGTGGTGCCGACGCCGGGGGGCATGTCAGCGGAAATCGAGCGCCGGCTCGGGCTGCAGGCGGCGGGGGCGATGCTGCCGTTCGCGGTGCTGGATGCCGCTGGAGTGCCGGTGGGCATGACGACCTACATGAACATCGACGCCCGCTTCCGGCGCGTGGAGATCGGCGCGACCTGGCTGGCCAAGCGCGTGCAGCGCACCGCGTTGAACACCGAGGCCAAGTGGTTGCTGCTGCGCCATGCGTTCGAGGCGCTGGACTGCATCGCGGTCGAGTTCCGCACCCACCGCTTCAACCAGCAGAGCCGCCGCGCCATCGAGCGGCTCGGCGCGCAGCTCGACGGCATCCTGCGCCACCACCAGCGCACGGCCGACGGCAGCCTGCGCGACACCTGCGTCTACAGCATCACCGCGCCGGAGTGGCCGACCGTGCATCAGCACCTGCGCGCCCGGCTGGACACGCCTGCGCACTGAGCGGCACAGCGCCCCTCATCGGCCTCACCAACACTTCGCGGCGGTGTACGTCGCCGCCGCCACGCCCCTGGTGCCCGCCTGGTCATAGGTGTAGTTGCCGCACTTGTCGCCGACCTGGGCGCCGGCACGGGTGGCACTGAGGGTGAACCCGTTGGCGTCCTGGCTGTCGATGGACAGGGTGTAGTAGCCCTGCGGCGAAGCGGCGGGGTAGATCCCGGTCGTGCCGAGCGTGGCGCCGGCGTAGGTGCTGCGCTCGGTGTAGAACCGCTCCAATGCCTGCGCGGCACCCAGCAGCGCAGACTTGGCGTCGCTGCGGCGTGACGAGGCAATGTGCGCCTGGTAGGACGGCATTGCCACCGCCGCCAGGATGCCGACCACAGCGACGGCGATGATCAGCTCCACCAGCGTGAATCCTCGGAGGGTGCGGGTCATGCTCATGGCTGCGTCTCCAGGTAGATCAGCACGATGCGCCGCTCCGGCGCCGCGCTCGCGTCGCCAGCGGGGCTTGGCTCCAGGGCAAACCGGATGCGCGTGCCCGGCCGCAACTGCGCCACCTGCGCAGGCGTGCCCGACGCCGAGTGGAACAGCCGCAACTGCGTCGGGTGCCAGCGCACGGTCTGCCCGCTCAGCACGAGGCTGGTGCGGGAGGCATCGACGCTGACCACCGTGCCGGGAATCAGCTCCAGGGTGGCAGCGGCAGGGGCCTGCACACGGGGTTCCCCGCGCACGGCCTCGCTCGCCGTCGGCGTGCCACGCCCTGCGGCGACCTGCATCGCCCGGGATTCGCTCACCCAGACAGCGCAGGCGCCTGCGAGCAGGCAGGTGCCCAGCCAGGTCCAAGGCACGGCGGTCGCGGGTATCCAGGGTTTCATGGTGCTCATTGCAGTTGCTCCCAACCGGCACGGCCAGATCCCTGGCGGTTGCCCGCCTCCCGGACCTTGGTCATCACCCCGGTGGACAGGTTGATCAGCTTGTCGTCGAGCTTGCGGTCCTTGGCGCGCAGGAAGGTCGGCGAGGTCGGGATGCCCTCGACGCTCACGCCGGAGGGGTAGGCGCTGCCCGTCTGGAACGTCAGCAGGTCGGCGGCATCGACCTGGTTGTCGGCGTTGGTGTCGAGCGAGGGCAGATCCGGCCGATTGCCCGTCACCGCATCCACTTCCATGACCCAGCCCTTGCCGCCGGCACTGCAGGGCAATGCGCTGGGGATCATGCTCGACGCGACCACCTTGCCGTAGCGCACCGCGACCTGGGTGACGATGCGCTCGCCGGACACCGGCAGATTCAGCACCCAGCCGCGCTTGCCGGACAGGTAGCTGGTGCGGGTCAGCAGGTTGTCGCCGGTGTAGACGGTGGCGGGCTGGCCGACGGCGTAGGTGGTGATGCGGAAGGTCGAGGTGCCGCTGCCGGGGGTGGTACCGAGTACCGACTGCACCACCAGGTCACCCATCTTGACCTCCGAGCCCTTGTCCCAGATGCCGTAGAGCGCCTGGACCGATCCAGCGGCGTTGTCGGTGAGGTCAAGGTAGCGACCAGTGCCAACGGTGACGAGGTAGCCACCTTCCGGGTGGGGTGTCACGTCGGGCCGGGCCGTGATGGGCTGCCCGGCGGCGGTCGTGAACAACGGCTTCGGATTGGTGGCAGTGCCATAGGCAGACGCCCACTGGGCAGGATCGGTGGAGGACAGGTCGAACTTCCAGAGGTTGCCCGCCAGGTCGCCGGCATAGACGACATCGGCCACGCCGTTGTTGGCGCTGCTCACGGCCACGACGCCGGACAGACCGTTGCTGCCGGACGGACTGGAACTGCCAGCACCGGTGCTGATGCGGGTGATCGCACCCGTCTCGACATCGACCAGCAGCAGCACGGCCATCCCGTTGGTGCTGTTGTACCCGTTGCCGGTGATGGCCATCCAGCGGCCGTTCTTCAGCTTGGCCAGCACGGGCTGCTGGAAGATGTAGCCGACATCGGCGTCGCTGCCGCTGATCTCCCAGCGCGCGACCTTGTAGGCCTGCGCCTCGGTGAACAGCGCGGGGTTGCTGACATCCAGGCTGAACAAGCCCTTGGCGCCCGCCGCCAGGCCGCTGACCAGCACGGTGTGCCAGCCGCCACCATAGTAGACATCGCCCGCCACGGGCGAGCCGTCCACGGTGTACTGGTGCGCGTAGCTCGGATCGGTCAGCTTGCTCAGGCGGTCGGCGACCACCGAGGGCACGTAGGCGAACAGCTCGTCGCCCGTGTCGGCGTTGAAGCCGTGCAACATCCCGTCGTTGGCCCCGGCATAGACCATGGGCGTCATGGCGGCACGGGCGGTGCGGTAGGCGCTGTAGACCGCGGCCTCGGCGCCATCGCGCAGGTAGCGCCCGCCGCTTTTCACATAGGCCGGCGCGGAGTTGATGATGTCGCCGAGCACCGACACGCTGCGGTTGCGGAAGGTGGGGGCCGTGCAGGCGCTGCAGTTGCGGACCTCGCGGGTGGCGTCGCCGCGCAGGTAGTTCAGCCGCAGTCCGCCCAGCGCATCGGTTGCACCGGCCGGGCTGGTGTTGAGCGCCGTCACCATGGCCGGTGACAGCTCGGTGGCCGTCGGTGCGGCCGGGTTGGCTGGCCAGCGGAACGGGATGCCGCGGCTACCCAGTGCCGCCGAAGACTTGTAGGTCAGGATCTGCCGCCCGGTGCTCCAGTGCTGCAGCCCCAGGCGCTGGCCGGCGTCCCAGCGGGGGGTCGAGAGGGGCAAGCCGGCGCTGTCGAGGCGGTAGGCCAGCAGTTGCCCGGACCAGTCGTCGGGGTTGAACCGGGCCTGGTAGGCATCGGTGTCCGAGGCCCAGGCGCCCGACTTGAGTGCCACGGCCGCCGAGGCGCCGCTGCGGGCGATGATGTCGTTGCTGATGCGGGCGAAGGCGCTGGTGAGGCTGGCGCTGTCGTTGGCCAGGAACGCCTGGCCGGTGCCGCCGAGGCTGGCCATGCGGTTCAGGGTGGCGACGGAGCTGGGGTTGGCCACCGAGTCGCCCAGGCCGATGACATAGGTCTGCACGTCATAGGTGCCATTGACGCCGGTCTTGTTGGTGATGGCCACGCTGCGCAGGCCGGTGATCTTGGTGAACACGTCGTTGGCCGCGGTCGAGAACGTCCAGGCACCGGTGGTCGCGTTGTAGGTGTTGGCCTGCTCGGCCAGCGTGTACATCGTGCCGTCGGTCTTGCCCGTCGGATTGCCGTCGGTGGCGAGCACGACGAAGTTGCGCTGGCAGGTCTGGGCGACAGGGGTGGTCTTGCCGGTCAGCGTGTTGGAGAAATAGCTGGCAACCGTGCCCAATGTTCCCGCCAGTGGCGTGTAGAACGAGGCGTTCTTCAACTCCGCGGAAGCCGGCGCACTGGTCTCGTTGGCCAGCAGGCCCATCAGCGTGTTGTAGTGCGTGGTCGAATCGGCCGCCACCGGTTCGTTGACGACACCGCGACCCGTGGTGTCGTTGCCGTAGCCCCAGGCCCGCCGGATCCAGAACATGCGCGTGTACGGCGGCGCGACAGGCAGGAAACCGGCATCGGTCGGCGTGAAGTCCATCTGACCAAGCCCGTTGCCGAAACTGGCGGCCACCCAGTTGGAGCCAGCACCAGCCAGGTGATTTCTCCAGGCGTTGTATTTGGTGCTCCCCCCGCCGACACCGAGGCCATAGAGCTGCGGACCCCGATCCGGGGTGTAGAGCACATCGTTGATGTCCGCGTCATCGCCGGAGCGCAAATAGGTCAGGAAGCCCATCCCGTTGCCCGGCTCCGGATTGGCCACGCAGCGCAGTCCGCCGTTGGTCAGGGAGATGCCAGCCACGCAGTCGTTGGTGTAGCGCACCTGCGTGTCGCTGCCGAAGTAATAGGCATAGGTCGTGTAGAGCGCCGGCGTGCCCACCAGCTCGAAGCTGCCCAGGCCCCACTGGAAGGTGTTGCGGTAGGTGGTGATGGTGTTGCGCAGCACGCTGCGGGCGATGTTGCCGCGGGTGGTCGGGTCATCGCCGGCGATGAGCTTGCCGGGCATCGTGCCGTCCATCGACTCCGAGTTGTCGTAGAGCACCAGCAGGTTGGGCTTGACGCTGGTGGTCAGGTACAGGGGGATCTGCGCGAAGTTGATGCTCTGGGCAGACACCCTGGCCGGGCTGGACCACAGCGCCAGCGCACACAGCAGAACGGTGGGGAAGCGGGAGGTGGTCATCAGCGTTCAGCGTTCAGCGTTTGATGTAGGTGGCCTGCAGGACCACGGCGGTCGAAGCGCGCAGGCCGACCCCGCGCGCCGTGATCCGAAAGGCCATCGGGGCATCGTCCACTGCACTGGCCAGATTGGCCGAGGTGCCGCTGGCTGGCGCGAGCGGGGGCAGTTGTTCGATGAGGTAGCGCGGCTGGCTGCTCACGCCAGGCAGCGCCGTCGCGGCGGTGGCACTGCCGTAGGCGCGGCTCTGGTTGGCGGTCGCGCTCCAGTCGATCGTCTGCCACAGCGGCTGCGAGGTCGGGCTGACCGAGGTCATCGACGGCGGCAGGCACAGCCCCCCCGTACACGCAGCCACAAACGCGGAGGTCGTGGTGAGATTGGCCTCGATGTCGGCCTCGGCGTCGCGCAGCGCGGCTTCGGCGGCCTGCAGCGCGAGATTGCGGTCACGGGCATTGCCGGCCATGCGCTCCTGCACGAGTCCGGAGTTCATGCCCGCCAGCGCCAGCGACACCAGCACGACCATCATCACCAGGATGGTGACGAGCGAAAACCCGCGGTCAGCGCAGCGCATTGCGCACCTGTGCGGTCAGCGACACCGCCGTGCGCAGCCGCCGGTCGGTCGGTGTCACGGAGGTGCCTGCGAAGGTATAGGGCTGGTAGCCGCTGGTGATGCCGTCTTCGGTGCTGGCCAGCAGCAGCTCGGCCTGCACGCTCACCACTTGCGTCCAGTCCGTGACCAGCGTCGGATCGACATGGGCATCGGCGGCCCCGTCGGCGTTGCTGTCCAGACCCAGCGTCACCCGCAAGCCCTCCACGCCCGTGACCAGCTCCTGGGGTTGCGGCGTGCCGTCGTAGACGGGCGTGGTGTAGGACCACAGCGCGCGCTGCGCTGTCTTGCCCGTGCGCTGGCTGGGGGCGAGGTAGTAGGTGATGGTGGTCAGGCGGTAGACCATGGCGTCCTGCAGAAAGGCGCGGCCCAGGCTGTTCGCGCTGACACCCGGCGTGGCGGTGACGCTGGCGCTGTGCTCGATCGAGCCGCCCAGGCCGGGGCTGGTGTTGGTGGCCTGGAAGACAGCGGCCCCGGCGCAGTCCGACACCATCAGCAGGTCGCCTGTGGTGATGCGCCCGGTCGGGGTGACGCTCAGCGGCGCCGTGGGGCTGGCCATCTCGGCAGTCAACGCCCAGCCGGTTCCGACCGCGCGCCGGACGGTCAGCACATCGCCTGCGCTGTTCGGCGCGGGGGTCAGGGTCGGGCTGCTGATGGCACTGGGCAGTGCCGGCACCCAGACCGAGCCGTTGTGGTGCGACGCCCACACCCCCGTGGCGAAGTCGTAGAGGAAGCCCGTGGGCGTGTTCAGCAGGTTCGCCACCGGTGTGGTCGTCCCCAGGCCGCGGCAGCCCCGGAACCCAGCCATGCGCAGGTCGGCAGACACCGTGTCCATGGTGAAGCGGGCACTCTCCTGCAGCCGTGCGACGTGGTTCTGTGCCTGGAACGTGCTCTTGCTGCCCAGGAAGATCGTCCCCATGACGCCGACCAGGAACAGCCCCAGCGCCATGCCCACCATCAGCTCGACCAGCGTCACGCCGCGCACCCGCCGCGTCATGGCCGCACCACGTTGACAAAGCGCGAAGCCGTGCCCCGCTCGGTCCAGAACACCTTGATCGCGATCTGGCTGCCCACGCCGTCGCAGGCGGGGGCGGCGGCGGTTCCATCGTCGGCCGTGCTGTCGAGGCAGATCACGCCGGAGCCGCTGGGCAGCGCGCCCAGCACCGTGGTGCGCCACTGCGCGAAATCCCGCGCCGCCATCTGGGCCGTGCTGCAGACGGTGATCAGCGTACAGGCCGACGTTGCCGTGGGGGTGATCAGGTTGTTGTACAGCCCGGCGGTCGCACCGGGCAGGTTGGCCCGCACCCGGTCGGCCGCCTCGTAGGCGAGCACGGTGGCCTTGCTGCGCCACGCCGCGCTGGAGTTGGCGGACAGCCCGCGCAACTGCAGCGCGGCATATCCCAGCGCCGCCACCGACAGGATGACCACCGAGACCAGCGCCTCCATGAGCGCGAAGCCACGGGACGGATTGCGCTTCAGGTGCATGTGTTGATCCTCGTCACATCGGCCAGCCCGCTGGGCGGGACCGTGACTTGCACGCCATCCTTCAAGCCCGACCCACGACTCGGACACAGCACGAAGCCCACGGCGGCTGGCGGCGTCAGGTAGCCCATGGCGGTGAACTGGAGCGGCGAGGTGCCCTGCAGCCTCAGCGTGCCGGGCAGTGCGGCGTAGGTGCGGATGAGGGTGTCACCGCTGTCGAAGAGGCCGTTGCTGTTGCGGTCGAGGTAGAGGTTCCAGCCATTGGCAAACTCGTTGTCCGTGACACCGCCCGATGCCGGCAGCACCAGCACCGGCAAGCCAGCCCGCGCCGCCTCGGTGCGCGCCAGCACCAGCGACGACACAAAGTCAGACGACAGCGCCTGCAGCCGGTTGCGCGCCGAAAACGCGGTCAGTGACGGCAACGCCACCACCGACAGGATGCTGAGCACGGCCACCGCGACCATCATCTCGACCAGCGTGAAGCCGCGGCGTGTGGCGGGAGAGTGCAGCGGCAGTGGCGGAAAGAGCAGCATCGGCAGACCAGGGCACAAGCGCATGAAGGTGATGTTGAATCTAGCGACAACAGCACCCGGCGCACCGCTTGAAGAACCCGGCCAAGCCTGCGCTATTCAGCCCGAATCAGGCCCGAACCGCACGGCGTGGCCTAGACTCGCAGCCACGACGCAGTTCAGTTGCCTTGCCTTGCTTTGCCGCGCGTCAGGAGACCTCCCCCATGCTGATCGACTTTTTCTACACCCTGCGCGCCGCCAAGCTGCCAGTCTCGATCCGCGAGTACCTGACCCTGCTCGAAGCCCTCCAGGCCGGCGTGATCGACGACGACGGCGGCCCGTCGGTGGACAAGTTCTACTACCTGGCCCGCACCACGCTGGTCAAGGACGAGGTCCAGTTCGACAAGTTCGACCGCGCGTTTTCGGCCTATTTCAAGGGCGTGGAGATGCTGACCGACTTCACGCAGGAGGTGCCGCTGGACTGGCTGCGCAAGACGCTGGAGGTCGAGCTGAGCGCCGAGGAGCGGGCGAAGATCGAGAAGATGGGCTGGGACGAGCTGATGGAGACGCTGAAGAAGCGTTTCGAGGAACAGAAAGAGCGCCACGCGGGCGGCAGCAAGTGGATCGGCACCGGCGGCACC
Organism: Sphaerotilus sp.; assembly: GCF_013299175.1. Taxonomy (GTDB): domain Bacteria; phylum Pseudomonadota; class Gammaproteobacteria; order Burkholderiales; family Burkholderiaceae_C; genus Sphaerotilus. Next base: position 12,277 of record NZ_JAAFKF010000011.1, read on the forward strand.
AGTCCCTTCGGCCACGGCGGCCACAACCCGCAGGGCATCCGCATCGGCGGCGCCAGCAAGAACAAGAGCGCCGTCAAGGTCTGGGACCAGCGCGCCTTCCGCGACTACGACGACAACCTGGAACTCGGCACCCGCAACATCAAGGTCGCCCTGCGCCGCCTGCGCCGCTTCGCCCGCGAAGGCGCAGCGGAGGAGCTGGATCTGGACGACACCATCCACTGCACCGCCGCCAACGCCGGCCTGCTCGACATCAAGCTGGTCCCGGAGCGCCACAACAAGGTCAAGGTGCTGCTGCTGATGGACGTGGGCGGCACGATGGACGAGCACATCCACCGCGTGGAAGAACTCTTCAGCGCCGCGAAAACCGAGTTCAAGCACCTGGAGTTCTACTACTTCCACAACTGCGTCTACGACTTCGTGTGGAAGAACAACCGCCGCCGCTATACCGAGAAATTCCCGACCTGGGACATCATTCGCAAGTACAACAAGGACTACAAGCTGATCTTCATCGGCGACGCGACGATGAGTCCCTACGAGATCGTGCAGCGCGGTGGCAGCGTCGAATACAACAACGAGGAGCCGGGCGCCGAATGGCTGCAGCGCCTGACCCACGCCTTCCCCAAGTTCGCCTGGATCAACCCGGAGCCGCAAGGGGTCTGGGAATACCGCCAGAGCATCGCGATGATTCAGCAGCTCATGGGCCAGCGCATGTTTCCGCTGTCGCTGGCCGGGCTGGAACAGGCGATGCGACTGCTGTCGAAATGAGCGGATCGCGGAGACGCACGGCACCGCTGCGGCCGGCGGTTCTGGTTCTGGTGCTGGTGCTGGCCGCCATGGCCACGCCGGTCATGGCCCAGGTTGCGGCACAGCCCGCAGCACCGGCCGCCTCGGCACCCGAAGACGACACCGACACCCGCGATGTCACCTGGACCCTCGACATCACCGCGCCACCCGAGCTGCGCGCCCTGCTGGCCCGCTACCTCGACCTCTCGCGCTACCTCGCCACGCCCGACACCGCCCGCGTGCCCCGCGGCGAGCTGATGCGCCTGCGCCAGGCGGCACCCGCCCAGGCCCGCGCCCTGCTCGAAACCGAAGGCTATTTCAACGCCAAGGTCAGCACCCAGGCCCGTGACGGTGGCAGCGTCATCGCGCTGACGCTGCGGGTCGAGCCGGGACCGGTCACGCGGGTGGCGCAGTCGCGGCTCGAATTCGAAGGACCGCTGTCCGTCGCCGCCGAAGCGGGTGACGCCGACGCCGCCCGGCTCGTGGCCCGCGCCCGCCAACGCTGGTCGCTGCCCGCAGGCGAGGTCTACACGCAAGACCGCTGGAGCAGCGCCAAGGGCGAGGTACACGCGCTGCTGCGCGCCGAGGGCTACGCGACCTCCGGCTGGAGCGGCACCGTGGCACAGGTGCGTGCCACCGAGGACCGCGCCACGCTGTTCCTCGTCGCCGACAGCGGCCCGCTCTACCGCTTCGGCGCGGTGGAGGTCACGGGCCTGGGCCATGTGGACGCCGCGTCGGTGCGCGCGCTGCAGACCTTCTCCGACGGCCAGCCGCTGCGCGAGCAGGCGCTGCTCGACTACCAGGACCGGCTGGTCAAGTCGGCGCTGTTCGACAGCGTGGTCATCGAGATGGAGCCGGACCCGGCGCTGGCCGCGGCGATGCCGGTGGTGGTCCGCGTGCGCGAGCGGTCGCTGCAGCAGGCCACGCTCGGGCTGGGCGTGTCCGACAACACGGGGCCGCGCATCACGCTCGAACACCTGCACCAGCGTTTCCTGGGCTATCCCTGGCAGGCCAAGAGCAAGCTGCAACTCGGCCGCACCGACCAGCAGGCGTCGATCGACCTCACCTCGCACCCCCTGCCCGGCCCCTACCGCAACCTGCTGTCGGCCTCGGTGGGCCAGACCGATGCCAGCGGGCTGGAAGTCACCACCCAGCGCGCGCGCATCGGCCGCAGCAAGGACGACGAACGGCTGGAGCGGCTGTACTACCTGGAGTGGCAACGCTCCCGCACCCGCCAGCTCGACACCCAGCGGACGGTGGACGACACCTCGGCCCTCTCGGGCAACTACCAGTGGATCTGGCGCCAGCTCGACCACCCGCTGCTGCCCACCCAAGGGCTGAGCCTGTCGCTGGACACCGCCCTGGGCCGCTCGTTCGCCACCACCCAGCGCAGCGGCGTGTTCGGCCGCATCCACGGCCGGCTGACGCACTACGCCACGCTCGGCCCGCACTGGTACAGCACCAGCCGCCTGCAGATCGGGCAGGTGCGCTCGGCGCCGGACGTGGCGGTGCCGTACGCGCTGCTGTTCCGCACCGGCGGCGACGACTCGGTGCGTGGCTACGCTTACCAGAGTCTCGGGCCGACCAACGCAGCAGGCACGGCGGTCGGCGGCCGGGTGGCGGCGGTCGGCAGCGTCGAGCTGGCGCGGCCGATCCTGGCCCGCATGCCCGCGCTGTGGGGCGCCGTCTTCCTCGACGCGGGCAACACCGCACCGGACTGGACCTCCCTCCATCCCGCGCTCGGCTACGGCGCTGGCTTGCGCTGGCGCAGCCCCGTCGGTGCGCTGCGCATGGACCTGGCCTACGGGCAGCAGGTGCGCAAGGTGCGGCTGCATTTCAGCGTCGGCATCACGTTCTGAGCATGGATCCGGTCAACCCCGAAACCTCCGCCTCTCCGTCCGTGGTGCGCCGGGCACGCTGGTCGCTCTGGCCCCTGCTGGCGGGGCTGGTGCTGCTGCTGGTGGCCGGTCTGGTCGGGGGCCTGTACGCCGCGCTGGCGTCCGAAGCCGGCAGCCGCTGGCTGCTCGGACTGGTGCCGGGCCTGCAGAGCAGCGGCGTGCGCGGCTGCCTGCTCGACGACTTCGACGCCGACCAGCTCCGCTACCGGCTCAACGCCCGGCAGGTGCTGCAGATCGACCAGCTCCGCTGGCGCGGCGTCCACCTGCGCTGGCCAGAGGGCAAGGCGCCGCTGCTGAGTCTGGCGCAACTGTCGATCGCGCACCTCGACCTGCAAGGCAGCGCCGCCAACGACGACCCGCCCGCGCTGCCCACCGCGCTGAACCTGCCGGTCAACGTGCAGATCGGCGAGGTCCGCATCGACCGCCTCAGCGTCGATGCCCTGCGGGCGCGCCCGGTGCGCGGGCTGTCGGCTGCGCTGAGCCTGCAAGCCGGGCGCGGCGGCGTCCACCGCGTGGACGCGCTGCAACTGCACTGGGACCGCCTGGCGCTGCACGGTCTGGCCACGCTGGGCGCGGACGCACCGATGCCGCTGGAGGCACGGCTGGTGCTCACGCCCGAGGCTCCACCAGACGACAAGGACGCCGCAGGCACGCTGGCGCGGGACTGGCGCGTCGATCTGCGCGCCCACGGCCCGCTGCAGCAGATCGCCATCGACACCCGGCTGGTCGCGCGCGGCCAGTCGCTCGACGTGCAGGCCGAGGTCCGCCCCGCCCAGCGCCAGCCGCTGAGCCACCTGCAAGCGCGGCTGCAGGCGCTCGACCTCGCGCCCTTCGCCAGCGGCCTGCCCACCACGGCGCTGTCCGGCCAGATCGACGCCCTGCTCGACACCCGCCCCCGCACCGGCGCCGCCCAGCCGCGGCTACAAGTCCACCTGGAGCTGCAGAACCTGCGCCCCGGTACCTGGGCGCGGCACCTCGTCCCCGTCGAGTCCATCAAGATCACCGCCAGCGGCGACCTGCGCAACCCGGACACCGGCACGCTCGACGCCCTGCTCGTCAGCCTGCACGACGGCAGCGAACCGGCCGGCACCATGCTCGGCAGCGGGCGCTGGTCCCTGAGCGGCCAGGGGGCGCAGCGCCGCCTCGACGCCGCCCTCAGCAGCACCTGGCAAGACCTCTACCCCGCCCGGCTAGACCCGCGCGCACCCGCGGTACAGGTCAGTGGCCCGCTCACCCTCACCTACGGCCAATCGCTGGGCGAGAACCCCGACGCCAGCCGCCGCGTCACGCTGCACACCGACCTGCGCGGACAGCTCGTCGGCGCCGGGCTGCCCGAGGTGCGGCTGCTGCTGCAGGCCCAGGCCACGCCGCAGCGCATCGACCTGGAACAACTGCAGGCCCGCAGCGGCGCCGCACACCTCGACGCCAGCGGCCATGCCGAACAAGCCGACGCGCACTGGCAAGTCCGGCTCAAGGCCAAGCTCGACGCCTTCGACCCCAGCGTGTGGTGGCCCGGCGAAGCCCAGGCCCTCGGACCACGCGGCACCCACCGCCTCGATGGCCAGCTCGACACCGATCTGCGCATCCCCATGCATCCCACTGCGGACCTGGCCGGGCTGGCCGAGATCACCGGCCACGCCGACCTGCACATCGACCCGAGTCTGATCGCCGGCGTGCCACTGGCGGGTCAGCTCAAGCTGCAGACCCGCGCCGGCACCCCCACGGCGGCCCCTGCGGCCAGCCCCACCCGCTGGAGCCTCGATCTCAAGGCATCCGCCGGCGCGCCCACCGGCGCCGCCGACGCCACCGACCTGCACCTGACCGGCGACCTCACCCCATCGGGCAGCGAAGACCACTGGGCCCTGCAGTGGAAAAGCAGCGCCCCCGAACGGCTCAACCCGTGGCTGAAACTCGCCGGCTCGGCCACCCAGGTCAGCGGCGACACCCAGGGCGAACTCGACCTCACCGGCCGCTGGCCCCGCGTGCGCAGCAGCGGCCAGACGCGCAGCGCCCAATTGCGCCTGCCGCACACCGAACTCCAGGGGCTGGACCTGCACTGGAAGCTCGGCACCTTCCCCGCCGACACGATCGACCTCGCCGCCGACCTCGCCAGCCTGCGCACCGGCAGCCAGCGCCTGAGTGCCGTCGCCCTGCGCATCCAGGGCACGGCGGCCAGCCACCAGCTCCAACTGCGCAGCCAGATCGAGGCACCCGCACGCGCCGACACCCCCGCTCGCCGGCTGCAGGCGCTGCTCTCGCTCGACGGTGGACTCGCCGACGAACTCGGCACCACGCTCGAACACCGCGACACCGGTCTGCACTGGAACGGCAAGATCGCCCAACTGGAGCTGCGCGACCTGGTGCCGTCCGGCGCGACCGGCCCGCTGTCCTCGGCGCCGCCACCCGCCCTGCTCCAGCTCGACCCCGCCGCCCCGCTCGGTCTGGTGCAGGACACCAGCGGATTCGCGGTCAAGCTCGGTGCCAGCCGGCTGACGCTGATGGACGCCCAGTTCCAGCTCGACAGCGCCGACTGGCAGAGCGGCGCCACACCGCGCATGGGCCTGCGCGCCCGGCTCTCGCCGCTGCGGGTGGCACCACTGCTGGCCAGGGCACAGCCGGACTTCGGCTGGGGCGGCGACCTGACGCTGGGCGGACGCATCGAGCTGCTGTCCACGCCCGAGCAATTCACCGCCGACATCGCCCTGCAGCGCGACGGCGGCGACCTCAGCGTCGAAGACCCGGACCTCAACACCGGCCCGCGCCGTCTCGGTCTGGCCGACCTGAAGCTGCGACTGAACGCCGCCGACGGAGTCTGGCGCCTGACCCAGCTCGTCTCGGGCGGCAACCTGGGCAGCCTGAACGGCCAGCAGACCGTGCGCGCCGACCGCCACGCACTCTGGCCTGCGGCAGACGCCCCCGTGGCGGGTCAGATCGACCTGCAGGTCGCCCAGCTCGGCCACTGGGGCCGCTGGCTGCCGCCGGGCTGGCGCCTGTCGGGCCAGCTCGCCACCGAAGCCCGTGTCGGCGGCACCTTCGGCGCACCGGCGTTCAGCGGCGAACTGAATGGCAGCCAGATCGCCGTGCGCAACACGCTGCAGGGCGTGGACTGGACCGACGCGCAACTCAAGGTGCTGCTGGCCGGCGAGACGGCGCGCATCGACACCTTCAGCGTGCGCGCCGGAGCGGGGACGCTGTCGGCGCGCGGCGAAGCCACGCTCGGCGCCGCACCGCGGCTGAACGTGAAAGTCAGCGCCGACCACTTCGCCGCGCTCCAGCGCGTGGACCGCAAGGTCGTCGTCAGCGGCGAGGCCGACCTGGTGCTCGACGCCCAGAGCACCCAGCTCAAGGGCCGCGTGCGCGCCGACGAAGGCCGCTTCGACTTCACCCAGAGCGATGCGCCGGGGCTGGCCGATGACGTGGAGGTGGACCGCGGCCGGGGCGAGGCCCGCACCCGCGACACCAGCGCCACCAGCCGCCGCACCACCACGCTCGACCTGCGCGCCGACCTGGGCGACGCCTTCGTGCTGCGCGGACGCGGCCTGAACACGCGGCTGGCGGGCGAGCTGCGCCTGAGCAGCCCCGCCAACCGGCTGGCGATCCACGGCAACATCCGCGCCGTCGATGGCACCTACGCCGCCTACGGCCAGAAGCTGCGCATCGACCGCTCGGTCATCGCCTTCACCGGGGTGGCCGACAACCCGCGGCTCGACATCGAGTCCATCCGCCCCGACCTGGAGGACGTGCGCGTCGGCGTCACCGTCACCGGCACCGCGCAGAACCCGCGCATCCGCCTGTTCAGCGAGCCCACGATGACCGACACCGACCGCCTGTCCTGGCTCATCCTCGGCCGCGCGTCCGACGGACTGGGGCGCACCGACCTGGCCTTGCTGCAACGCGCCGCCTACGCGCTGATCGCCGGGGAAAGCGACGGCCCGAGCTTCGTCGAGCGCATCGGGCTGGACCAGCTCTCGGTGCGGCAAGCCGGCGACGGCGACACCCGCGAAACCGTCGTCACGCTGGGCAAGCAGATCAGCCAGCGTTGGTACGTCGGCTACGAGCGCAGCCTGAACGCCGCCAGCGGGACGTGGCAGCTCATCTACCGCGCCGCGCAACGCTTCACCCTGCGCGCCCAGTCCGGCACCGAGAACGCGCTGGACCTGATCTGGACGTGGAAATGGGGCGCGCGCAAGGCGGCAGACACGCAAGCTACAATTCCCGGCTTCCCAGCGCGCACTGCCGCGCCGTCCTCGCCGTAGTTCAATGGATAGAACGGGCGCCTCCTAAGCGCCAGATACAGGTTCGATTCCTGTCGGCGGGACCAAGACAGGCCCCGCAAGACCCCAACAAACCCCAGAAGCCCTATGAGAATCAACGCTCTAGGGCTTTTTTGTTGCCCAAGGAACCCCAGGAAGCCACGCTTGAACCTGCCCCCATGTGGGGGCAACAATGGGGGCAGACCGGAAACGGCTCAAAAACCTGCCCCCACCTGCCCCCACATGGCTACTACCAATACCCTGAGCGATGCCGCCATCCGCAAGGCGAAACCCAGCGACAAACCCCGCAAGCTGTCCGACGGTGGCGGGCTGTACCTGGAGCTGCAGCCGAACGGCGGGAAGTGGTGGCGGCTGAAGTACCGGATCGGCGGGAAAGAGAAGCGGATCGGGCTGGGCACGTACCCCGAGGTGACGCTGGCCGATGCCCGAAAGCGGCGAGACGAGGCCCGCGCCCTCGTTGCAGCAGGAACCGACCCGAGCGAGGCCCGCAAGGCCGGCAAGGCCGAACAGCAGCGCCAGCAGCACACCGAGGCCCTGATCGCTGCCGGCGAAGCCCTGCCGGGCACCTTCGAGGCTGTGGCGCTGGAGTGGCTGGAGAAGGTTCACACGCCAGCCGTGAGCACCGGATATGCGAAGCGGTCGAGCAAGCAGTTGGAGGACGACGTGTTTCCGCGGCTGGGCAGGCTGCCTATCGGCGCCATCACGGCACCGATGCTGCTGGAGGTGCTGCGCAGGGTCGAGGCACGGGGCGCGGTCTACAGCGCGCACCGGGTGAAACAGACGTGCGGCTTGGTGTTCCGGTATGCCATCGCCACCGGCCACGCCGAACGCGACCCGGTGCCCGATCTGCGGGGCGCGCTGGCCGCACCAGTGGGCAAGCACTACCCTGCCATCACCGACCCCGTGCGCGTGGGTGAGCTGCTGCGCGCCTTCGATGCCTACACCGGCCAGCCTGGAACGCGGATCGCGCTGAAGCTGGCCGCGCTGGTGTTCCAGCGGCCTGGCAACGTGATTGCGATGCGGTGGGATGACTTGGATCTCGATGCCGCCACCTGGTCGATTCCGTCCGAGAACATGAAGCGGCTGAAGGTGGAGAAGGTCAACGGCGCGGCGCACGTCGTTCCGCTGGCCCGCCAGTCCGTGGCGCTGCTGCGCGAGTTGCAGCCGCTGACGGGATCAGGCCCCTACTGCTTCCCTGGTCTGCGCTCGCGGGACCGCCACATCAGCAACGTGACCCTGAACCGTCGTTCCGCTGGCCCGCCAGTCCGTGGCGCTGCTGCGCGAGTTGCAGCCGCTGACGGGATCAGGCCCCTACTGCTTCCCTGGTCTGCGCTCGCGGGACCGCCACATCAGCAACGTGACCCTGAACGCGGCGATGCGTCGGCTTGGGTTCAGCGGCGAGGAGATGACCGCCCACGGCTTCCGCGCCCTGGCCCGCACCGTCATCGTCGAGAACCTGCCCGGGGTCGATCCCGAGTGGATCGAAGCCCAGCTTGCACACTCGAAGAAAGGGCCGCTCGGGTCCACCTATGACCGGGCGCAGTACCTGAGGCAGCGCAGGCAGATGATGCAGACGTGGGCGGACTACCTGGATCGGCTGCGCGACGGTGCGCAGGTGATCCCGATCCGGGCCGCCTGAAAGGCGCTTGATGGCTTCCGCGCGTTGGTGCCATCGGCGTGACTCATGACCACGCATGACCACACAGAACCACGCACGACGCGCAAGGATACTCATCCTCGTGCAGAATCTATCCCTATCAGATTGATAGGTTCATCGCGTGGGAGCACCATCAAATCGCCAGCTTGAAAAGCACATCAGGCTGAGTGCAGAAAGTTCGTCGAACGTCACGACGACGATTCACGCACGGCAGCGGATGCGGCAACGCCACATCAACGATCAGATGCTGATGGAAACGCTGAGGCATGGGCGCATGGACAGCCCCCCGGAACCGGACATGAAGCATCCGGGGCTGAAGTGCCGGATGCGCTACTTCGTGGCCGGCGTTGACGTGGCGGCAGTGGTCTACATCGAGCACCCTGCGCCTGACCTGGTTGTCGTCACCGTGATCGACGTGAGCAAGGATTGACCATGTACCACTACACCGACGGCGGGCTGCGCAATGTGTGGCTGGCCAATGGCTACGAAATCAAGCATACCCCCTTCGGCGAGGGTGTGACGGTTCACGACCTGGACGGACTCGCCGAGGCGATCTGTCTGGAGCTGACCCGCAAGGCCGGCACGCTGACCGGGACCGAGTTGCGCTACATCCGCAGCGCCGGGATGCTGCTGTCACAGCCGGCACTGGGCAAGATGATCGGCATCGACGGGCAGTCCGTCGCCCGGTGGGAGAAGTCTGGCAAGGTGCCGCGCTGGGCGGACAAGCTGGTCCGGTTGCTGTACGTGGCGCACGCCGAGGGGAACACGCCAATCCGCCGGGTGGTGGAGCGGATCAAGACGGTGGAGCGGCTGGTGAAGCAGCGCATCGTCGTTCAGGAGACGCAAGGGCATTGGCAGCCGAGCACCCAGGCCATAGAGGAAGGTGCCGGCTGTGAGGTTGACGAGCCTGCCTGATCACCGGATATCGATCTACCACCAATTACGCACATTGATGCGGCGCATGATGGGCACGCTCTAAACTGAAGTGCAACACGGCAATGAAATCAACAGGTTGAGCGGATGGGACAAGAGTATTCAAGCCTGAGCATGGAGGAGCGCACGCAGCTTGTGCTGCTGCAAGCGCAGAAGCTGAGCCAGCGAGAGATTGCCCGACAGATGGAGTGCTCGGCCTCGACGATCAGCCGGGGGCTGGCGCGTGACCGGCCCCGCAAGATCCTCGACTTCCGTACACCTCGCGAGGTCCATGCCGAAATCGTCCAGGCCAAACTCGCCGAGCGACAGGCGCTGAAGGCCCAAACCGTTGCACAAACGGGCTGACACCGCAGCGCCGCACCCCTGTCTGCACGGCAGATGACGCGCCCGCCGGACTACTCAGCGCGCCCGGCACACCTGGTTGCGTCCGGCCTGCTTGGCCTGGTAGAGCGCCTCGTCCGCCCGGCGCAGCAGGCTGACCTCACCATCGTCGCCGGTCCCTTGGAACGTCGCCACACCGAAGCTGGCGGTCACGACCGGTGCCACTGGGGAAGCCGGATGCGGCAAAGCCTCCCGCCGCAGCCGCAGCAGCATCCGCTCGGTGAGGTTCAGCGCGCCCTCCACGCCTGTGCCCGGCAGCAGGACCGCGAACTCCTCGCCGCCGTAGCGGGCCACCACGTCCAGCTCGCGGGCGAAGACAGACTTCAGGATCAGCGCGAACTGGCGCAGACAGTCGTCACCCGCCGCGTGGCCCCAGTGGTCGTTGTAGGCTTTGAAGGCGTCGATGTCGGCCATGACCAGCGCCAGCGGCTCGCCGGAACGGCGGGCGCGCTGCACCTCCAGGCGCAACTGGTCATCGAACTCGCGCCGGTTGCCCAGCCCGGTCAGGGCATCGGTGGTGGCGAGGTGGCGCAGGCGCTTCTGGGCTTCGTGGAGATCGGTGGCGTCGGTCAGGCTGATGACCACGCCGTCCTTCAGCGGGCGGATCTGGATGTCCAGGTAGCGCAACTGGTGCTGGCTGGTCAGCAGCACCCGCGTGACCGCCCGGTGCCCGCGCGACTGCAGGGTCAGCAGGCACTCGGCTTCGATGTTGAGCGCCGGCCACTCCGCCAGCACGTCCCGGACCAGAAACCCCACCACCTCGCGCACCTCCAGCCCGAACATCTCCGTGAATGCCGGGTTGATCACCAGCCCCATCCAGCCCAGGTCCGCGCCCCGTGCATCGCAGACGCGGCGCAGCGCCAGCAAGGCGTCGCTGGTGGCGTCGAGCACGGATTCGAGCAACTGGTGGCGCATCTGCAGCGGATGGCCGTAGACCAGCAGCCAGTCGCCCCCCTCCCCCGGTGCGTCACCAGCGGCCAGCGGCAGGATCAGCCGTTCCCAGGTGAACACGGACAGCGAGCGGTCCGAGACATGCACCGTGTAGAGCGGCTGGTCGTGCGCCAGTGCGTCGCGGTAGCTGGCGTGGAAGAAGTCGGTGAGTCGGCCGCCGAAGTCCGACACGCGCTGGCCGGTCATGTCGCCCTGGGAGTGGCGGGCGATCTCGGTGCCGTAATGGCGGTAGACGAATTCGTCGCCCTCGCGGTGCAGCAGCATCAGGCGCGGGTGCAGCGCCCGCCAGCGTTCGGCGTGGAACAGGGCCAGCGGTGCGCGCGCACGGTCCTGGCGCAACTGGTGCCAATGGCGCAGCAGGTCGGCGACGTGGGGGTTGTCCACCACGCCGTCGATGTGTTGCCGGATCACCTGGTGCCAGATTTGCGTCGCCATACACCGCTCAAACCGCTCAAACCGCTGCCATCACGCCTCGAACAGGAACTCGATCGTTCTGAAGCATAACGGTTTTCCGGGCGCGGCCCGGCGGACTCAGCGCGGCACGCCGGTGATGCTGATCTCGACGCGGCGGTTCGGCTGCAGGCACTGGGCGAGTGCGGCTTGCGTGCGCTGCGCACAGGTGACGTGCGGCAGCGGCTCGCTGGCACCGCGGCCAGAGGCGAGCACATCGACCTGCACGCCCTGCTGCTGCAGATACGCCTTGACCGTGCTGGCACGGTCGCTGGACAGCTTGGCGTTGTAGACCTCGGTGCCGAGGCGGTCGGTGTGGCCCACCAGCTCCAGCCGGTCCACGCGGGCATAGACCCGGTCGAGGCGGGCGACGAGCTGGTCGAGCTGGCCGCGGCCTTCCGGCAGCAGGTCGTTCAGACCACGGCGGTCGAAGGCAAACAGCACATTCGCACTGAGCACGATCCGCTCGTGGACCACCGGCGGCGAGGACACCACCACCGGTGCGGGCGGTGGCGTCTCCACCGGCTTGGCCGCCACGGGCACGGCCGGCGCCGGCACGGCCACGGGCAACGCCGGACAAGCCTCGGCCGCCAAGCGGGCATCACCGATCAGGTCTTCGGCGATCTGCACATACGGCTTGGCGTGGCGCCAGCCCTGCTGGCGGTGCTCGTTGCCGGCGTGGACGAGTTCAACCTCGCCGCAGGCCACCAGCTTCTCGGCGCAGCGCCAGCCCGGGTGGGTCTTGAGTGCCGCGGCCTGCGCCCACAGGTCGTCGCGCAGCTTGAGCGCACCGTTGACCAGCGGCGTCTGCTGCGCGGGATTCTCGGCCGCACCGGGCGCGCCGCCGCGGGCGAGGTAGTCGGTGATCTGGCGCGAGGCGTCGAGCGCGCCCTGCGGGAAAGCGGAGCGGTCGTTGCGCGTGTACTCGTGGAAGCTCACGTCGAGCCAGCACTGCGCCTTGGCGAGCGGGTAGCTGGCCAGGCGGTGGCGACCGGTGTCGTTGAGCGCCTGGACCGCGTCCTGCTGGACCTTGTAGCCACGGTGGTCGGCAGCGAGCGCGCCGTCGGTGGCCGCGTCGGCGTGGACCACAGGCACGGCCGCGAGCAGACCGAGGGCGAGCACAAGCGGGCGCAGTGCCATGCGCGGGGAGGAAGTGGTGTGGTTCATCGCGGCAGGCTGCGGTTGATGTCAGGGTTGCTGCCGGCCCAGAGGTCGGCGTCGAACTTGTAGCGCAGGCGCAGGTAGACGCCCCGGGCGGTGTAGTCGCTCGACAGGTCGCGGTCGCTGAAACCGGCCCAGTTGACGCCGGCCGACAGCCACAGGTTGGTGCTGACGAGGTAGCCGGCTTCCACGCCGATCGATTTCTGCAGCGCCGCGCCGGTCTGGCCGTCGGCCTTGCCGCGCATGACGCTGGCTTGCAGGCCGAGATCCCAGTGTTCGGTCACGTCGTAGACGAGACGCCCGCCCAGCAGCCACGCCTGGTAGCGGTCGTCGCCGCCACCTTGCGTGTTCGGGAAGCGTTCGCGCACGTCCTTGGCCGCCACGCGGCCCGAGGTCCACCAGACACGGCTCGGGTGCCAGTTGGCCTGCAGCGCGCCGACATGGACGCGCCGCGCCTCGTCGGTGGCGTTGATGTTGTCCTCGGTCTTGTACTCGTACTTGCCGAGCACATCGAGCCGGTTGTGGTCCACCGGGCGGTACGCGAAGCCGAGCTGCAAGCGGTCCTGCCAGCCGTCCGGGCGGGCGCCGTGGTTGTCGGTGGCGAGGTAGTAGTTGCGGGCCAGCGCGGTCCAGTCGCGGTCGAGCTTGCGCACCACGGTCAGCGTCGAGAGCCAGGAGTCCTGCGTCACGTTGGTGCCCACGGCATCCAGCCGGCGCCATTCCAGCCGGCCCGACGCCTTCCACCACTCGCTGGCGGTGTAGTCGGCGCCGAGGGCGGCGGCAGTGGCGTTCTGGCCGGTGCCGTCGAGGATCTTCAGCCGCTCCAGGCCGGTGGTGAGCGCCAGCCCTTCGCGGACGTGCCAGACGTTGCGCACGCCGGTCGCCACCTGCGAGGCCCGGCCGTCGGTGGCGTCGCGCAGCCGGTATTCGCTGAAGACGTTGCCGCCCTCCATGTAGCTGCCGTCGATGCCCAGCGCGATGGCGTTGCTGTGGGCGGCGCTGTCGAGCGCGTACTGCGACGACAGGCCGGTCTGCGATTCGCCGCGCAGGTACAGCCGCGTGCGCTCGGCGAGCTGGTAGCTGGCGCCGAGTTCGACGCGGTGGCGGCTGTCGCCGGTCACGTCGGCCTCGGCCAGCGCGCGCAGCGTGAGCCGGTCGCTGGCCTTGAACGCGGCGCTGACGAAGGCGGTGGTGGCCTCCAGATCGGGCACGGTGCCGGGGGCGGCGCCGGTGGTGGCGAGTGCGTTGTTGAGGTTGAACAGCGTGCTGCTGCCCGCGCCGCTGAAGCCGCCTTCCGAGCCGGGCGTGAAGTAGCTGCCCGCGCTCGGGTTGGCGCCCAGCGTGGCGAGCGCGCCGCGGATCCGGCCGCGTTCCTCGATGCGGCGCAGACCGCCACCCAGCGTCAGCGCCGGCGTCACCGCCACTTCGGCGCCGACGGTCAGGCCGGTGCGGCGGGCGTCGTTGCCGGTGTCGTCGGTGCGCTGGGCATCGGCTTTCAGCGTCACGGTGCCGGTCGCCTTGAGCGCGGCCGAGGCGCCGATCTGCTGGCTGCCGGGCTGCACGCCGGCCGCCGTGTTGGCGAAGCCGGCGCCCGTGCGGCTGGCGTAGACCTTGGCGGTGAGCGTGTCGCTGCGGTGGGCCAGCTCGACGCGGCCCGCGCGGCCGATCGTGGTGTCGCCCCCCGGCAGCGGCGTGTTGCCCAGGCCCGTCACCGTCGGGCGCAGGGCGGCAAGGTCGGCGTCGGTGAAGGCCAGTTCGGCGACGAGGCTGGTCTGCTCGCTGAGCTTGACGCCGGTGTTGACGCTGGCCAGGCGGAAGCGGGCGTTCGGGTTGCGGTCTTCCACGGCGCTGCCGCCGACGGTGACGCGCTCGCCCAGGTTGGCCTGCGCATCCCCGCCCAGCAGCCAGAACGCCTCGCCCCCCTGGTCGATCTCGTAGCCGATGCGCAGCGAGAGGGGGTTGCCGTCGGCATCCTGGCTCGGCACCGGGCGGGTCAGCAAGATGCGCCCGCTGAACGGCTCGAAGCTGTAGTCGTTGAGCCGCACCAGCGTCGTCACCGACAGCACGGTGTCGCGGTGGTTCCGGTCGCGCACGACGAGCTGCACCTGCTCGCTGTTCTCCAATGCCTGCGTGCCGCTGACGGCGAAGGGGCCGCTGGTGCCATTGGCCTGGATCTCCTCGACGACGTGGCGCAGCGTGTCGCGGCTGGCGTAGGCGTTGGCGACACCGGTCGGCGTTTCCCAGTGGCCGCGCACGCCGGTCATCACCCGGTGGTAGGCGCCGAGCTGGCGCATCCGGGTGCCCGCCACGAGGCCGCCACCGGCCGCGGCCGTGTAGGCGTCACCGGTCGAGAAGTCGCCGTAGAGCAGGAAGTGGCGGTCCTTGTCGAGCCGCACGAAGAGCCTGGACGCACTCTTCGCCTCGAAGCCCTTGACGCTGGCGTCGCCGTAGACGGGGTAGAACTCCTCCGGCCGGATGTCGCCGAGCAGGCGGGCGCGGGTGTCCTTGTCGCTGTCATAGGCCATCGTCAGCAGCATGTCGCCGCGGATCTTGCCCTTCAGGAACAGCGCAGCCCGCGCCGCCGCCACGCCGCGGCCATGGTCGAAGCCGCGGCTCCACTGGCGCAATTCGGACTCGAAGCCGTCGTCCACGCGGGCCGGGGCGATGGCGCTGTCGTAGCGGCGGCGGGTGCTGCCGATCACGCCCTCGACCAGGCCGGCGGCGATCATCTCGCGCAGGTCGGGTGCGAAGGCAATCAGGCCGGACACCTCCGCTTCGCCCGCCGTGAGGCGAAGCGGCACGTCCTCGGGCTGGCTCGGGGCAATCAACTGGAAGGTGGCCTGACCGCCGAGCACCTTCAACTGGGTGCCGGGCACACGGCGGTCGGCGTCCTTGCGGCTGGGGCCGAACTCGTCGGTCGGGTTGCCGGGGAGCTGCAGCCGCGCCGTGCCACCGTGCTCGATGGTGAGCAGCACGGCGTCCCGCAGCGGCTGGCCGTCGCGGTCGAACACGGACACGGTGACGCTGACCGGCGTGACCCCGTCGGCGGGGCCGCCTGCGCCCTGCACTTCGACCCGGATCTGGCCGACGCGGGCATTGGCGGCGTACTGGCCATCGAGCACCACGGCCGGTGCGGTCGATGGAGCAACGGCCTGGAACAGCGGCTGGTAGCGGGAGGCATCGCCCGGTTCGGCGCGGGCGGCACCGGCACCAAGCAGCACCACCGCCGCCGCAACCGCGTGGAGGGCGTGGAAGGCACGGGTCTGAACTGGCATCGTGGTCGGTCTCATTGCGCGGCTCCTGCGCCTGTGGCGGTGGAGTCGCTGTCGGGCTGCCGTGGCTGGACGGTGCCGCCACGCTGGCGGGCGCTGTCGGTGGCCTGGGCGGGTGCGGTGACGGACTTGCCGTCGAAGCGCAGCACCTGGCCACGCCGTTCGGTCTCGGCCGACTGGGTTTCACCGCGGGCGCGGCGGGCCTTGACCTGCTCCAGCACCCGGTTCGAGCAACTGCCCTCGACCACGTCGGCCCGGTGCAGCTCGCCGTTCTTCAGGTCGAGGAACAGGCTGCCCGCGTCGCCCGCGTTGCGGCTGGACGTGGTGGTCAGGCGGCTGCCGCGTGGCAGGGTCGTCTGGTCCACCACCATCACCTGCGTGCGCGGCGCGAGTCCGCAGAGGCTGTACTTGCCCTCCACGTCGCTGATGAGGCTGGTGCCGTCGGTGAGGTACATCCGCACCCCCGGGATGCCGAGTTCTTCCCCGTCCTGCACATGGTTGTGGTTGCAATCGACGAACACCTTGCCGACCACGCAGGCGTCGGCCGCGAACACGCCGCCCGTGACCCGCACGCGGAACTGGCTGACGTTGGAGCACAGCGCATCGGGCGTCGTGCCGCAGGTGGCGCCGGGAGTGCCGGTGGCCTGCGCGCTGTTGATGCCGGTGCCTTGCTGCGCACCGACACCGACGCGGACACGGTAGGTCAGCGTCGCCGTGCTGCCCCCGGCCAGCGTGCCGAGCGAGAAGCGCAGCGCCGGGCCGGGCTTGCCGACCGGATCGGCGATGCTGGCCCCGTTGACCTGTGCCGTGCCGTCGATGTAGCGGAAGCCGGCCGGCAGCGTGTCCACCACCTCCAGCACCGGCAGCAGCGCGCGCCCGCTGTCCGACCGCTTGACGACCACGGTGTAGCGCACCGAGTCGCCGAGTTCGGCCTGTGCCCGGTCGCCGGTCTTGATGACCAGCAGCGCGGGTGCGATGGACGAGTCGAGCGGGATGTGGTTGTTCACCACGTCCGGACCGGCGGCGGGGTCGAGCCGCAGCGACGTGTACCAGGGCGTCGGCTCGGTGCCGGTGGGCGCGGCGTTCTGCGCTTGCACCGTGCAGATGCCACCCACCGCGCCGTTGGTGCAGCCGATCGGCGGGGTCAGCGTGCCGGTGTCGGCCGGCAGGGTCTTGCTGACCACGTAGTCGCTCGTCGGGAGGATGCGCAACTGGTAAGCCGCTGCGCCGGGGCAGCCCGCCGGGACCGGGTTGTTCAGCAAGAAGCTGTAGGCCCCCGCCAACGTGCCAGCCGACGGCGTGAGCACGCTGTTGGCGCCGCCCACCAGGCAGCCCGCCGGCACCGCCACACCCGCCGCGTCCAGCAGCTCGACCCGGATGCCACCGACCGGAGCACGGGTGTCGGTGCCGTAGACGATGCCGCTCGGGTCCAGCGGCAGGCTCTGGTTGATGCGGGCCCGCTGGCCGGACGGCACGGTGAGATTGCGGATCACGCCGCTCGCCACCACGCCGGTGCCACTGGTGGCGGTCGGGTCATTGCCGCCGGCCGGGTCGTTCGAGATGGGCCGGCCGTAGTAGGCGCCACTGACCGGGTCGCGGAAACGCACCGAGAACCCGCTGCCCGGCACGAGGCCGTCCACGCGGTAGTCGCCCAGCGCGTCGGTGGTGGCGGTGCCGGCGAGGATGCCGCTGGCGTCCAGCACTTCGACGGCCATGCCCGCCACGCCCGCCTCGCCGCCCGCTTGCACGCGGTCGTGGTTGGTATCGCGCCAGACGCGGCCCGAGACGGCGCCAGCCTGCTGGACGGGGGTGGGGTCGCTGCCCGTGTTGTTGGTGCTGGTGCCGCCCACGCCGGACTCGCCGCCGCCACTGATGCGGACGTTGTTGACCAGCGCCGTGCCGGCCGCGACCGAGCACAGCCCATTGGCATCCGGCGTGGCGCAGGCGCCGGCCGCGACGTTCACGACCAGCGTGATCGGCGCCGCCGTGGCACCCGTGGCGACCACCGCGCTCGACGTGCAGGTGGCGGTGCTGGCGCCGACCACGGTCGTGCTGCAGTCCCAGCCGGTGCCGGTGGGCACGGCAGCGACCACCATGCCTGCAGGCAGCGTGTCCACCACCGTGTACGGCAGGCTGGTCGCGAAACCCCCGGTGTTGCGGGCAGTGATGGTGTAGGTGCCGGTGTGGCGCTCGGTGAAGATGGCCGGGCTGTGGGTCTTGCCGACCTGCAGATCCGGCTCGCCCAGCACGTTGACCGCCACCGTGGCCGTGTCGCAGGCCGCCGGGGTGGTGGCCGGGTTGGCACAGATCCGGTAGGTCAGCGTGTAGGCACCCGGCGCCGTGTTGGCGGGCACGGCGAGGCGGCCTTGCGCATCGACCGTGGCGCCCGTCAGGCCGCCCAGGTTGGTGAGCGTGACCGTGACCTGGGTGGAGACGACGGGCGATCCGCCGAGGGTGTCGTTGCCGAACAGGGGGATGCTGCCGCCCGTGGCCGGGACGGTGACGGGACCATCGTTGACGGCGTCGATCACCGGCAGCGTGGCCGTGGTGCTGTTGTTGCCACCGGAGCCGGTTCCGCCCTGGGTGTCGTTGGTGGCGCCGGTCAGTCCGGTGAGCGCAACCACGCCATTGGCGGGGGCCGTGGCAGTGATGGCGCAGACGATGGCGCTGCCCGCCGGCAGGTTCGCCACCGGCAGCGTGACCGCCACGCCGCCGACCGTGCAGACACCCACCACAGCGCCCGTGGCGGCACAGGTGGCCTGGGTCGCCGCGGTCGGGCCGTTGTTGGTGCAGGTCAGCGTGCCGGCGACGGAGCTGCCGGGGGAGACGGCACCGGGCAGGCCCGAGAAGGTCGGCACCATGTCCGCGCCCTGCACCGTGACGAGCACGTTCGCCTGGTCGCACACCGTCGGTGCGCCGACCGCGCAGAGCTGGTAGGTCAGCGTGTAGCTGCCCGGTGCGGCACCCGCGGGAACGACGAGTTCGCCGGTCGCGGCGTCCACGGTCGCGCCGATCAGGCTGCTGGTGTCGATCAGCGTCGGCACCACCTGCGCCACACCGACGGCACTGCCGCCGAGCGTGTCGTTGCCATACAGCGGCACGCGTGCGCCGGTGCTCGGCACCGTGGCCGGGCCGTCATTGACGGCGTCGATCAGGGTGGCGGTGCTGCTGACGCTGTTGTTGCCGCCGGAGGTCAGGCCGCCGTTGCTGTCGTTGGTGGCACCCGTGGTGCCGGTGAAGACCACCGCGGTGGTGCTTTCACGGCCACCGCCCAGCGTGCCGGGTGCCGTGTAGTCGAAGGTGCAGGCGATGGCCGCACCGGCGGCGATGGTGCTGCCGCTGGCCGGCGCGCACTGGAGGTTGGTGACAGTGCCGACCGAGGCGCTCGGCTGGCACAGCGCGCCGGTCGCCGCCGCCACGCCGGTCGCATTGCGGCAGGTCAGCCCGAGTCCGGACACCTGCTGGCCCGGCCGCACCACCGTCGGCAGGCCGGAGAAGCCCGGGACCATGTCGGACGAGTTCACCGTGACGGTGAGCGTGGCGGTGTCGCAGGACGCGGTGTCCGGCGTCGGTGCGCAGACCTGGTAGACGACGGTGCAGGCACCGCTGGCCGGCATGTCGTAGGTGGCGGTGCCGGTCGGGGCCATGCTGGCGAAGGCACAGGTGCCGCCGGTGCGGGTGAAGGTGCTGCCGACCGGGTACTGGTCGTTGGTGGCCACGTTGGTGGTCTGGCTGGTCAGGCCGGCCGGGTGGACATCGGTGTCGTCAAGGGCGTCGATCAGCGTGGCCGAGACCAGCGTCAGGTTGTTGCCGTTGGCGCTGGTGCCGCCGTTGCTGTCGTTGGCCGCACCGGTCTGGCCGCGGAAGACCACGGCGGTGGTCGGCTCGTCGGCGCCGCCGCGGGTGCCGGGTGCCGTGTACGAGAAGGTGCAGGCGATGGGGGCGCCGGCGGCGAGGTCCGCGCCGGGCGTGGGGGTGCAGACGAGGTCGGCGACGGTGCCGACCGAGGCGCTAGGCACGCAGGTGGGTGACGTGGCAGGGGCGCCACCGGCGGCGTTGGTGCAGGTCAGCGCGAGTCCGGTGTACCGCTGGCCGGGGCCGACGACACGCGGCACGCCGCTGAACACCGGTGACAGGTCGGCTGCGCCGGCCGTGACGGTGAGGGTGGCGAAGTCGCAGGTGGTCGCCTCGGGAGCCGGGGCGCAGAGCTGGTAGGTGACGGTGCAGGTGCCGCTGGCCGGCACGTCGTAGGTCGCCACGCCGGTCGCGCCCACGCTGGCGTTGGCGCAGGTGCCGCCCGTGCCGGTGAAGGTGCTGCCGACCGGATACTGGTCGTTCGGGGCCAGCGGCGTGGTGCGGCCGGTGCTGCCGCCGGGCTGGCCGACGCTGTCGTCCACGGCGTCGATGACCGTGGCCGGCGACTGGACGACGTTGTTGGCCGCGTTGGTGTCGTTGGTGGCGCCGGTCGTGCCGGTGAAGACCACCGAGAGCGTCGGTTCGTCTGTGCCGCCCTGGACGCCGGGGGCCGTGTAGCTGAAGGTGCAGGCAATGGCCGCACTGGGGGCAACCGTTGCGCCCGCCGCCGGGCTGCACACGACGGCGGACACCGTGCCGGCGCTGGCCGTCGGTGCGCAGGTGGCGGCCGTGGCGGCACCCGTGGCGGACACGTTGGTGCAGGTCAGGCCCAGACCGGTGAGAGCTTGGCCGGGGCGCAACGTGCTGGGCAGACCGCGGAAGGTGGCGGCCATGTCGGCGACGGTGGCCGTGACGGTGAGCGTGGCGGTGTCACAGGCGGTCGAGTTCGGCGCCGGGGCACAGACCTGGTAGGGCACGGTGCAGGTACCGCTGACCGGCACGTCGTAGGTGGCCAGACCGGTGTTGCCCACGCTGGCGTTGGCGCAGGTGCCGCCCGTGCGCAAGGTGAAGAGGCTGCCGACCGGGAACTGGTCGTTGGCGTCGAGCGCGAAGGTCTGGCCGGTCAGGCCACCAGCGCGGGTGGTGGCGTCGTCGAGCGCGTCGATGACGACAGCGGCGGCCGTGACGAGGTTGTTGCCGCCCGTGGTCACGCCGCCGTTGAGGTCATTGGTGGCGCCGGTCGTGCCGGTGAAGGTGATGGCGGTGGTCGGCTCGTCGGTGCCACCCTGGACGCCAGGGGCCTGGTAGGAGAAGGTGCAGGTCTGCACGGCCCCGCTGGCGACATCCGCGCCGACCAGCGGCGTGCAGACGGTGTTGCTGACCGTGCCGGCGCTGGCCGTCGGCTGGCAGAGCGTGCCACGGGCGGTGGCTGCGCTCGCACCGCCGGCGACGTTGGTGCAGTTCAGCGTCAGGCCGGTGTAGAGCTGGCCGGGGTGGACGACGCCCGGCAGTGCGCCGAAGGTCGGCACCATGTCGGCGCCGGGGCCGACGACGATGGTGGCGGTGGCGGTGTCGCAGACGGCCGGCACGGGCGCCGGGTTGGCACAGAGCTGGTAGCCGAGGGTGTAGGTGCCGGGCAGCGTCGCGGCACTGGTGCTGAAGACGCGGCTGGTGATGTCGAAGGCCGAACCCGGCGTCGCGGGGCTGGTCACGGTCAGCGTCACGTTGCTGGGGCTGGCCGCCGTGGTGCCGTCGCTGGTGTCGTTGGCCAGCACGGACAGCGCAGCCGCCGTGCCATACGGCGTGGTGGTGGATTCATCCAGCGCGTCGAGCAGCGACACCGAGGCCGTGGTGGTGTTGTTGGCGGGGGCCGCGTCGTTGGTGGCGCCGGTGGTGCCGGTGAACAGCACGGCAGTTTCGGGCGTGTCGCTGCCACCTGGGGTGCCGGGTGCGGCGTAGTTGAAGGTGCAGACCATGCCGGTGCCGGCGGCCACGGCGCTGCCGGTGGCGGGCGAGCAGTTCACGGCGCTGACCGTGCCGGCCGAGGCGGTCGGGGCGCAGGTGGCCGCCAGTGCGGCGGCGCCGCCGGGCGCGTTCGAACAGGTCAGGGTCAGGCCGGTGTAGCTGCCGCCCGGACTCAGGCGCACTGGCAGGTTGCCGAACAGCGGCACCATGTCCGCCGTCGTCGGCACCGTCACCGTGAGCGAGCCGGCGGCCGGGTTGTTGCCGGCAGTCTGGACGGCGCCGCCGTTGGTGTCGTTGAGCGCACCGGTGCCGCCGACCAGGTTCCAGAGGCCACCGGTGGGGGGCTTGAAGGTGACGCTGCAGGTGCGTGTGCCCTGGTTGGCGAGCAGGCCGGACAGGGTGCCGCAGCCCGTGCGAACCGCATCGGCGGGGAGCGCGCTGGTGATGTCGCAGGACGGGTTGATGGCCTGGTCGGGTCCGTTGTTGGTGCAGGTGAGGGAGCAGGTGGTCGTGCTGCCGGCGGCCACCGTGCCGGGCGTGCAGGTGATCGGGCCGGGGACCATGTCGGCGTCCGGCACACCGCCAGCGATGCCGTACTGGCGGAACGGCTCGCGCACCGAACCAGGGCCCGCCGGCGACACTTCGAGACCGAAGGCAAAGTCGATGTTGCCGACCGTGCCGGTATAGATGGCCGTGGCGGCCACGTTCGGCGTGGTGTTCAGCAGCGAATAGAAGACGTAGTTGCCCACCCCGCCATAGCTGGGGTCGTCGCAGCCGACCACGCCGCCCACGGTACAGATCTTGGGGGAATAGGCCACACCGCCGGCAGTGAGCGCCACCGTCGGTTCGAGCTGCGGGCCGATGTCGAAGTTGGACGTGGGCGTGATGATCTCGAACCGCTCGCGGTAGCCGCCACTGGTGGCGCTCTGCATCCCGTCGGTGTCCAGGCTGGTGAAGTACACCGGGCCGGGCAGCGGGCTGTCGAGGGTGGTGTTCGGGGTGACGAAGCGCAGGCGGAAGGTCACCTGCGATTTGGCGCCGGGGGTCAGGTTGGTGCCAACCTTGCCGTCGATGTAGGACGTGCCGCCCGACGCCGCGCCCGTGGCGGCGGCGTAGACGGTGGCGCCGTTGGTGGTCGAGATGACCTCCAGCAGGATGTCGCGGGGGTTGGCACCGGTCACGGCGTTGCTGAAGCGGGTGAGTCCGCCGACGGCCGTGCAGGGGACCGCACTGATGCAGCTCGCCACCGACCAGTTGAACGACGCGGCATGGGCTGCCGGTACCAGCGATCCACACAGCCATCCGCACAGCAGGAGCGCCCTGGCCGCCCCTCGGTGCAGGCGTGCCAGAAGGGCGAACAGGGTCAAGAGACAGCGAGCACCAGCGGTGTACGAGGACATATCCAGCCTTGATTTTCTTGTTGGGCGAGCAGGTGTGCAGGCCGCTGAAATGGCCGTGACGGACTCATGGAGCGAGCCACCCGGAACGTTTTTCAGCGCCGCAAAGGCTAACCTGAGGCGGTACCACAACCTACCAACCCAATAACTTTCGGTCAGATTTCGTCTAGTAAATCACGACGCAAAGTGGGCTTTTTGAAAGGTATCGTGACAATCATTTCATATTTACGACTTAAATGGCGCCCATTTTGGTTGGATACCACCCTGAATCAGCAAAATCGAAACTTTGTCTTCTGACAGGCGCAATGACTGAGCCAGCCGCAGGGCGCACGTAGAATTTCCGCATGCCAGACACCCTGCTCCCCCACGACCCCACCGCGCCGGTGTCGTCCCGCCTGCTCGCCAACCTCAACCCCGAACAGCTCGCCGCGGTCACGCTGCCGCCCGAGCCGGGACTCATCCTGGCGGGCGCCGGATCGGGCAAGACCCGCGTGCTGACGACCCGCATCGCGTGGCTGCTGCAGACGGGTCAGGTCTCGCCGGCCGGGCTGATGGCGGTGACGTTCACGAACAAGGCCGCCAAGGAGATGCTGACCCGGCTCGGCGCGATGCTGCCGTTCAACGTGCGCGGCATGTGGATCGGCACCTTCCACGGGCTGTGCAACCGCTTCCTGCGCGCCCACTGGAAACAGGCCGGCCTGCCGCAAAGCTTCCAGATCCTCGACACCGCCGACTCGCTCGGCGCCGTCAAGCGCATCCTCAAGGCGATGAAGCTCGACGAGGAACGCTTTGTCCCGAAGCAGGTGGCGTGGTTCATCGCCGGCGCCAAGGAAGAAGGCAAGCGCCCGAAGGACGTGGACGTTCACGACCCGCACAGCCAGAAGCTCGCCGAGATCTACCAGGCCTACGAAGACCAGTGCCAGCGCGAGGGCGTGGTGGACTTCGCCGAGCTGATGCTGCGCAGTTACGAGCTGATGCGCGACGATGCCGGCCTGCGCGAGCACTATCGGCGGCGTTTTCAGCACATCCTCGTCGATGAGTTCCAGGACACGAACCGGCTGCAGTACGCCTGGCTGAAGATGTTCGCGGGCGATCCGGCGCAGGGGGACGTGCCGTGCGCGGTGTTCGCGGTGGGCGACGACGACCAGAGCATCTACGCCTTCCGCGGTGCGCGGGTCGGCAACATGGCGGACTTCGAGCGCGAGTACCGCGTCGCCAAGCTGATCAAGCTGGAGCGCAACTACCGCAGCTTCGGCAACATCCTCGACTCGGCCAACGCGCTGATCTCGCGCAACACCGGGCGGCTGGGCAAGAACCTGCGCACCGAGGCGGGGCCGGGCGAGCCGGTGCGGGTCTATGAAGCCACCAGTGACTTCGCCGAGGCGGCGTGGCTGCTGGAGGAGCTGCAGCAGTTGCACCGCGGCGGCATGAACCGCTCGGAATGCGCCCTGCTCTACCGCAGCAACGCGCAGTCGCGGGTGCTGGAGTCGGCGCTGTTCAACGCGGGCGTGCCGTACCGGGTGTATGGCGGGCTGCGATTTTTCGAGCGGGCCGAGGTGAAGCACGCGCTGGCCTACCTGCGGCTGATCGAGAACCCGAACGACGACACCAGCTTCCTGCGCGTCGTCAATTTCCCCGCCCGCGGCATCGGCACGCGCTCGGTCGAGCAGTTGCAGGAAGTCGCCCGCAGCAGCGGACGCAGCCTCTACCAGGCGGTCAGCGGGTTGACCGGCGCGGCGGGCGTGAAGATCGCCGGGTTCAGCCGCCTGATCGACGGGCTGCGCGCGACCACCCAGGGCCACACGCTGCGGGTCATCATCGAGCAGGTGCTCGCCACGAGCGGGCTGGTGGACTTCTACCGCACCGAGAAGGAAGGCCAGGACCGCATCGAGAACCTGGAGGAACTCGTCAACGCGGCGGAAGCGTTCGTGACGATCGAGGGGTTTGGCAAGGACGCGGTGGCGCTGCCGGTGGACGAGATGGGGCAGACGGCGGCCGAGTTGCTGCCGGACGCGGAGACGGGCGAGATCCTGTCACCGCTGGCCGCCTTCCTGACCCACGCCGCGCTCGAAGCCGGCGACAACCAGGCGCAGGCCGGCCAGGACGCCGTGCAGATGATGACCGTCCACGCCGCCAAGGGGCTGGAGTTCGACGCGGTGTTCATCACCGGGCTGGAGGAAGGGCTGTTCCCGCACGAGAACGCCGCCACCGAAGCCGACGGGCTGGAGGAAGAGCGCCGCTTGATGTACGTCGCCATCACCCGCGCCCGCCAGCGGCTCTACATCAGCCACAGCCAGACGCGGATGCTGCACGGCCAGACGCGCTACAACGTGAAAAGCCGCTTCCTGGACGAGCTGCCCGAGGAGGCGCTGAAGTGGCTCACGCCGAAGCGGCAGAGCTTCGGGTCCGGGTCGGGCAGCGGGTTCGGCAGTGGATTTGGCGGTGGCTACGGCAGCACACCCAAGCCCGCGTGGACCCCCGCCCCGGCGCCGCCACCGGCCTGGGCCGCGCCGGTGCCGGCCGCGATGGTGCGCAGCGCGGCCGACTCCGCCGGGCATGGCCTGCGGGTGAAGCAGGCGGTGTTCCACAACAAGTTCGGCGAGGGCGTGGTCCTGGCGCTCGAAGGCAAGGGGCCGGACGCCCGCGCCCAGGTCAGCTTCGGCCGCCACGGCACCAAGTGGCTGGCACTCAGCGTGGCGAAGCTGACGCCGATCGACTGAGACCGGCACTGCGCTGCCTATTTGGCAGCGTCTTCGGCCGCGGGGGTCACGGCGTCGATGGTCTTCTCGATCACCTTGCCCGTGACCTTCACGCCGGTAGAGACGACAGCGCCGGCCACCGAGATCGCGGCACCGGCCGTGGCACCCGCGACAGCAACCACGCCACAGCCGCTCAAGCCCAGACTGACGACCACCGCCGCAACGCCCAGCACGGGACGGACGGTGGCATGGCGCGGGAACGACACCGCACGGGAAACACGAGCAACAGCGGACATGGTCGCCTTTGGATGGGATGGGATGGGATGGCAGGACAGACTGCCATTGTCCACAATTCAATCCATGAACTCGTCGTAGTGCCTGGGGGCATAGCCGGACAGCGCCAGCCACGGCACCGTGCTGCCCGTGCCCCCCGTACCCACGGGCAGCAGCCGCACCGACACCTTGCGCACCACGGTCCCGTCGTCGCGCTGCGATTCGACCCGCAGGGCGAGCTGCGACGCCTCCGACCACAGCACGCGGTGCGACCAGCCCTGGTTGCGCTCTCCGTACCACTGCCCCTGTGCGTCCGGGCGGCCCTGCGGCTTCATCGCCTTGACCACCGCAGGCGGCACGACGGTCGCCGCCGCGTCATACCGGCCATCGAACGAGACGGAGCCGAACTCCGCCGCCGGCACGGCCACGATGACCTTGTTCTCCCGATCGACCAGCTTCAGCTCCGGCAAGCCCTTGGCATCGAGCCGCAGCCAGCGGGCGGAGGTGTCGGCGTTGAGGTGCTTGTGGCCGTGGTGCTCGGCGGCGGTTTCATGGGCGTGGAGGTGTTCGGCACTGGGGGGGAGTACCCGCTCGGTCCAGACCTGGTCCCCGCGCCGCACCAGCCGCTCCTGCCACGTCTCGATCCGTGTCACGCCCGACGCCAGCACCTGCCGGGTTTCGTAAGACACCAGCGCGTCCACGTCCGCCCAGGCTTTGCCCGTCACTGCCGAGGCCGCCGCAGCGACCACCGCCGGACCCGCCGCCGAGGCCAGCCCGACCGCGAACAGCCCCGCCACCCCCAGCGTCCAACGCACGGCGGTGGCCATCTCAATACCCCGCCGCCGACTTCACCAGGTTGAACACCCGCGTGTTGTCGATCGTGCCCTTGAAGGTCTTGGACGCCACGCCCGCACCGGTGGCGAACAGCATCACGTCGCCGCCACCGTGGGTTTCGGAACCAGCAGCACCGCGGCGGATCGCCACCTCCTGCAGGTAGTCCTTGCCCGCGACCACGGTCGCATCGAGGTTGCTGCGCACATCGGCCCGGTTGGAGCCGTTGCCGAACACCAGCGTCGTGTAGCTGACCCCGTTGGCATCGGTGCTGGGCAGGCCGGTGGCGTAGCTGATGTTCAGGCCGAGGATGTCGGTGCCGCGCTTGCCGTAGCCGTTGAAGGCCATCGTGTGGTCGTGGTCGGCGGTGACGACGATCAGCGTTTCCTTCAGCTCGGGATCAAAGGTTTTCACCTTGTCGATCGCGGCCTGGATCGCGTCGTCGAACGCCTTGGTGTCGGCCAGGGCGCGGGCGGCGTTGCTGCCGTGCAGGGCGTGGTCGATGCGACCGCCTTCGACCATCAGGAAGAAGCCCTTGCTGTTCTTCGAGAGGATGTCGAGCGCCTTGGTCGTCATCTGGGTCAGGCTCGGCTCCTTGGTGGCGTCGCGGTCGAGGTCGTAGGACATGTGGCCCTGCGACAGCGCCTGGTCGTACAGGCCGATGAGCTTGGTGCCGGCCACGACCGGCGCAGCGGTCAGGCTGGGCAGGTCGTTGACGAAGGTGTAGCCCTTGCCCTGCAGCTCCGCCACGAGGTCGCGTCCGTCCGGCCGGCCGCGCGGCGTCGTGGCGGCGTTGTACGGGCGCCAGTAGTAGCTGATGCCGCCCATGAGCACATCCACGCCGCCGCCGAGCGCACTGTTGAAGCCCGTGCCGCCGGGGACGGCCTGGCGGGCGATGTCGTACTCGGCGTCGCGGTGGCAGACGTGGGCGTAGGTCGCGGCCGGCGTGGCGTGCGTCAGGCGGGCGGTGGTCACGGTGCCGGTGGCCTTGCCCTGCTTGATCGCCAGTTCGAGCAGCGTGGTGGACGCCAGCCCGTTGCCGGTGGACGGGCAGTTGTTGACCGCGCTGGCCACCTTGGTGGTGGCGTCCGCGGTCGGCTTGTAGGCCAACGCCTGCGTCGCGCCATTCATCGAGATGACGTCGTTGCGCATCTTCACGCCGGTCATGTAGGCGGCCATCGACGGTGCGCTGTCGGTGGTCTGCGCGTCGAGCGAGTAGGTGCGGACGCGGGCGGTGTACGGCAGCTTGTCCATCGCGAGCGAGCCTTCTTCCTTGACGTACTTCAGGCGGGTGGCGGTCGTCGTGACCGGCCCCATGCCATCGCCCAGGAAGAAGATGACGTTCTTGGCCTCGCCAGCGGCGAAGGCCGCGGGCGTGAGGGCCACCGCGATGGCGGCGGCCAGGAGGCGGGGCGTGTGCTTGTGCATCAACGTGTGGATCATGGTCGGAACTCCTGAACGGGCGTGGGCGTGGCTCACAGGCCGATGGCCTGGCGGATGAGCGTGAACACGGCGGTGTTGTCGATGACGCCGTGGAACAGGTCGGCCCCGAGTCCGGTGGCGCCCAGGAACACATCCCCGCCACCGTGGGTCTCGCCGCCGATGCCGGTCTGGACCACGGCTTCCTGGTGGTAGTTCTTCGCCGACACCACGTCGTCGGTCAACGCCGTCATCGCGCTGCGGTTGCCAGCGACACGGTTCTCGCCGTTGCCGAAGACCAGCGTGGTGAAGGGCTTGCCGTCGGCATCGAGTGCCGGAGTGGTCGGCGCCGCGTAATCGCGCATGAGGCCGAGGATGCCGGGGTTGGTCGGCGTCGTCTTGCCGGTGAGCGCCGCGTAGCCGTTCATGACCATCGTGTGGTCGTGGTCGGCGGTGACGACGATCAGGGTGTTCTTCAGCGTCGGGTCGGTCTTCTTCACCAGGTCGAGCGCCGCCTTGATCGCGTCGTCGAACGCCTTTGCCTCGGCCAGCGCACGCGCCGCGTTGGTGCTGTGCAGGGCGTGGTCGATGCGCCCGCCCTCGACCATCAGGAAGTAGCCCTTGCTGCTCTTGCTGCTGTTGGCCAGCAGGTCGATGGCCTTGGTCGTCATCTCGGCCAGGCTCGGCTCCTTGGTGGCGTCGCGGTCGAGTTCGTAGGACATGTGGCCTTCGCTCTGCGCCTGGTCGAACAGGGCGATCAGGCGGCTGCCGGCGGCGGTCGGCGCGGCGAGGAAGCCGGTGCGGTCGCTGGCGTAGGTGTAGCCCTTGGCCTGCAGTTCCGCCACCAGATCGCGGCCATCCGGGCGGCCGGCCTTGTTGGTCGTGGCGTTGAACGGGCGCCAGTACTGGCTCATCCCGCCCATCAGCACATCGACGCCGCTGCCCAGCGCGTTGTTGAAGCCGGCGCCGCCGGGCACCGCCTGGCGGGCAATCTCGTATTCGGTGTTGCGGTGGCAGACGTGGGCGTAAGTGGCGGCCGGCGTGGCGTGCGTCAGGCGGGCGGTCGAAACCACCCCGGTGCCCATGCCCTTGGCGATCGCCAGCTCCAGCAGGGTCGTGGACGCCTTGCCGTTGCCCGTGGCGGCGCAGTTGTTGACGGCGCTGCCCACCCCGGTGGTGGCGTCCTTGCCCGGCGCGACGGCCAGCGTGTCGCCGTCCATGCCCAGCACTTCGTTGCGCGTCTTCACCCCCGTCATGTAAGCGGCCATCGACGGCGCGCTGTCCGTGACCTGCGCGTCCAGCGAGTAGGTCTTGACGAAGGCGGTTTCGGGCAGCTTGTCGATCTCCAGCTCGCCGTCCTCGCCCGCGGCGTAGATGCGGGCAGCGGTCATCGGCACCATGCCGTAGCCGTCGCCGAGGAAGAAGATGACGTTCTTGGGCGTCGCCACGGGGATGGGGTCCGTGACCAGCGCGCCATCCGATCCGCACCCGAGCAGGGTCAGTGAGGCGATCAGTGCGGTACCAAGGAATGACCGTTGCATTCGTTGCTCCTGTGTAAAGTGACAAATCGCACAGTAGCGACACCTTGTGACAGCCGTGTGGCACACCCCGCACGGCGCATCCCCTGCGCCGCGGTGCGGTTTCACGGCGAAACCAGGCAAGGCAGGCCCAATGTTGTGACGGAATTTGCACCTATAGAATGCAAATCGCGATGCTGCCCCCCCAAACCGAGTCCCCGCCGCGCCCCGGCACCGATGCCACGACCACGGACCGCCTGCCCGCACTGACCCAACTGGTCGGCTGGCAGGCCGCACTGATGTCGCAGGACACCCTCGGCCCGGCAGGAATACAACTTGTTTCAGATCTGGCCGCCAGTCTGGGCTGCACCCAGGTCGCGCTGGGCTGGTGGCAGCGCCAGCACAGCCGCTTGCTGGCGGTGTCCGCTCCCACGGCGCTGGGCGACGAAGCCGGCGCGCTGCGCACCGCCCGCGCCTTCGAGGCGGCCATGGACGAGTGCCTGGACCAGGACGTGCTGGTGCGGTTTCCGGAGCCGGCCGACGCCCCGCCCCGCATCACGCTGGCCCACGCCGCGCTGGTGCAGCCACCGGGCGGGGATCCGGTGGCCGTGGCCAGCCTGCCGCTGCACGCCCATGGCCGCGCCGTGGGCGCGCTGACCTTGTGCTGGAGCAACCCGCAGGCGCTCGCCCGCTTCGACCCCGACACCCTGCGCCACCAGCTCGCCTTGATGGTGCCGTGGCTGGACCTGCTGCACCGCCACGAACAGCCGCTGTGGCAACGGGCCGCACAGGGCGGGCGGCGGCGCTGGCGGCGGTCGTCCTGGCTGCGCGGCGGCGGGGGTGCGGGGCTGGCGGTGCTGGTGGCCGGCTGGCTGCTGTGGCCGGTGGCGCACGAACTCGGCGGCCGGGCACGCCTCGACGGCCAGCAAGAGCGCAGCCTCACCGCGCCGACCGATGGTTTCCTGCAAGCCGTCCACGCCCGGCCAGGCGACCGCGTGCGCGCCGGCCAGCCGCTGCTGGAGCTGGCGCCGCAAGACCTGGAGGTCGATGTCCACCGCCTGGAAAGCGAGATCGCCCAGCACCAGAACGCCTACATGGCCGCGCTGGCCCGCTCGGACCGCGCCCAGATGGGGCTGCACCTCGCCCGCAGCGACGAGGTCGGCGCGCAACTGCAGCTCGTCCGGCGCGAACTCGGCCGCACGCGCATCGCCGCGCCGATGGACGCGCTGGTGCTGGACGGCGACCTGACGCGCTCGGTGGGGATGCCGGTGCGGCGCGGCGACACGCTGATGCGGCTGACGCCGGACCACGCGCCGCGGGTGGTGGTCGAGATCGACGAGCGCGACATCGACGCCGTGCGGCCCGGACAGCCGGCGCGGCTGGCACTGTCGGCGCTGCCCTGGGACACGCTGGACTTGCAGGTGGAGCGGGTGCAGCCGGTGGCGCATGCGGTCGAAGGCGCGAACGTGTTCGAGGTCGAGGCCCGCCTGCAGCCCGGTGACGCGGCGGCGGCGCAGGCGTCCAGCCTGCGGCCCGGTCTGACCGGCGTGGCGCGCATCGAGGTCGGCCGGCAAAGCCGGCTGGTGACGCTGGGCACGCGGGCGGCGGACTGGCTGCGCCTGCAGTGGTGGCGCTGGAATGGCTGAGCGGAGGCGATGCTGCGATGACGCTCCCCCCCTCCGACGCGCTGCTGCATCCGCACTGGTACCGCGTCGCGCCGCTGAAACCCCGCCTGCGCGGCCACGTCCGCCTGCAGCGCCAGATCACCCGCGGCGAACGCTGGACGCTGCTCACCGACGGACCCACGCAGCGCACCCACCGGCTCGACGCTGCCGCCTGGGCGCTGATCGGCCGCTGCAACGGCGAGCGCACGGTGCAGCGGCTGTGGGAGACCTTGCTCGGTGAACAGGGCGATGACGCACCGACCCAGGGCGAGGTGATCGCGCTGCTGGCCCACCTGCAGCAGGCCGGGTTGCTGCAGGCGCCGATCGACACCGCGACCGGCGGCCCGTCCCACCCGGAACCCGGCTGGCAACCCTCTCGACCGCACCCGATGGTCAACGCCGCCAATCCGCTGTATTTCCAGGTGACGCTGGGCGATCCGTCCGCGCTGGTGCGGCGGCTGGAGCGGTGGCTGCATCCCGTGCTGCAGCCGGCCCTGCTGGTGCTCTGGGTGCTGGCGGTGGCCGCGGCCGGGCTGGCGGCGCTGGCCGACTGGCCGGCCCTGTCCGCCCATGCCAGCCACTGGCTGAGCAGCCCCCACCACCTCGGCCTGCTCTGGGCCGTCTACCCGGTGATGAAGCTGCTGCACGAGGCCGCCCACGCGCTGGCGCTCCACCGCTTCGGCGGCGAGGTGCGCGCCTTCGGGCTGACGCTGATGCTGTTCACGCCGGTGCCGCATGTGGACGCCCGCGCCGCCAGTGCCCTGGTCGGCCGGGGTCAGCGGCTGATCGTCAGCCTGGCGGGGATCATGGCCGAGCTGGCGATGGCCGCCGGCGCGCTCGTGGTCTGGCAACACACGCAGAACGGCCTGCTGCACGACCTCGCCTTCGTGGTGCTGTTCCTCGGCGCGGTGTCGAGCCTGCTGGTCAACGGCAACCCGCTGCTGCGCATGGACGGCTACCACGCGCTGTGCGACGCGCTGGACCTGCCGAATCTGGCGGCGCGCTCGCGGCGCTGGTGGCTGCGCGTGGGCAGCCGGGTGGTCAACGGGCCGGGACATGCCGCGACCGCCCCCGCCTGTGCGCCGGGCGAGCGTGGCTGGCTCATCGCCTATGCACCGCTGTCGTGGGGCTACCGCGCCGCACTGAGTCTGGCGGTCGTGCGCTGGCTGGGCGGTGTCCACGCCGGGCTGGGGCTGGCGGCAGCGGCAGTGCTGGGCGGTCTGGTGCTGGGTTTGCCGCTGGTGGCGCTGTGGCAGCAATTGAATGCGCCCCTGCTGGCGGCGTCGGTGCGGCGGGTGGCACTGTGGCGGGTGGCGGGGATCGCGTCGGTGCTGCTGGGGCTGTTCTTTTTCTGCCCGCTGCCGCACGCGACCACCGTGCAAGGCGTGGTCTGGCTGCCCGAGACCGCCTGGATCCGGCCGCAGACCGACGGCTTCGTCACCACCGCGCCCGAGCCGGCGCCGCGTCGCGTGGCAGCAGGCGACGTGGTGCTCCCCCTCGGCAACGACCGCCTCACCACCCGCCGCGCCGCGCTGGACGAGCAGCTCGCCGGGCTGGACGCCCGCCGCTTCGAAGCCATGGCCCGCGATCCAGGTCAGGCCGCCGCGCTGCAGCAGCAAGCCACCGCCCTGCGCGCCCAGCGCCAGCAGCTCGACGCGGAGATCACCGGACTCACCGTGCGCGCCCCGCTGGCCGGCACGCTGGTGCTCGACGACGCCACCCGGCTCGGCGGGCGCTGGCTGCACCGTGGCGACACGCTCGGCCACGTCCGCCCGGACGACAACCGCACGGTGCAGGTGGTCCTGCCGCACGGGGACGCGCTGCTGGTGCAAGACGCCCTGCAAGGCATCACCCTGCGCCGCAGCGACCGCCCCGCCGAGGCCCTCGCCGCCCGACTGCGCACCAGCACCCTGCCCTCGGCCACCCGGCACCTGCCCGCGCGCAGCCTGGGCGACACCGGCGGCGGCACCGTCGTCACCGACCCGGCCGATCCGCAAGGACTGACGAGCCGCGACCCGGTCTCGGTGCTCGAACTCGCCAGTGCGCAGCCGCTGGGCGAGCGGGTCGGCAGCCGCGTGTGGGTGCGCTTCGCGTTCGCGCCGCAGCCGGCGGCGTGGCAGGTGGGGCGCTGGCTGCGGCAGACCTTCCTCGGCCAGTTCGAGGCGCGCAACTGATGGGCACGGGCACGGGCATGGGCACAGGCACCGACAGCCCCCCGCTGCAAGCGCGCCTGGACGCCACCTGCGGCGACACGCTCGGTCTGCGGCCACGCCCCAACCAGTGGCAGGCCGCGCAGGCCATGGTCGCCGGCCGCCTCGCCGAACTCGGGCACCGACAGCCCCCCGCTGCAAGCGCGCCTGGACGCCACCTGCGGCGACACGCTCGGTCTGCGGCCACGCCCCAACCAGTGGCAGGCCGCGCAGGCCATGGTCGCCGGCCGCCTCGCCGAACTCGCCACGGGCGAAGGCAAGACACTGGCCCTGGCGCTGGCCGCCGCGCTGCTGGCCCTGCGCGGGCGCACCGTCCACCTGCTCACCGCCAACGACTACCTCGCCACGCGGGACGCCACCCACCTGCACGGCTGGTACGCCCGGCTCGGCCTGCGCGTGGCAGCCATCACCAGCGACCACAGCCCGGCCGAACGCGCCGCCGCCTACCGGGCCGACGTGGTGTACGTCAGTGCCCGCGAGCTGGTGTTCGACAGCCTGCGCGACCAGGTCGCCGGCCGCTCGGCGTGGTCGGCCTCGGCCCGCGACGCCGGCCTGAGCGAACACGCCCGCGCCCTGACCCAGACCCCGCCCGACGATGACCGCGCCACCGTGCCCGCCTTCGACGTGGCCCTGATCGACGAGGCGGACAGCATCCTGCTCGACGAGGCGGTGATGCCGCTGGTGCTGGCCCGCCCCGGCGAAGCGGGCGAGCGGCTGTCGCAGCTCGGCACGGCACTCGATCTGGCCGCGCAACTGCAGCCCGGCCGCGACTTCGAGCTGCAGCCCGTTGCCCGCGACGCCGCACTGACCTCCGCGGGCGCGCAGCGGCTGGACGCGCTCTGCGCCGACCGGTCGCGGCTGTGGCGCCACCGGATGCACCGGGAAGAGCTGGTGCGGCTGGCGCTGGTGGCCGCGCACCTGCTGCTGCCGCAGCGCGACTACCTGGTGCGGCAATCCCAGGTGCGCCTGATCGATCCGGTGACGGGGCGCATCGCCGCCGGACGGATGTGGTCGAACGGGCTGCACGAGCTGGTCTGCCTGAAAGAAGGCTGCCCGCCGCCGCCGCCCACCGAAACCGCCGCCCGCACCACCTACAGCCACTTCCTCACCCGCTACCGCCTGATCGGCGGCACCAGCGCGACGCTGCACGACCAGCGCCACGAATTGCGCCGCCTCTACGGCCTGCAGATCAGCCGTGTCCATGCCCACACCCCGCCCCAGCGCACCCGCGGTCCGAACCGCTGGTTCGCCGACGACGCCGCACGCGACCGGGCGGTGGTCGAGCGGGCGCTTGCGCTGGCCGACGAGGGGCGCCCGGTGCTGATCGGCACGGATGGGGTGCCGCAGTCGCTGCGGTTGATCGCGGCGTTCGAGGCCGCGTTTGCGGCGGGCGCGACCACGCGGTCGGTGCAATGCCTCGACGCCCGCCAGGATGCCCGCGAAGCCGCGTGCATCGCCGCCGCCGGCCAGCCCGGCTGCCTCACCGTGGCCACCCGCATGGCCGGCCGCGGCGTGGACATCCGGCTGCATCCGCAGGCGGTGCAGGCTGGCGGCTTGCATGTGCTGAGCTGCCAGGACAACCCGGCGCGGCGCCTCGACGAACAGCTCTTCGGCCGCAGCGCCCGCCAGGGCGATCCGGGCAGCGTCGAACACTGGCACGTCGGCCCCGCCCGCTCGCTCTACCGCATTCCTGCGCTCGGTGCCTGGCGCGATCTGGCGTGGCGGCTGCGCCAGCGCGCCCGCGAAGCGCAGGCCGCCGACGAACGCCGCCGGCTGCGCCTCGGCGACGCGCTGGTGCGCAACCGGCTGGACCCACTCGCGCCCGGTGGTTGAGCACCGGACACTTTCCACGCCCATGACACGCTGCCCCATGCAACGACTCCGACCTTTCTACCGACGCCAGCGGCTGTGGCTGTGGCTGGCCGTGGCGCTGGCGCCGGTGCTGCCCGCGCCGGCCGCGGCCCTCACGCTGGGCTGCCTCCTCACGCCCGCCCGCACCGCCGACATCGGCACGCCCCAGGCCGGCGTGGTCGAGCGGATGCTGGTGGACCGCGGCGACACGGTGCGCCAGGGACAGCCGCTGGCGCTGCTGCAGGCCACGGGCGAACGCGCCTCGGTGCGCACCGCCGAAGCCCGCGCCAAGGCGCAAGCCGCCGTCAGCGCCGCACAGGCCACGCTGGCGCTGGCGCGGCAGAAAACCGAGCGCGCCGAGTCGCTGCACACGGAGCAGTTCATCTCCGACATCGCCCTCAACCAGGCGCGCACCGAGCGGAGCGTGGCCGCGCAGGCGCTGCAGCAGGCCGAGGACCAGCGCGCCGTCTACCAGGCCGAATCCGCGCAGGCGCTGGCGCAGTTGCACCAGCGTGCGCTGCGCAGCCCCTTCGATGGCGTGGTGATCGACCGCATGGCGCAGCCGGGCGAGCGGGTCGAGCTGCAACCGCTGCTGCGCCTGGCCGACGTGGGACGGCTGCGGGTGGAGGTGGTGGTGCCGGCCAGCCAGTTCGGACAGGTCCGCAGTGGCGCACGCCACCTGGTGAAGGCCGAAGTGCCCGGCGTCCCCGCCCGCGAGGCCACCGTCACGCAGGTGGACCAGGTCATCGACGCCGCCAGCAACACCTTCCGCGTGCGGCTGGCACTGGACAACGCCGACCGGGCGGTGCCGGCTGGCGCGCGCTGCCAGATCGATCTGGGGCTGAAGACGCCATGACCCGTCCGCCCCGCCGCCGCTGGCAGTGCGAAGAGCTGGAGCCGCGCATCCTCTACGCCGCCGACACGGCCGCCCTCACCGGCCTGGCCAACCTCGGCGACATCGGCACCACCTTCCTCGTCAGCACCACCGCCGACAGCGGCGCCGGCTCGCTGCGCGACGCCATCACGCAGGCCAACCTGCACCCCGGCGCCGACACGATCCGCTTCGACATCCGCGAGCCACTGGTCAACGGCGCGCACACCATCACCCCACGCTCGGCCCTGCCCGTCATCACCGACACCGTCTGGCTCGATGCCAGCCGCGAGCCGGACGCGCTGGCACTCGGCCATCCGGTGGTGGAGCTGGTCGGCACCGACGCGGGGGGCAGCACCGCGGCGCTGGTGCTGGCCGATGGCGCGGACGGGAGCCTGGTGCGTGGGCTGGTGATCCACGAATTCGGTGGTGCCGGCATCCAGGTGCGCGCGGGCGCGGACGGCGTGGTGCTGGCCGGTCTGCGGATCGGCACCGACGTCACCGGTCTGCGCGCACCGGGCAACGGCGGCAACGCCATCGAGACCAGCGCCGCGCAGACCCTGATCGGCGGCGCGAACCCGGCCGACCGCAACCTGCTGTCCGGCAACAACGCCGGGGTCCAGGCGACGGGCGCAGCGGCCACGGGCACGCGCATCGAGGGCAACTTCATCGGCACCGATGCCCGCGGCGAGTCCGCGCTGG
The DNA here is from genome assembly GCF_013299175.1 of Sphaerotilus sp. Classification (GTDB taxonomy): domain Bacteria; phylum Pseudomonadota; class Gammaproteobacteria; order Burkholderiales; family Burkholderiaceae_C; genus Sphaerotilus. Next base: position 49,291 of record NZ_JAAFKF010000011.1, read on the forward strand.
GCAACCGCACGGTGGGGGTCTACCTGGATGCGCCGGACGCCACCGTCGTCGGCAACCTCGTCAGCGGAAACGGCTTCGAGGGCGTCTACCTGCTGGCTGGTGCCGGTGGCAGCACCGTGCAGGGCAACCTGATCGGCACCGACCTGAGCGGCACCCGCGCCGTGGGCAATGGCAGCTTCGGCGTGTACGTGGAGAACACCCGCGACGTGCTGATCGGCGGTACCGCGCCCGGCGCCGGCAACCTGATCGCGTGGCAGAAATCCGGCGCGGGCATCTCCATCGTGGGCGTGGCGGGCGGCGTGTCGGTGCTCGGCAACGCCATCCACGACAACGCCGGGCTGGGCATCGACCTCGGCGCCGAGGGCGTCAACGGCAACCGCGAGGCCGACACCGATGGCGGCCCCAACAACCTGCTGAACTACCCCGTGCTGGACAGCGCCACGGTCCAGGCCGGCGCGACCCGCCTCCTCGGCACCGTGACCATGGCCGCCGGCACCACGCTGCGCATCGAGTTCTTCGTCAGCCCGCAGGCCGACCCGCTGGGCTTCGGTGAAGGCCGGACCTTCCTGGGCAGCGCGCGCGTGACCGCCGATGCGAGCGGCCTGGCGCGCATCGACACGGTGCTGGCGGGCGTACTGCTGCAGGCCGGGCAGGTGGTGTCGGCAACCGCCACCGTGCAGCTCGCCGGGGCCGCCGCGTCGCCGAAACCCTGGGGCGACAGCTCCGAGTTCGGCAACGCGGTGGTGGTGCAGGTCGTGCCGAGCGCGCCCGTGGTCGAGCCAGCACAAATCCTGCACATCGCCGAGAACAGCCCCGCCGACACCGTGGTCGGCACCCTGCGCGCCAGCGACGCCGACCCCGGCAGTGTCCTGTCCGGCTGGACGATCACCGGCAGCAGCGCGCTCGCCATCGACGCCGCCACCGGCACGGTCCGCGTGGTCGATCCCGCCACGCTCGACCACGAGCGGTCGCTGTCCATCACCCTCACCGCCACGGTCAGCGACGGCGTCGGCGGCAGCGGCCTGACCAGCGCACCGCAGACCCTCACCGTCTTCATCGACGATGTCAACGAGCCGCCGGTGCTGACGCTGGCGCCGTGGAAGATCCAGACCGGCGCGCCGCTGACGCTCGATCCCGCGGTGCTCGGTGCGCAAGACCCGGAGGGCAACACGGCGGCGCTGCTGGTCGAGGTTGGCGCCACCACGGGCGGGCGCTTCGAGGCGGTGGGCGCGCCCGGCGTGGCCCTCGACCGCTTCAGCGTGGCCGCACTCCAGTCGGGCCAAATCCGCTTTGTCGCCACCGCGCTGAGCCAGGCGCCCACCGTCAGCCTGCGCGTGAGCGACGGCAGCACCACCAGCGCCTGGACCACCGTCGGCGTGGACTGGACCCCTGCGCCACCCGCGCCCGCGCCCGCGCCAGCCCCTGCGCCGCTGGACCCCACGCCGGTCCTCACCATCAGCGACCCGGTGTCCAGAGACAGCACCACCACCGCGCCGCCCACGCTCGACGTGCCCGCGCTGTCCGGCGACCGGGGGCCGCTGTCGCGCGAGGTGCGCGCCGTGGCGGCGGAGCAGTGGCTGGCGCAGGTGCAGGCCACCAGTTCGGCCGAGATCGCCGCGCTGAACGCGCACATACGCTCCGACAGCGCCCGGCCCCCCGGCACGCCGCACACCAGCGACGCCGCCCCTGCCCCCGATCTGCTGGCCCTGGTGATGCCCGACACGGCGCTGGCCACGCTGCAGGCCGGCTATGACCTGCCCGCCACCGTGGCGCGGGGTGGCGAGCTGTCCGCGCTGGCCGATGACGGGCTGGGCCTGCTGCGCACCGATCTGGCCGACGAGGCGGGCCGGCTGCAATCGGCGATCGACCCGATCGAGGCGTCGGGACTGGCGCTGACGGTGGGGCTGGTGTGGTGGACGGTGCGGCTGGGCGGGGTGGCGGGTTCGCTGCTGGTGTCGGTGCCGACGTGGCAGTTCTTCGATCCGCTGCCGGTGCTGACCCGACCGCCACGGCCCTTGCCGTCCCCCCAGCGGCGCAGTGATCCCGCCGGGCCGGACCTGCACAACGAGGAAGCCTCGGCCGCCGAGGTGCTCGGCCGGGACGCCAGCGCCGCCGTGCGCGAAGCCCCCGAGGCCGATGACAGCGTCGATGCCCCCGCCGCCGGCAAGGGAGCACGCCGGTGAGCCGCCCGGTCCTGCCCGTCTGGTGGCCGCGCCTGGGCGTCGAAGCCCGCCTTGCGCTGGGGCTGGTGGCGATCTTCCTGGCGGTCATCTTCCTGCTCGACGTGCTGTTCGGACTTGTCCCCGACCGCGCCCGCACCGAGCTGACCGTGCGCCAGACCACGGCCACGGCGCTGGCCCTGCTGGTCACGCAGGGCATCGAGCAAGGCGGGCGCCCGCCACACGCCGCGATCCAGCAATGGGTGGCGCAGGACCGCGAGGTGCTGTCGGTGGCGCTGCAACAGCAGGGCCGTGCCCGCACGCCGCTCCTCGGCGACCACAGCGCCCACTGGCACCTGCCACCGGGCGAAGGCTCGACGCTGACACAGGTGCGCGTGGCCATCCACGACGCGCAGCAGCAGCCCTGGGGCACGCTCGAAATCGCCTTCCGGCCGATCTACCCGACGACGCTGGCGGGCGTGCTCGCCACCCCGTCGGTGCGGGCGCTGCTGGCGATCGCGGTGCTGGGCGGGCTGGCGATCTGGCTCTATCTGCGGCGGGTGCTGCAGCACCTGGACCCTGGGCAGGTGGTGCCGGAGCGGGTGCGCGATGCCTTCGACGTGCTCGACGAAGGCATCGTCATCCTGGATCCGCAGGCCCGCGTGATGATGGCCAACGAGGCGTTCCGCCGGCTGGCGCCGCTGCGGCCGGCGCGGCGTGCGGTGGACATTGGCCAGCCCATCACGCAGCTCGACTGGCTGTGCAGCGCCCTCACCGCCGACGGCGCAGAAGCCCCATGGACCACGGCCACCCGCACCGCCGCCCCCTCCGACGAACGCGAGGCCCGCATCGCGCAGGCGCCCGCACCCGCTCCGCTGCGCGAGGTGCTGGTGAAATGTTCGCCCGTGCTGGACCCGGACGGCCAGGTGCGCGGCAGCATGTTGCGGCTGCGCGACGTGAGCGCCTTGCACCAGCTCAACCGGGCGCTGCAAGCCTCGCAGCAAGCCCTGCGCGAACGCAACGAGGAACTCAGCCGTCTGGCCACCCGCGACCCGATGACCGGCTGCCTGAACCGGCGCGCCTTCTTCGAGCAGGCGACGCGGCTGTTCGAGCTGGCCGACCAGCGCGGCGAGGGACTCGTCTGCGTGATGGCCGACATCGACCACTTCAAGCAGTTCAACGACCGCCACGGCCACGCCACCGGCGATCAGGTCATCAAGGCGGTGGCGGCCATTCTCTCGGGCGGCGTGCGGAGCACGGATCTGGTCTGCCGCTACGGCGGGGAGGAGTTCTGCCTGCTGCTGCCACAGCGCGAGGCGGCCGACGTGCAGTCGCTGGCGGAGCGGCTGCGGCGCGAGATCGCGGACACCGCGGGCGCCCAGGTCGAGTCGGTCGCGGGCCTGCGGGTCACGTCGAGCTTCGGCATGGCGCTGTTCGAACCCGGACTGGCGGGACTGGCCACGCTGGTGGACCGGGCCGACCAGGCGCTCTACGACGCCAAGCGCACCGGGCGCAACCGGGTCAGCCGCTGGCCCGTGTCCGGCATGGGTTCTGAGGCTCCTGCTGCCTCAGCCGAATCAGCCGCTTCAGAAGCGAAACCGGCCTGACGCGCCAGGCAGCACCGGTGCAGGCACGGGCGCCGCTGGACGTACCGGACTTGCGTCGGCCTGGGGACTGGTGTCGGGTGGCGCCAACGGCTGTGCGGGGGCGGCGCGCCAGTGTGGCGGCAGTTGCGAGGTGCGCGGATAGCCGGCGGCGTCGAGGGTGGCCTGCCAGTCGCCGGGTTCGAAGCCCTGCAACCGCTGGGCGCCCAGGCGCAGCAGGGGCAGCGTGACCAGGCCCTCGCGGCGCTGCAGTTCCGCCACGTCCTCGGCGCGGTCGAGGGTGCGTTCGCGCACGGGCACACCGCGTTGCTGCAACAAGGCGCGGGCGCTGTCGCAGGGGCCGCAGTGCTGTGTGGTGTAGAGCGTGGCGGGATACCGCGCCACCACCTGCCGCAGGACGTAGGGCAACTCGACTTCGGACGTGGACGGGTCCGTGCTGCCCAGCGGGCGGGCAGCGGCGGTGGTGCCAGCGCCAGCGGCCGGGCGGTCGGTGTAGGTGACGCGGCCATCGGGGCCAACCACCTTGTACTGTGCCGCCGCGCCACCCGCCAGCACCAGCAGCAGCAACGCGCCGGCCAGACTGCTGCACCTCGTCGCCTGGGATGTCATCGCCGTGCTCCTTGTGTTTGTGTCTGTCCTGCCATGCGGACGATGGTAGCCGCAGCCGCCGCCGGTTCACGGGACCGGCAACGACACCAGCGACAGCCGGCCCTGCTCCCACTGCAGGCGAAAGCCTTGCAAGAAGCTGTTGCCGTAGAGCACGAAGGGCATGTCGCTGTCGATGACCACCGCCTCGACATCGCGCGCCTGCAGCGGCCCGAGGCTGACCTGTGCCAGCCGCACGCGCCGCCCGGCGCTGCGCCCGGAGGCGGTCTGTACCTGCACCTGCGCCGACGCCCCGGACGGCCCCTCCACCCCGAGCCGGCGCGCCGCCTGCGTGGACAGCACCACCACCGACGCCCCGGTGTCCACCACGCCCTGCACGGCCTGCCCGTTGATCTCGCCGCCGGCGTGGAAGAGCTGGTCGCTGCCGGCCTGCAGCACCAGCTTGCGCCCACCGCCGCCACCACCGCCGCCACTGCCGGACCCTGCCGACACCCCGACCGTCACCGGCGCGGCCCCGACCACCAGCTCCTGCCGCACCCCGCCCGTGTCGATCACCACGGACTGCGCCGCCCCGCCCCGCTGCACGCGCAGACCGTCCACCGTCTCGCCCACCGTCATCACGCGGGTACGGCCATCGATCACCAGCACCACCTTGTCGCCCATGGTCCCGGCCAGCGCCACGCTGGGTGCGCCATGCGCCCGCGCCAGACCGGACAGCGCCGCCAGGGCGAACACCACCCCGGTCAGCACCCCAGTACCCATTGGCTTCACTGCCCACATGCGAACACTCCGTTACAAATTGATGCCCAGACTAAGGCCCTCGCCCAGCCGGCAGGACAGGGATAAGGACGCGATTCAGCGGGCACATCGTTCCGGTGGGGGCCGCTCAGGACGGCTGTGGCATTCTGGTGGCCATGCCAACGCCAACGCTTGCCCATGCCGACGATCTCGGCCACCAGATCTACGCCATCGACACCGGTTTCGAGCGTGCCCGCTTCGACGCCGCCTATCTGGTCATCGACAGCGGGCGGGCGGTCTTGATCGACACGGGCCACAACGCGGCGGTACCGCGCATCCTGGACACGCTCGCCGCGCTGGGCCTGTCCCGCGACGCGGTGGACTGGGTGATCCCGACCCATGTGCATCTGGACCACGCGGGGGGCGCCGGCCTGCTGATGCAGCACCTGCCGCACGCCCGTGCGCTGATCCACCCGCACGGTGCCCGCCACCTCATCGACCCGCAGGCGCTGGTCGCGGGCGCTTGCGCGGTCTACGGTGCCGAGGTCGTGCGCCAGACCTACGGCACCATCGTGCCGATTCCGGCCGAGCGGGTGGTGCAGAGCCACGATGGGATGGAGGTGCAGGTTGGCCAGCGTCCGCTGCGGCTGATCGACACCCCCGGCCATGCCCGCCACCACCACTGCCTCTGGGACGCCCGCAGCCGCGGCTGGTTCACCGGCGATACCTTCGGCATCAGCTACCGCGAGTTCGACACCACGGCGGGGCCATGGATGTTCCCGAGCACCACGCCGGTGCAGTTCGATCCGGCGGCGCTGCGCCACTCCATCGACCGGCTGATGGCGGCCGAGCCGCAACGGCTGTACCCGACCCACTTCAGCCGGGTCGATGACGTGCCGCGCGTGGTGGCGCAGTTCCGCGCGCTGCTCGACCTGTGGGAATCCGGCGCGCTGGCGGCAGACCGCGACACCGCCACCGATCCACCACGGCTGCAGCGGCTGGAGGCGCTCGTGCTGTCCACGCTGCGCGCCTCGGCCCG
>NZ_JAAFKF010000110.1 GCF_013299175.1 Sphaerotilus sp.
GGCGACAGTCCGTGCCCCAGCAGCATCGACGCCCGGAACCGGTGGTGCCCGTGGCGGTGGCGGGCGCGGGTGCGGGCGGCGCTGCCCATGGTCTGGCGCAGCGGGGCGGCCTCCACCAGCCGGGCGATGGCGGCGATCAGGTCGTTGTTGCGGTTGCAGAGGTAGCCCGACAGCGCATGCACGATCAGCGCCCGGTAGGCCGGCACCTGTCGCCCCAGACACGGCACGCCAACGGCCATCGCCTCGGCCATCCCGCGGGCATCGCTGCCGGTGGCATCCGGCGCCACGTAGACCCAGGCGCGGCGCAGGATCTGGGCCCGCTCGGCGGCATCCTCCCCGCGCAGCAGCGTGATCTGGGCCGCCTGCAGCATCTGCTGGACCGCGGGTGTCGCCTCGCCGATCCAGCCAAACGTCAGCGCCGGCCGCAAGCCCGTCAGCATCACCGCGAGCTGCACGAATGCCTGGGCATAGACCAGATCGCCGGGCTGGCCCGTGGTGACGATCAGCGGGGTCTCGGCCTCGGCGCGGGTGGCGTTGAAGTAAACCTCATCGACCGGCGCCGACAGACCCGCCGGCAGCCCGCGGCCGGCCGTGTCCAGCGCCTCGACCCGGTTGGGCTGCACCAGGAAGGCCGAGCGGTCCAGTCCGCGCACCAGTCGCGCGACCAGCGTTTCGTGGTCGAGGTGGAAGAACAGCGGCGCCTGCACCGACGAGCCGCGCAGCACATGCCGGCCCAGCAGACCCGCCGGCAAGCCGTGCAGATGCACCGCCAGCGCCGTCTCGCCCACCAGTTCGCTGCGCAGGGCGTTGGCGGCCCGGCGGATGGCGGGCAGACCGGCCCGGCCCGCCCCATCCCCACCCAGCCGCACGCCCGCTGGCAACATCAAGCGCGCCTGGGGCGTGTCGCGGGTGTCCATCAGGACGAGGCTCTGCGGCATGCCGGCATCGGCCAGCGCCAGCATGGTCGGCCACAGCGTCTGCCCCCGGCCACCGGGCTGCAGGCGGCTGACGAGGTGGAGAACACGGCTGGTCATGGGCAGATTCACTTTCGGGGTTGCACGGGTCAGCGTGCGCCGCTGCCCAGCAGCACCACACGCAAGGTGTGGACCAGGATGCTCAGGCGCATGCGCAGGCTGTGTTTTTCGACAAAAACCCGGTCAAGTTCAACCCGTTCTTCGTAGGTCGTGTCGTTGCGCCCGCTGACCTGCCACAGCCCGGTCATCCCGGGGCGCACGCTCAGGTAGTGCCAGCGCACCTGGCCGTAGCGCGGCAGCTCCGCCAGCGTGATCGGCCGCGGCCCCACCAGGCTCATCTCGCCGCGCAGCACGTTGAGGAGCTGTGGCAGCTCGTCCAGGCTGGTGCGGCGCAGGAAGTTGCCGATCGGGGTGATGCGCGGGTCGTTGAGCAGCTTGTGGTCGCGCTCCCATTCGGCGCGTGCATTGGCATCTTTTGCCAGCAGATCGCGCAGCATGGCGTCGGAATCGAGGTACATGCTGCGGAACTTCAGGCAACGGAAGAGCTTGCCGTGCTGGCCGATGCGGTAGTGGCCGAACAGGATGGGTGCGCCGTCCTTGCGCCAGATCAGCAGCGCCACGACCAGGAACACGGGGCTGAACAGCACCAGCAGCAGCGCCGCCATCGCCTGGTCCAGCCGCAGGTGCAGCCGCTCCAGCACGCGGGAGTGCCGGGGCTGGCGCTCCTGGCGGAAGCGGCGTGCGCCGGCCACGAAAGCGTTCAAGGAGGGGTGATCCGACGGCAATGTCTGTTTCTTTTCCATACAAAATCTTCCCAATGGTTACGTTGCAGATCCAGAGTCAGACTCTTTCATGCATTATTCCCGTGTTGCTCTGCATCCAGATGAAGTGCCATCGAATTGCGTGTTTCTTCGTGCAATTGGCTTCATTCCGAGCGCATTTGGCACGATAAACCAGAAGGCACTGAAAAATTTGCCAGTACCGGATCGTATTTTTTGCTTTGAGCGCCTGGACCCCTTGCCTTGGTAGGCGGCTCTTGGGTGTTCTCCCGTGGCTGAAGGGTGGTTTTTTGGGGTAAAGCGGTCCCAAATTCCTTCAAGAATTCGGATATCCGGATCTCGTAAAGTTACAACCTGTAAACGCAAAATTCCATGTCACTTGCCCGATTCCTGTTGACGCTCAAGGCGCGCTGGGCCACTGCCGTCCTGGTGCTGGCGGCCGTGATGGCCTTGACCGCGCTGGTCAGCGCGCTGCTGCCCAAGCAGTACACCGCCACGTCGATGGTGTTGCTGGACATCAAGTCGGCCGATCCACTGGCAGTGGCGGCCCAGCAGCAGTCCGGCCAGGCGGCGGCCTACATGTCCACGCAGGTGGATCTGCTGCAGAGCGAGCGCGTGGCCCGTGCCGTGATGGCCGCCACCGGCATGACACGCGACCCGAACGACGCCACCCACCAGCTCTGGCGCAGCAAGACCGGCGGCGTCGGCGACTTCGGCGAGTGGCAGGCCGCGCGGATGAAGAAAAAGCTCGACGTGCGGCCGACCAAGGAGTCCGGCGTGATCTCGATCGGCTACACCGCCGAAGACCGCCAGAGCGCCGCGCAGATCGCCAACGCCTACGTGCAAGCCTATGTGGACACGAGCCTGGCGCTGCGCGTCGAGCCAGCGCGCACCAGCACCGCCTTCTTCGACGAGCGTGCCACCCAGTTGCGCACGGTGCTGGACGCGGCGCAGGCCAAGCTGTCGGACTTCCAGCGCCAGCACGGGCTGCTGGGCATCGGCGGGGCGGAGGAGCGGGTCGATGTCGAGACGGCGCGCCTCAACGAGCTGTCGTCGCAACTGGTGTCCCTGCAGGCGCAGACCGGCGAGTCCGGCAGCCGCCAGTCGCAGGCGCGGGCCAACCCGGAGAAGTCGCCCGAGGTCATCAACAACCCCGCCATCAGCAGCCTCTCGGCGGAAGTCCTGCGCCAGGAGACGCGCCTGAACGAGATGAGCGCCCGGCTGGGCGACCGCCATCCGTCGATCGTCGAGCAGCGTGCCACGGTCACGCAGTTGCGCAGCCAGCTCAGCGCCGAGTCGCGCCGCGTGGCCGCCAGCCTGGGGGTCAATGACACGGTGAACCAGCAGCGCCTGGGACAGGTCCGCACGGCGCTGGAGGCGCAGCGCACCAAGGTGCTCGACCTCACGGCGCGGCGCGACGAAGCCCGCGTGCTGCAGAAGGACGTGCAGAACGCGCAGACCGCTTTCGACGCCGTGGCTGGCCGCAGCACCCAGAGCGCCACCGAGAGCCAGGCCCGCATGAGCAATGTCTCGGTGCTGAAGACCGCCTCGCCGCCGGCGCTGGCCGCGTCGCCGCAGATGGATGTGAACCTGGGCGTCGCGGCGCTGCTCGGCTCGGTGCTGGCACTGGTGGTGGTGCTGGTGCAGGAGCAGCGCAACCGGCGCCTGCGCTGTGCCGACGACGTGCCCGAGCTGCTGGACCTGCCGCTGCTGGTCGAGATTCCGGCGCGCAGCGCGGCCGGCAAGGGCGCCGGGCTGTCGCTGCCGCGGCTGGGACGCACTCCACCGAAACCCGGTGCTTCGACGGGCCGCCTGCCGGCGTGAACATGGACATGAAACGCGACTTCGAACTCAGCCGGGTTTCTCCGATCGACGAAGCCTGTTTCACCGTCGAGCCGCAGCACGACCTGAGTCTGGGCGACATCCTGCGCCGCCAGTGCCAGCTCGGTGACGCGGAGGTGGCGCGCATCGTGACGCTGCAGACCGAGCGCGGCCTGCGCTTCGGGGATGCGGCGGTGGCGCTGCGGCTGGTGCGGCCGGACGACGTGGCACAGGCGCTGGCACGGCAGTTCAGCTATGCCTGCACCACCGCGCAGGCCGCGCCGCACCTCGCGGAGCTGGCCGCCGCCGTCGATCCGCACGGCGACAAGGCCGAAGTCTTCCGCGATCTGCGCGCCCAGATCATGCTGCGCCCCGGTGGTGCGGAGCCGGTGGCGCTGGCCGTGGTCAGCCCCACGCCGGGCGATGGCCGCACCCACGTCGCCGCGAACCTGGCGGTGGTGTTCAGCCAGATGGGCCAGCGCACGGTGCTGGTGGACGCCAACCTGCGGGCGCCACGGCTGCACACGCTGTTCGACCTGCCGGCGCGGCCCGGCCTGACCGCCATCCTCGCCGACCGGCAGGTGGCGGGCGAGCTGGACCGCATCGACGCGCTGCCGAACCTGCATGTGCTCCAGGTCGGCGCGCCGCCGCCGAACCCGCAAGAGCTGGTGCAGCGCGAGACCTTCCGCACCTTGCTGCGCGAGCTGACGCGCAAGTTCGACCGCGTCATCGTCGATACGCCCGCCGCACAGGGCGCCGCCGACGCGCGGGTGATCGCCACGGCCTGTACCCAAGCCCTGGTGGTGGGCCGCCGCGACCACAGCGCAGCGGCCCACCTGCGCACGCTGGTGGCCGAGCTGCGGGCGCAGCGGGTCGATCTGGTCGGCGTGGTCCTGAATGTCCACTGACCGCGCCTCCACCGTGCGCAAGCTGGTCGAACTGGCGATGACCCACGTCGCCACGTTCGCGTTTCCGCTCGTCTTCGCCGTCATTTGCGGGCGCACGCTGGGCATCCACGACTACGGCATCGTCTCGTTCTACGCCGCGCTGGCGGCCTTCCTGGGCATGGTCATCGAGTTCGGCTTCGACTGGTACGGCATCCGCGAGGTCGCGCGCCACCAGGGCGATCCGGCCAGCGTCCACCGCATCCTGTGGAACATCACGGCCGCCAAGCTGCTGCTGTGCGTGGGCGTGGTGGGCGTGGCGGGCGGGGCGCTGTGGCAGTTGCGGGCGCACGCCGAATGGCCGCTGATGCTCGCGTCCAGCGTCTACCTGGTCGGCTTCGCCTTCGATGCAGGCTGGTATGTGCGGGCACTGGAGCAGACGCGCCTGTTGCTGCTCATCACCAGCGGCGTGCGGCTGATCGGCATCGCGGTGCTGCTGGTGGTGGTGCCGCGGGTGGCGACGATGGAGAGCGCGCTGGGCGTCTATGCGCTGGTCTCGCTGCTGACCAGCGGCGTCACCTGGTTCTTCCTGGCGCAGCGCGGGCTGGTGCAGCGCGCCCGCATCGAAGGCCGCTACATCGGCCAGTTGCTGCGCAGCTCCTCGGCCATCGTCTTCGGCAATGTCAACGGCGCGATGCTCACCAATGGCGGCATCGCGCTGCTCGGGATGCACGCCGACCCGGCCACCGTCGGCGCGGCCAACCTCGCGCTGCGGGTGCGGATGGCGGGGCAGGCGGTGATGCTGCCGGTGCAGCAGCTCGGCTTTGTCCGCATCTCCGGGCTGGCCTCGCGCACGCCGCGGGCGGCGATGGCGCTCGGCAGCCGGCTGATGGTGGTGACGCTGGCGATCGGGGCGGTGATCAGCCTCGTGTGCATGGCGGTGGCGCCGTGGATCTCGGCGTATGTGTTCAAGACCGAGGTGCCGGTGGCCGTGGTCCTGATCCTGTTGCTGGCATTCAGCATTCCGATCCAGGGCATGGCCAGCCTGTTCGGCATGCAGTCGCTGATCGCCCTCGGCCAGGAGCGCCGCTACGCGCTGATCCAGCTTGCCGCGACGCTGGCGTTCTGCGCCTGCCTGTTCCTGCTGGACCAGCGCAGCGCCTATGGCTGGGCGATCATCGGCGCCGAGGCGACGGTGATGCTGCTGTCGGCCGGGGTACTGATCCGGCTGCGCGGGGAGATGGTGGCATGACGATGGCGATGACGACCCCCCACACCCAGCCTGCGACCACGGCCATGCCCATGCCCTGGTGGTGCTCGCCAGCCGGGATTGCGGTCGGCTTCCTGCTGCCGCTGATGGTGCTGATCTCCTATGCCGGCGGCCTGCCCCACCCGGCGCTGACGATCCGCGGCGTGGAGGCGCTCAATGCCCACTACCTGCAGCTCGGCGCCATGATGATCCTCGCCATTGCGCTGACCGGCTGGCTCGGGGCGCAGTTGCAGTTCAGTGCTACCCCGGTGCCGCGCGACGTGCGCGCCTGGGACCGCGCCGCACTGGGTCTGGGCAGCATCGCGACCTTCGCCTTCGTCGTCTGGTTCCGCGACTTCGTGTTCAACCCGGTGCTGCTGTTCCAGACCCTGACCGGCGAGTTCAAGCCCGACCGCAACACCATCGAGCTGACACCGGGACTGACCTCGCTGGCCAACATGGGGCCGGTGTTCTTCTCGGTCTACGCCTTCCGGCTCCTCGACAAGGGCGAACAGGCGCTGCCCCGCGCCATGCACACGATGTTCGTGGTGCTGGGCCTGTTCACGCTGTTCCGGGTCTACGTCTGGACCGAGCGGCTGGCGCTGATCGAGCTGCTGGTGCCGTTCGGGCTGACCTTCGGGCGCTGGACCGCGACGCGCCATGGCAGCGGCTGGGCACTGACCCGCACGGTCGGGCCGTACGCGGCCATCCCGCTGGTGATCCTGTTCTTCGGGGCCAGCGAGTACTTCCGGTCATGGTCCTCGGACACCTACCAGGGCAAGATGGATTTCTGGGAATTCGCCCTCGGCCGCTTCGCGAGCTACTACTACACCTCGCTGAACAACGGCGCCGGCCTGCTCGCCAACACGGAGTGGCCGACCTGGACCTTCGAGTTCACGCTGGAATGGCTGCACCGCGCGCCCTTTGGTCTGGGCAAACCGTTTTCGCAGGCAGTGGGCTACACGGTGCCGCGGCTCGATTACTACCTGGCGACCTACCAGGACGAGGAGTTCAACAGCCCGTCCGGCATCTACAGCCCCCTGTCCGACATGGGGCTCTACGGCGGGCTGGGCTACATGCTGGCGATCGGGCTGGTGAGCGGGCTGTGTTTCCGGGCCTACCGCGAGGCGCGGCTGGCCGGGGTGCTGTTCTACCCGATCTTCTTCATCACCTTCATGGAGATCTACCGCTACCCCTACCTCGGCGTGCCACGGGCCTTCACCTGGACGCTGGGCATCGGGGTGGCGCTGCTGCTGGCCTCCACGGTGAAACCCCTTCCTGCGCACTCGGCGAGCTGACCATGCCCCTGACCCTCCCCCGCCTGAGCATCGTGATCGCCAACTGCAACTACGCGCAGTTCCTGGCCCGCGCCATCGACTCCGCGCTGGCACAGACCGTGGCCGAACGGGTCGAGGTGATCGTGGTCGATGACGGCTCGACCGATGCATCGATGGCCGTGATCGCGTCCTACGCCGACCGCGTCCACATCCTCGCCAAGTCCCACGGCGGGCAGGCGTCGGCCTACAACGCCGGCTTTGCTGCGGCACGAGGTGCGCTGGTGCTGTTCCTGGACGCCGACGACTGGCTCTACCCGTCGGCCGCGGCCGAGGTGCTCGCCGCCTGGACGCCGGGCACGTCCAAGGTGCAGTTCCTGCTGGACATGGTCGATGGCGCGGGCGATCCGCTGCACCGGCAGGTGCCGCGGGAGCTGCATGACACCGAGGCGGCGCAGCTCCTGCGCGACTGCGGCGCCTACGGCTCGCCGCCCGGCTCAGGCAATGTCTACGACCGCGGCTACCTGCACCAGGTGATGCCGCTGGACGAATCCGCCTGGCGCACGGGGGCGGACTCGGTACCGATCCTGCTCGCGCCCGCCTATGGGCGGATCGTGTCGCTGCGGCACGCGCTGGGCGCCTACCGCATCCACCGGCCGCTGGACGACGACGCGCTCCTGTTCAACAACGGCGCCAGCAGCCTGCAGTCCGAGTACCAGCGCATCTGCACCGGCAAGCGCGCCGTGGCCGAGGGGCTGGACCGGCTGGGCGTGCCGCGGGCCGAGCCGCTGGGGCTGGCACCGTGGGAAGCGCGCACGGTGGCCATGTGCGCCCGGTTTGGCGGATCGCAGGTGCGGGCCACCATGCTGCCCACGCCGCGAGCGGCCGTGTGGCAGGCGCTCGGCTCGGTGTGCCGCTGGCCGCTCATCACGCTGCAGCGCAAGGCGCAACTGGTGCTGTGGATGCTCGGCGTGACAGCGCTGCCGCTGCCCATGGCGCACCGGCTGGCCCGGATGCACCGCCGCCGCGCCGGACTGCCCGACCGCTCGGCCCACGCGGCGGCGGCGCGGCTGGCGGCCGTGAAATCGCGCTTCTGAAGCGGGACCGACCGTGTCCCGGAACCCGACCATGCTGATCAACGCCCGCTTCCTCACCCGCCAGGCCACTGGCGTGGACCGCTTCGCCATCGAACTGCTGCAGGCGGGGATGCGGGCCGGGCTACTGCCGCACGCGCAGGCCGTCGTGCCAGCCGAGGCGGCGCTGGTGACGCCCGCGCCCAAGGGCCTGACCGTGCGCCACGCCGGGCGCCACGGCGGCCACCGCTGGGAGCAGTTCGCGCTGCCTGCACTGGCCAAGGACGCCGGCGACGTGCCGCTGGTGAACCTGTGCAACACCGCGCCGCTGCGCCACCGCCGCCAGATCGCGGTGATCCACGACGCGGCAGCGGTCGCCAACCCGCAGAACTACAGCTTCGCGTTCCGGCAGTGGTACCGCGTCATGATCGGCTCGCTGATGCGCCGCAGCCGGGTGATCGCCACCGTCTCGCGCTTCAGCGCCGACGAGCTGACCCGGCACTTCGGCGCCCACCACCACGGCATCGAGGTCATCCCCGAGGGCGGCGAACACATCCTGCGCCTGCCCGCGGACCCGACCGTGTTCGAGCGGCTGGACCTGCGCGGGCGGCGCTATGTGCTGGCCGTGGGCAGCCAGTCACTGAACAAGAACTTCGCGGCGGTGCTCAACGCGATGAGCCTGATCGACGACCCGGACGTGGTGCTGGTGGCGGCCGGCGGTGGCAACACGCGCATCTTCACCGACAGCACCGTGCAGCACGAACGCCTGCAGCGCACCGGCTACGTCAGCGACCAGCAGCTCCGCGCCCTCTACGAAGGGGCGGCGTGTTTCGTGTTCCCCTCGTTCTACGAAGGCTTCGGGCTGCCGCCGCTGGAGGCGATGTGCTGCGGCTGCCCGGTGATCGTGTCCGACCGGGCCTCGCTGCCCGAGGTCTGCGCCGACGCGGCCCTGTACTGCGACCCCGGAGACCCCGCCACGCTGGCCGCGCAGTTGCGCCGCGTGCTCGGCTCGCGCGAGCTGACCGAAGCGCTGCGCCAGCGCGGCCACCAGCGCGCCGCGCAGCTCACCTGGGACCGTGCAGCCCGCGAGTTCGCGGACCTGATGGACCTGCACTTCGTCTGAGCCTGAGGACACCCCCCACCATGCAAGCCCCCCTCCGCGTTGCCCTGGTCCACGAATGGCTCGTCAACCACGCCGGCAGCGAGAAAGTCGTCGAGGAGATCCTGAAGATCTACCCGCAGGCGGACCTGTTCTCCGTGGTCGATTTCCTGAAACCCCATGAACGGGGATTCCTGCAAGGCAAGGTCGCCAAGACCACCTTCGTGCAGCGCCTGCCCGGCGCCGAAAAACGCTTCCGCCACTACCTGCCGCTGATGCCGCTGGCGATGGAGCAGCACGACCTCTCGGGCTACGACCTCATCCTGTCGTCGAGCCACGCCGTCGCCAAGGGCGTGCTCACGGGGCCGGACCAGCTCCACGTCTGCTACATCCACTCGCCGATCCGCTACGCCTGGGACATGCAGCACCAGTACCTGAAGGAATCGGGCATGGCCACCGGCGTCAAGGGCACGGTCGCCAAGCTGCTGCTGCACTACATGCGGCTGTGGGACGCCCGCACCGCCGCCGGGGTGGACCAGTTCATCGCCAATTCGGCCTTCATCGCGCGCCGGGTGCGCAAGGTCTACCGGCGCGACGCTGCGGTGATCCATCCGCCCGTGGATGTGGGGCGGTTTGCGCTGCGCCACGACAAGGAGGAGTTCTACCTCACCGCCTCGCGCATGGTCCCGTACAAGCGGATGCCCATGATCGTCGAGGCGTTCTCGCGCATGCCGGACAAGCAGCTCATCGTCATCGGGGACGGGCCGGAGATGGACAAGGTGCGCGCCGCGGCCGGGCCGAACGTGTCGGTGCTGGGCTTCCTCGGGGACGCGGCGCTGGTGGACCACATGCAGCGCGCCAAGGCGTTCGTCTTCGCTGCCGAGGAGGATTTCGGCATCACGCCCGTCGAAGCGCAAGCGTGTGGCACCCCGGTGATCGCCTTCGGGCGTGGTGGATCACTGGAGACAGTGCGCGGGCGCGGCCACCCGGCGCAGCGCACGGGCGTGTTCTTCCAGGAGCAGACGCCCGAAGCGGTGATCGCTGCGGTCGAAGCCTTCGAGGCGCTGGCCGTGCCGATCCGCCCGGAGACCTGCCGCGCGCACGCCGAGCAGTTCGCGCCGGCCTTGTTCCGCCAGCGGTTCCAGGCGGCGGTCGAGCGCGCCTGGGTCCGCTTCCATGCCGAGGAAGATCCCGAGCACTTGCCGGTGCTGTCGGATGTCCACCATGCCGCACCGAACCTGGACCCGGCCCCCATCCCGAAGCCGAAGCCCGTGCAGCCGCCGAAGGCGGTGGCAGTCGCGGTGCCCGTTGTAGTCGCTGTGGCCGCTGTGCCTGCACCTGCACCTGCACCTGTGCCTGTGCCAATCCCTGCACCCGTCCCCTTGCCTGCTTTTGTAGCGCCTACCCCGGCCACACCCCCCACACCCGCCATGTCCCAGGCCGATACGTCCCCGTCCGATCCTCCCTTCGCGCTGCCCGCGGCCGATGCCCGCCCCGCGCCCGCCTCGGGTCCGCCCGCGGTGCTGCGCCCGATCGGCGAGATCATCCGCGCCAAGCGCCCGCTGTCGGACGGCGACATTGCCCACATCCTGCTGGTGCAGCGCCGCATGAAGCTGCGCTTCGGCGAGGCAGCGGTGGCGCTCGATCTGGTGACGCAGGCCGACGTGCTGTGGGCGCTGTCGCAGCAGTTCAACTACCCGTACTCGCTCGACGGCCGTGGCCTGCGGGGCGCGGATCTGGTGGTGGCGGTGGAGCCGTATGGCCCGCAGGCCGAAGCCTTCCGCGACCTGCGCAGCAAGATCATGGCCAACGACGCCGCCCAGGGCCGCCAGCCGCTGGCGGTGGTCAGCCCGGACCACGGCGACGGGCGCACCTACGTGGCCGCCAACCTGGCCGTGACCTTCAGCCAGCTCGGCGAGCGCACGGTGCTGGTGGACGGCAACCTGCGCGATCCGGGGCTGCACAAGGTCTTCGGCCTGAAGGAGCGCGCCAGCCTGAGCGACCTGCTCAACGGCCGCCGCCCGGCCAAGCCCTTCGACCGTTCAGCCGATCTGCCCGGCCTGTTCATCATGCAGGTCGGCGCGCCGCCGCCGAACCCGCTGGAGCTGCTGCAGCAGCCGATGTTCGGCATCCTGCTGCGCGAGCTGCAGCGGGAGTTCGACCGCGTCATCGTGGACACGCCGCCGGCACGCCACACGGCGGACGCCCGCGTGATCGCCGCGACCTGCCGGCAATCCGTGCTGGTCGGCCGCCACGGCAAGACCGAGGCACGCACGATGAACCTGCTGGTGGACCGGCTGCGGCGCACGCAGGCGACGATCGCCGGCGTCGTCCTCAACGACCACTGACTCCACTGAAGCGGCTGCAGTCGAGCTGCGCACCGGGCGTGGTCTGCACGAGGCGGCCGGCGCGCTGGCGCAGCTCGCCGTAGCGGCTGTGCTCGACCGTGTTGCCCTGCAGCAGGATGTCGCCGATGCCCGTGGCCCCTGCGGGCACGGCATAGGTGTGGATCTCGATGGCCGCGTGGCCGGTGGACGGCGCCGTGGCGCCGACCCGCGCCGAGGGCGTCTGGATTTCGCGCAACCGGTTGTCCTCGATGCGCACGTCGCGCACGCCGTGGGTGTGCCAGTTGCCTTCCTGTGCGACGAGGATGCCGGCGCCGTGGGCGACACCGCTCACCGTGTTGCCGCGCAAGGTCAGGTGCTCGCCGCCGACGATGCTCAGGCCGCGGCCCCAGCG
>NZ_JAAFKF010000111.1 GCF_013299175.1 Sphaerotilus sp.
GCGCAGCTCTGGCTGCTGGCGGTGCTGCTGGTGCCCACGTCCTGGGCCGCACACATGGCGATCTCGAACACGTCCAGCCGTATCCGGCGCTGGTTCCGGCAACTGCGCGCCCACCTCGCCTGATGCGCGTGCGGCAGGCACTTGCTCCGGTCCAGCCTGCTGACTCGGCTGTGGTATCTGGTCGCACGGCCTCGCGCTGGCCCGCAAGGTCTCACCGCCGTGACGAAGCCGGCCGCGCAAACTCCGCTTCCACCCAGGCCAGCGCCGACGCCCCGTTGAGCTTGAAACCGGGCGACACCTTCACCTGGGCCAGCTCACCACCGTCGGCATCGAAGGCGCTCAGGGTGGCGCTCGGCTCCAGGTCATCCGGCACGATGTCCAGCGTCACCAGCACCCGGCCGCTGTCGGTGGAGACGTAGGCACTCTTGTGCAGCATCGCGTGGAGCTGCTGCTCATGGCGGCGCAGCACCTCGGACGCCGTTTTCACCCAGGTGTTGAACGCCGCCATGTCCAGCGGCTTCGGGTTCTTCTTGTCGCGGCCCATGGTCCACGGGGCGACCAGCGCGGGTTCGGACTCGCCGTGGCGCGTCATCGCCACCGCCCAGCCCTCGTCGTCCTCGTTCTTCATGACGCGGGCGGTCCAGACCTCGTCACGCCACAGGCGCGGCGACTGGATCGGCGCAAAGGGATCGACTTCTTCGGTGTCAGGTGCTGCGCTCATGCCTCAGACCCGCTCGGCAACCCAGCCACGCACGCTCGCCAGCGCACCCGCCAGCTTGCTCGCGTCGGTGCCACCCGCCATCGCCATGTCCGGCTTGCCACCGCCCTTGCCGCCGACCTGCTGCGCGACGAAGTTGACCAGCTCGCCGGCCTTGACCTTGCCGATCGAGTCGGCCGTGACGCCCGCGGCGATCTGGACCTTCGTCCCATCGACCGCCGCCAGCACGATCGCCGCCGTCTTGAGCTTGTTCTTGAGCTGGTCCATCGTCGTGCGCAGCGTGGCCGCGTCCGCGCCTTCCAGCACGGCGGCCAGGACTTTCAGCCCGTTCAGGTCGATCGCCTGAGCCACCAGCGCATCACCCTGGTTGGACGCCAGCTTGCCCTTGAGCGCGATGACTTCCTTTTCCAGCGCGCGCAACTGGTCCTGCAGGCTGCCGATGCGGTTCGCGATCTCGGCAGGCGCGGCCTTGAGCGCACCCGCCACACCGTTCACCGTGGCTTCCAGCGACTGCAGATAGGCCAGCGCGCCATCGCCCGTCACCGCCTCGATGCGGCGGATACCGGCCGCGACCCCCGACTCGGCCACGATCTTGAACACGCCGATGTCCCCCGTGCGGCGCACATGCACGCCGCCGCAGAGTTCCTTGCTGGAGCCGATGGTCTGCACGCGCACGGTCTCGCCGTACTTCTCGCCGAACAGCATCATCGCGCCGGATTTCTGCGCGTCGTCAAGCGCCATCACTTCGGCGTTGGCCGCGGCGTTGGTGAGGATTTCGGCGTTGACGAGAGTCTCAACCTGGCGTACTTCCGCGTCGGTCATCGGCGCGTTATGCGCGAAGTCGAAGCGGGTCCGGTCAGCCGTGACCTGCGAACCCTTCTGCTGGACATGCGCACCGAGGACTTCACGCAGCGCCTTGTGCATCAGGTGGGTCGCGCTGTGGTTGCGCACGATCTTCACGCGCAGCTCGGCGTCCACCTTGGCCGCGAACGTGTCGCCGACCTTGACCGCGCCTTCGGCGATGCGGCCGTGGTGGCCGAACACATCCGCCTGGATCTTGAACGTGTCCTCGACGACCACGCGGGTCGTGCCGTTGCGCAACTCGCCCGTGTCGCCCGCCTGACCGCCGCTTTCGGCGTAGAACGGGGTGTGATCGAGCACGATCACGGCGTCATCGCCGGCGTTCGCCTGCTCGACTTGTGTCCCGTCCACGTAGACCGCGACGACCTTGGACGTTTCGCACGCGAGGTGTTCGTAGCCGTGGAACGCGGTCGGCACGCCGCTGTACGACAGGCCGGCGGCCATCTTGAACTTGCCGGCGGCGCGGGCCTGATCGCGCTGGCGACTCATCGCGGCTTCGAAACCCGCCTGATCCACCGTCACGCCACGCTCGCGGCACACGTCGGCGGTCAGGTCCACCGGGAAGCCGTAGGTGTCGTGGAGCTTGAACGCCGTGTCGCCGTCGATCTGCTTGGCGCCCGAGGTTTCGACCGCGGCCAGCGCACTGTCCAGGATCTCCATGCCGTTGGCGATGGTCTGGAAGAACCGCTCTTCCTCCTGCTTCAGCACGCTGAAGATGCGGTCGGCGTTCTGGTGCAGTTCCGGGTAGGCGTCGCCCATCTGCGCGGCCAGCGGATGCACCAGCGTGTGGAAGAACGGTGCGCGGGCGCCGAGCTTGTAGCCGTGGCGGATGGCGCGGCGGGCGATGCGGCGCAGCACGAAACCGCGGCCGGCGTTGCCCGGAATCACGCCATCAACGACCGTGAACGAGCAGGCGCGTATGTGGTCGGCGATGACCTTCAGGCTCGGGCTTGCAGCATCGCAGCCGGCGCCGCCATCGGTCACGCCCGCCGCGAAGTCCACCGCATTCTTGGCCGCGGCCAGCAGCGCGACGAACAGGTCGATCTCGTAGTTCGAATGCACATGCTGCAACACCGCCGTGATCCGCTCCAGCCCCATGCCGGTGTCCACCGAGGGCTTGGGTAGCGGGTGCATCACACCGTCTTCGGTGCGGTTGTACTGCATGAAGACGTTGTTCCAGATCTCGATGTACCGGTCGCCGTCCTCGTTCGGGCTGCCCGGAGGACCACCCGCCACGTCTTCCCCGTGGTCAAAGAAGATCTCGGTGCAGGGTCCGCACGGGCCGGTGTCGCCCATCATCCAGAAGTTGTCGGACATGTAGCGTCCGCCCTTGTTGTCACCGATGCGCACAATGCGCTCTGCCGGCACGCCGACCACCTTGTTCCAGATCTCGTAAGCCTCGTCGTCCTCGGAATACACCGTGACCCAGAGCTTGTCCTTGGGCAGCTTGAACCGCTCGGTCAGCAGCTCCCAGGCGAAGGAAATCGCGTCGTGCTTGAAGTAGTCGCCGAAGCTGAAATTGCCCAGCATCTCGAAGAACGTGTGGTGGCGCGCGGTGTAGCCGACGTTGTCGAGGTCGTTGTGCTTGCCGCCGGCGCGGATGCACTTCTGCGAGGTCGTGGCGCGGCTGTACGGGCGCTTGTCAAACCCGAGGAACACGTCCTTGAACTGGTTCATGCCCGCGTTGGTGAACAGCAGCGTCGGATCGTCCCCCGGCACGACCGGCGACGAGGCCACGATCTGGTGCCCCTTGGACTCGAAGAAGTTCAGGAAGGTGGAGCGGATTTCTGAGGCTTTCATTCCGTGGCTTTCGACCCTGAGGGCTCTAAGTGCTTGATGTGGCAAAGCTTTTGATTATAGAAGCGTGCGGATGCGATGCCCGAGGAAGGCGAACAGCCGCTCGTCCCCGCAGTACGCGACGTTGAAGCGCATCCAGCCCGTGGGTGCCATGTCGGCGGTGAACAGGTGGCCGGGGCCGAGCAGGATGTCGCTCTCGGCGGCCTGGTTGGACAGCTCGGCGGCGTCCGGCAGCGCCGGGTGGCGTGCCCACAGGAACATGCCTGCCTTGGGCTCGGTGAACAGCTCGAAACCGAGCTTGGCGAGCCGTCCCGCCACCCGCTGGTGCGCCTCGGCCAGCCGCTCGCGCAGCGCCTTCAGGTGCTTGCGCCAGCGGCCTTCGGTCAAGGCGCCGTAGACGAGGCGCTCGCTGAACTCCGACGAGGTCAGTCCCGAGATCATCTTGAGCTGCGCCAGGTCTTCCAGCAGATCCGGGTGCGCAACAAGGTACCCCACACGCAGGTTGGGTGAAATCGTCTTCGAGTAGCTGCCGACGTAGACCACCCGCGAGAGCTGGTCGAGGCTGGCGAGCGAGGGACGCGGCTCCGGGTCCAGATCGACGTAGAGGTCGTTCTCGACGACGAGGAAATCGTGTTTCTCGGCCAGTTGCAGCACGCGGTGCAGGTGGGCGAGTTGCGCGGTGGAACCGGTCGGGCTTTGCAGACGCGGCTGGGTGAAGAAGACCTTGGGCCGGTGCTCGACGATGAGCCGCTCCAGCGCCGGGAGGTCGTAGCCCTGCGGTGTGCGCGGCACGCCGACGAGCTGCGCGCCGGCAAAGCGCAGCGAAAACAGCAGATTGGCGTACCCAGGATCATCGACCAGGACCGCATCACCCGCACGGATCAGCCGCCGCGCCACGAGGTCGAGTGCCTGGCTGGATCCCTGTGTCAGCAGCACCTGCTCGGCAGCGATGGCGATTTCCTGCTCGGCCATGGCGTCGCGGATGAACTCGCGCAGCGGAGGGAAGCCCTTCGGATCACCGTAGCCGCCCAGGTCCACGTTGTCCGCGGCCAGCGCCCGCAGCGAGCGGCGCACGCCGTCCTCGAACAGCCAGTCGCTGGGCAGCCAGCCGCAGCCGGCTTTCATCGTCAGGTGGCGGTTCTCGAAGATCTTGCGCAGGTACCAGGCCGAGTCGAACCGGTAGCCAGCGCGTGCTGCGCCGGCGGGTTCACGGTTCTCGACCGCCGCCCGCTTGCGCACGAAAAAGCCGGAATGGGGCCGTGACACGAGGTAGCCGAGCGCCACCAGCCGGTCATAGGATTCCACGACCGTGAAGACACTGACCTCGTGCGCGTGGGCAAACTGGCGGATGGACGGTACCTTGGTGCCAGCGCGCAAGGCGCCTTCATCGATCAGGCGGCGCAGGCCATCGACGATCTGGGTGACCAGCGGAATGGCGGACTGGGGCAGGAGCGTGAGCATGTGCGGCAAGTCTAGCGCCGCCAAATGCCGGACTGTACTGGGCTGGCACCCGGCACAGTGCGCCAGAGGCTGCCCCGCGCTGTACATGGCCGCCATCTGGCGGGGGGCCTAGAGTCCGCTCATTCTTGCCCAGGAGCCTCGAATGCACCGCGAACCCCATGCCACCAAAACCACCAATGCGTCCCTGATGGCGCGCCGCCGTGCCGCCCTGCCTGTCGGGCTGGGGCAGTCGCACGAAATCTTCGTCGATCGCGCCGAGAACGCCGAAGTGTGGGATGTCGAAGGCCGCCGCCTGATCGACTTCGGCGGCGGCATCGCCGTGCTGAACACCGGCCACCGCCACCCGGCCCTGGTCAAGGCGGTGCAGGAGCAACTCGACCGCTACACGCACACCTGCTTCCAGGTGCTGGCCTATGAGCCGTACATCGCAGTCGCCGAGCGCCTGAACGCCAAGGCGCCGGGGGAGTTCACCAAGAAGAGCTTCCTGCTGACCACCGGCGTCGAAGCGGTCGAGAACGCCATCAAGGTCGCGCGGGCGTACACGAAACGCTCGGCGGTGATCGCCTTCGGCGGCAGTTTCCACGGCCGCACGATGATGGGCATGGCGCTGACCGGCAAGGTCGCACCCTACAAGGTCGGTTTCGGCCCCTTCCCCGCCGAGGTCTACCACGCCAAGTTCCCCTGCGCGCTGCACGGCGTGAGCGTGGCGGACGCGATGGCGTCGATCGAGGCGCTGTTCAAGTACGACGTGGAAGCCTCGCGGGTCGCGGCGATCATCATCGAGCCGGTGCAAGGTGAAGGCGGGTTCTACGTGGCGCCCATCGCGTTCGTGCAGGCACTGCGGGCACTGTGTGACCAGCACGGCATCCTGCTCATCGCCGATGAAGTGCAGACCGGCGCCGGCCGCACGGGCACCTGGCTGGCGTGCGAACAATGGTTCGAACAGGCGGGCGTGGCGCCGGACATCATCACGATGGCCAAGTCGCTGGCGGGGGGGTTTCCGTTGTCTGCCGTCATCGGACGGGCCGAGGTGATGGACGCGGCCGCACCCGGTGGACTGGGTGGCACGTATGCCGGTAGCCCGTTGGCCTGTGCTGCCGCGCTGGCAGTGATGGACATTTTTGAACACGACGGCTTGATGGCGCGTGGACGCGCCGTCGGCGAGCGGCTGATGGCGGGTCTGCGGGACATCGCCAGCCGCCACGCCACGGTCGGCGACGTGCGCGGCCTGGGGGCGATGGTGGCGGTCGAGCTGTTCAAGGACGGCGACATGCACCAGCCGGACGCCGACCGCGTCAAGCGCGTGGTCACGGAAGCGGCGCAGCGCGGGCTGGTGCTGCTGTCGTGCGGGGTGTACGGCAATGTGATCCGCATCCTGGTGCCACTGACCGCGTCGGACACCCTGCTAGACGAAGGACTGGCGATCCTGTCGGCGAGCTTCGACGCGACGGTCTGAGCCACCGCCGGGTCGTATTCGTATGTTCTAGACCTCCGGTTTGCCGGGGGTCTTACTTTTGGGGGTTTGGGGTTCTAGAAGGTTGGTTGATTGAGATTTGATTTGTTCTTGCTTTGAATATTATGCTGTTAGTATTTAAATATCCTTGGATAGACTGAGCCTCGCCAGGATCTGCGCCAACACCACATTGTTGTTCCGATGCGACGACTGGAAGCCGCCGGGTGGATGGCATTGCCGCGCCAAGCTGGCACGTTTCTTAACGCGGTGGCCCGAGACACCCGTTCAGCGGGAAACCAGCCGGCTTTTGCCTCGATTCGGCGCGCGTCACGCACCAGCCACAAACACAGCGCACCACGCTTGACCAGAGGGTCTTTCTGTACAGGGCGCACCACCTGCACAGTGCACGAATTCACGCCACCGTCTGTACATGTCGCGCCGGGTTGCCCCCTCCTACAGTCCGGGCGTCTTGCCCACCACGCCACCCCTTCTCTTCGACAGATCCTGGACACCCCGCACGATGCGCAGCACTCCCCTGGTTCAATTCAAAGGCATCCAGAAGACGTATGACGGTCTGAGCCTGGTGGTGCGCTCGCTCGATCTGGACATCCAGCGCGGCGAGTTCCTGTCGCTGCTCGGCCCCTCCGGCTCGGGCAAGACGACAACGCTGATGATGCTGGCCGGCTTCGAGTCGCCGACCGCGGGCGAGATCCTGCTCGACGGCAAGCCCATCACCCGCACCCCGCCGCACAAGCGCCACTTCGGCATGGTGTTCCAGAACTACGCGCTGTTTCCGCACATGACGGTCGGCGCCAACGTGGCCTATCCGCTGACGGTGCGCAAGGTGCCCAAGGACGAGATCGCCCGCCGCACCGCCCAGGCGCTCGACATGGTGCAGCTCGGTGGCAAGGGCGACCGCTACCCCGCCCAGCTCTCCGGCGGCCAGCAGCAGCGCGTGGCCTTGGCGCGGGCGCTGGTGTTCGAACCACAGCTCGTGCTGATGGACGAGCCGCTGGGCGCGCTGGACAAGCAACTGCGCGAGCACATGCAACTGGAGCTGAAGGCGCTGCACCGACAGCTCGGCATCACCTTCGTCTACGTCACCCACGACCAGGGCGAGGCGCTGACGATGAGCGACCGCGTGGCCGTGTTCAACGACGGCCTGATCCAGCAGATCGACGCTGTCGGCCAGCTCTACGAGACACCGGCCAATCGCTTCGTCGCCGGCTTCGTGGGCGACAGCACGGTGCTGGACGGCACGCTCGGGGCGGCGGACGCAGGGCGCTGCGAGCTGGTGCTGCCCACGGGCGAGCGGCTGGCGGGGATCAATGTCAACAGCGCCCTGCCCGGCAGCAAGGTCGCCGCTTCCGTGCGACCCGAGCGCATCGAGGCGCATCGTTCAGCGCCAGCAGACCGCGCCAACGTGGTGCAGGCCGCCATCACCGATGTCATCTACTACGGTGACCACCTGCGCCTGCGCTGCGCCATCGCCGGCCAGGCCCAGGCCACCGTCAAGGTGCCACTGGGGGCTGTCGCGCCGCAGGCGGGCCAGCCGGTGTGGCTGCGCTTTCCGCCCGAATTCCTGCGCGTCTATGCCTGAGTTGCGCACTGCGCCGAACCCCTCCCACCCCGCCGACAACGGCTCTTCTCACTGGAGTTGCACCCCCATGAACATTGCATCCGTTTCCCTGGCTGTGGCTGTTGCCGCCACGCTCGCTGCAGGCCCGGCCTTCGCCGAAGGCCAGCTCACCGTCGTGAACTTCGGCGGCGCCAACGGCAACGCGCAGAAGAAAGCCTACTTCGAGCCGTTCGAGAAAGCGGCCGACGCCAAGATCGTCGGCGTCGAATACAACGGCGAACAGGCCAAGATCAAGGCCATGGTGGAGACGAAAAAAGTCACCTGGGACGTGGTGGAAGTGGAAAGCCCGGACGTGGCCCGCGGCTGCGACGAAGGGCTGTTCGAGAAGATCGACTGGGCCAAGGTCGCGCCCAAGGCCGACTTCCAGGCCGCCGCCGTGCACGAATGCGGTGTCGGCGTCTTCATCTGGTCCACCGTGATGGCCTACAACGGCGACAAGCTCAAGGATGCTCCCAAGACCTGGGCCGACTTCTGGGACACCAAGAAGACTCCCGGCAAGCGTGGCCTGCGCAAGGGTGCCCGCTACAACCTCGAATTCGCGCTGATGGCCGATGGCGTCAAGAGCGGCGACGTCTACAAGGTGCTGGCCACCAAGGACGGCGCGGACCGCGCGTTCAAGAAGATGACCGAGCTGAAGCCGAACATCCAGTGGTGGGAAGCCGGTGCGCAGCCGCCGCAGTTCCTCGTCGCCGGTGACGTGGTGATGGCCACCGCCTACAACGGCCGCATCGACGCCGCCCAGCGCGAAGGCAAGAACCTGAAGATCTCCTGGACCGGCGGCATCTATGACCTGGACTACTGGGTGATGCCCAAAGGCACGCCGAACAAGGACCTGGCCATGAAGTTCATCGCTGCGGCCTCGCAGCCGGACGCGCAGGCCGAGTACGCCAAGCTGATCTCCTACGGCCCGACCAACAACAAGGCCCTGGCCAAGCTGGACGCCAAGACCCTCGGGATGCTGCCGACCTCGCCGGCCAACAGCGCCGATGCGCTGAAGTTCAACATCACCTTCTGGGCCGACCAGGGTGAAGAGCTGGAAAAGCGTTTCGCCGCCTGGGCCGCGCAGTAAGTCCATGAGCGCCGCCGCCATCGCCCCCATCGGCTCGGCCGATCTCGCCCGTTCGCTGCAACGTGCCGAACGACGCCGCAAGCAGATGGCGGTGGCGCTCACCCTGCCGCTGCTGGTGTTCCTGCTACTGACCTTCCTGGTGCCGATCGGCGCGCTGCTCAAGCGTGCGGTCGAGAATCCGGAGGTCGCCGACGTGCTGGTCCACACCGGACAGGCACTGGCCCAGTGGGACCGCCAGAGCGCGCCGCCAGCGCCAGCCTTTGCCGCCCTGGCCCAAGACCTGGGCGCCCTGCCCGAGTCCGCGCAGGCCGGCACGCTGGCCCGGCGGCTCAACTCCGAAGTGGCCGGCGCCCGCTCGCTGGTCATGGGCACCTACCGGGCGCTGCCGCTCGCTCCCGCCGGTGAACACCTGACCCCCGAGCAGGTGCGCGAGAAGCTGCTCGCCGTCGATCCCCGCTGGTCCGACACCAGGTACTGGCAGGCCATCGCCAAGAATTCAAACCGCTGGACACCCGACTACCTGCTCGCCTCGGTCGATCACCGCCGCAGCGCGGCCGGCGACATCGAGCCGATGCCCGCCGACCAGGCCGTGTTTGGCAAGATCCTGCTGCGCACCTTCCACATCAGCGCGGTCGTCACGCTGTGCTGTCTGCTGCTGGCCTATCCGCTGGCCTACTGGCTCTCGACCCTGTCGGCGCGCCACGCCAACGTGCTGATGATCCTGGTGCTGGTGCCCTTCTGGACCTCGATCCTCGTGCGCGTCGCCGCCTGGATCGTGCTGCTGCAGCGCGAGGGGCTGGTCAACACCGCGCTGATGGGCATCGGCCTGACCAGCGAGCCGATCGCGCTGCTGTTCAACCGCACGGGTGTGGTGATCGCGATGGTGCATATCCTGCTGCCCTTCATGATCCTGCCGCTCTACAGCGTGATGAAGTCGGTGCCGACTACCTATCTGCGCGCGGCGATCAGCCTGGGCAGTACGCCGCTGGCCGCCTTCTTCCGCGTCTACGTGCCGCAGACCTACCCGGGCATCGGCGCGGGCGCGCTGCTGGTGTTCATCCTGTGCATCGGCTACTACGTGACGCCGGCGCTGCTGGGTGGCGCGGACGACCAGATGCTGTCCTACTACATCGCCCAGTACACCAACGTCGAGGTGAACTGGGGCATGGCCTGCGCGCTGGGCGCCGTGCTGCTGGCGGCGACGCTG
The DNA here is from genome assembly GCF_013299175.1 of Sphaerotilus sp. Taxonomy (GTDB): domain Bacteria; phylum Pseudomonadota; class Gammaproteobacteria; order Burkholderiales; family Burkholderiaceae_C; genus Sphaerotilus. Next base: position 10,206 of record NZ_JAAFKF010000111.1, read on the forward strand.
GTGCTCTATGCGGTGTACCGCCGCATCGTCAAATCCGAACTGAGCCTGGGCTGAGGAACGCATCCGATGAACGCCATCCTGTCTGCCCTGCGCCCGCAGTTCCCCGCCTATGCGACGTTCACCGACAAGCTCGGCTGGTGGGCGCTGCGCGGCCTGTGCGTGGCGCTGCTGGTCTTCCTGCTGCTGCCGATCCTGGTGATCGTGCCGCTGTCGTTCTCGTCGAGTTCCTTCCTGGCGTATCCCATGCCGGGCTGGTCGCTGCAGTGGTACGAGAACCTCTTCAACGCGCCCGAATGGGGCCGCGCCGCGAAGAACAGCTTCATCGTCGCCCCGGCCGCGACGCTGCTGGCCACCGTGCTCGGCACCCTCGCCGCGGTGGGACTGGCACGGGCCGACTTTCCCGGCAAGGGCCTGCTGATGGGCATCCTGATCGCGCCGATGGTGGTGCCGATCGTGGTGGTGGGCGTGGCCTGCTACCTGTTCTTCGCCAAGATCGGCATGGCCGACACCTACTTCGGCCTGATCGTCGTCCATGCGGCGCTGGGCGCACCCTTCGTGCTGACCACCGTGCTGGCCACGCTGCAGGGCTTCAACCAGAACCTCGTGCGCGCCTCGCTGAGCCTGGGTGCCGGGCAGGTGGAGACCTTCTTCCGCGTCACGCTGCCGGTGATCGCACCGGGGGTGATCTCGGGCGCGCTGTTCGCGTTCGCCACGTCGTTCGACGAGGTGGTGGTGACACTGTTCCTCGCCGGGCCGGACCAGGTGACGCTGCCGCGCCAGATGTTCACCGGCATCCGCGAGAACATCAGCCCGACGATTGCCGCGGTCGCCACGCTGCTGACGATCTTCACGACGGCGCTGATGCTGGCGCTCGAATGGGTACGGGGGCGCCGCCGCTGAGCTAGGCAAGCCATGATCCGTCTCCTCAACCAGCCGCTCGGCGGCAACACCATGCCGCGCTTCGGCGGCATCGCCACGATGATGCGGCTGCCGGTGGCCAGTAGCGCCGCCGGGCTGGACGCCGCTTTCATCGGCGTGCCGCTCGACATCGGCACCTCGCACCGGCCCGGCGCCCGCTTCGGGCCGCGCCAGATCCGGGCCGAGTCGGCGCTGATCCGGCCCTACAACATGGCGACGGGCGCGGCGCCGTTCGATGCGCTGCAGGTGGCCGATCTGGGCGATGTGCCGATCAACACCTACTCGCTGGAGAAGTCGCTGCCGATCATCACGGACTTCTACCGCGAGGTGCTGTCACACGGCTGCCGGCCGCTGACGCTGGGCGGTGACCACACGATCGCGCTGCCCATCCTGCGCGCGCTGGCCGAGCGGCACGGGCCGGTGGCGATGGTGCATGTGGACGCCCATGCGGACGTCAACGACGACATGTTCGGCGAGCGCATCGCCCACGGCACGCCCTTCCGCCGTGCGGTGGAAGAAGGCCTGCTGCAAGGTGACAAGGTCTGGCAGATCGGCCTGCGCGGCACCGGCTACGCGGCCGACGACTTCGACTGGCCGCGCCAGCAGGGCTTCACCGTCATCCCGGCGCACGAGGTGTGGTGGCAGTCGCTGGCGCCGGTGATGGACAAGGTCCGCGCGGTCGTCGGCGACA
>NZ_JAAFKF010000112.1 GCF_013299175.1 Sphaerotilus sp.
CCGGGCCGACATCGCGCGCCAGCCGGACCATGTGCTCCAGCGGGCCTTCTTCCAGCCGCAGCACGTCGAGTTCCTGCTGCGCGAAGTAGCCGATCGACAGGCCCTTGCCCTCCTGGATGTGGCCGCCCATGCGCTGGATCGCCCCGGCGAGCGTCTTCACCACGGTGGACTTGCCCTGGCCGTTCGCCCCGAGGATGCCGATGCGCTGGCCCGGCAGCACGGACTTGTTGATGTTCGAGACGATGACGTTGTCGCCGTAGCCGACCGACACGTCGTCCAGCACGATCATCGGGTTCGGCAGGCTCTGCGGCTCGCGGAACTCGAACTCGAAATCGGCGCTCATCAGGATCGGCGCGAGCTTGGTCATCCGGTCGAGCGCCTTGACACGGCTCTGCGCCTGCTTGGCCTTGCTCGCCTTGGCCTTGAAGCGGTCGATGAAGCGTTGCAGGTGGGCGACCTTCTCCTGCTGCTTGGAGAACGCCGCCTGCTGCTGCGACATCCGCTCGGCGCGCATCAGCTCGAAGCCGCTGTAGTTCTGGCCGTAGCGCGTGACCTGGGTTTCGTCGAGGTGCAGCGTGACCTTGGTGACGGCGTCGAGGAACTCGCGGTCGTGGCTGATGACCAGCATCGTGCCGTCGAAGCGCAGCAACCAGGCTTCGAGCCACACCAGCGCGTCCAGGTCCAGGTGGTTGGTCGGCTCGTCCAGCAGCAGCAGGTCACCCGGGCACATCAGCGCCCGCGCCAGTTGCAGCCGCATCCGCCAGCCGCCCGAGAAGCTGTTGACCGGCGCGTCAAGCTGGCTGACGCGGAACCCCAGGCCCAGCAGCAGCGACTGCGCCCGCGCCGGGGCATCGAAGGCACCGACTTCGCCGAGCACGGCGTGGGCCTCGCCGATGGCGTGGCCGTCGTCGGCTTCTTCGGCGGCGACCAGCGCGGCGCGGGCGGCCATCAGCGGCCGGTCGCCTTCGAGCACGAACTCGGTGGCGCCGGTCTCGGTTTCGGGCATGTCCTGCGCGACCTCGGCGATCTCCCAGCGCGGCGGCATCTCGACCTCGCCCTGGTCGGACTGCAGGCGCCCCGTCAGCAGCGAGAACAGCGACGATTTGCCGGCGCCGTTGCGGCCGACGAGCGAGGCTTTTTCACCGGGCTGCAGCGTGAAACTGGCGTTCTGGAGAACGATCTTGACGCCGCGGCGCAGCGTGATGGATTTGAACTGGAGCATGGGTGGTGGAAAACGCGGGGTCGCGGATCAGCGGTTGTCGGCGACGGTCTTGAGCGCGGCCAGGGATTCGGAGAGGTCGATCACGGCCATCGCGTAGTAGGCGGACCAGTTGTAGCGCGTGATGACCCAGAAGTTGTCGGTGCCGGCGACGAAGCTGGGCGGCTCGACACCGTTGCGCAGCTCCACCAGCGCGAGCTTGCCGGGGTGTTGCTGGCCGGCGGGGCTGAGCATGGCGCCGCGGCCCGTCAGCTCGGCGGCGGTGAAGCTGGGCAGGATGTCGGGGGCGAGCAGCGCGTCGCGGTCGGCTTCCGCGCTGGGGGGCAGCACGTCGAAGTGCGTCGGCATGTCGCGCACCCAGCCGTGGCCCGCCAGGTAACTGGCCACGCTGCCGATGACATCGGGCGTGCTGCGGTGCAGGTCGATGCGGCCATCGCCGTCGAAGTCGAGGGCGAACTTCAGCCAGGTGCTGGGCATGAACTGCGGCATCCCGAGTGCGCCGGCATACGAGCCCTTGAGGCTGAGCGGATTGATCCTGTCGCGCGCGGCGAGGGCGAACAGGGCTTCCAGCTCGTCGCGGAAGAACCCGCTGCGGTCGCTGCGGCCGCGCGGAAAATCGAACGCCAGCGTGGCCAGCGCGTCCACCGCCCGAAAGCCGCCGGTCTGGCGCCCATAGATGGTCTCCACGCCGATGATCGCCACGATCACGCGCGCCGGCACGCCCCAGCGTTCCTCCGCCAGCCGCAGCCAGCGTTCGTTGTCGCGCCAGAACGTCACGCCTTCGCGCACCCGCAGCGTGTCGAGGAAACGCGAGCGGTAGACCCTCCAGTTCTTCGCCGCCGGGCTGGCCGCGGGCAGGATGAACTTGGCGACCTGGGGCTGGTAGCGGGCTTCGGACAGCGTGGTGGCGACGACTTCCGCATCCAGCTCGGGGTGGCGCTGGACGATGTCCTGGACGAAGGTGGCGACATCGGCCCGCGCTTCATAGCCCGGCGGTGGATTGGCCACGGCAGCGGGCGCGCGCGGTGCGGCCACGGCAGCGCACAAGGGGGTGAACAGCAGCACGGAAAGGGTGATCCGGCGCACGAATCGAAGAGCAGACATGGTCCGATTGTCGCCGCTTTGGCACACTGTCAGAAAATACCGACCCACTGGAGACACCGATGACCCTGCCTGACGATTCTTTGCTGCTGCGTACCCAAGATGCCCGCGGTGTCGTGACCCTGACGCTCAACCGCCCGGGTGCCTTCAATTCGCTGTCCGAGGCGATGCTCGCGGCGCTGCAAACCGAGCTGGACACGCTGGCCGGCGATGACACGGTGCGCTGTGTCGTGCTGGCGGCGGCCGGCCGGGCCTACTGCGCCGGGCATGACCTGAAGGAGATGCGCGCCGAGCCGAGCCTGGCGTACTACCGCGAGCTGTTCACGCGCTGCGGCAAGGTGATGCTGTCGATCCAGCGGCTGCCGGTGCCGGTGATCGCCCGCGTCCACGGGGTGGCGACGGCGGCCGGCTGCCAGCTCGTGGCGACGTGCGACCTCGCGGTGGCGGTGGAGACGGCGCGCTTTGCGGTCAGTGGCGTCAACCTGGGGCTGTTCTGCTCGACGCCGAGCGTGGCGCTGTCGCGCAACGTCGGGCGCAAGACGGCGTTCGAGATGCTGGTGACGGGCGATTTCCTGTCGGCGGGCGAGGCGCAGGCGCGTGGCCTCGTGAACCGTGTCGTGCCGGCGGACGCGCTGGACACCGAGGTCGAGCGGCTGGTGGCCAGCATTGTCGCCAAGCCGCGGGCGGCGGTGGCGCTGGGCAAGGCGCTGTTCTACCGGCAACTGGAGATGGGCGTGGACGCGGCCTACCAGACGGCGGTGCAGACGATGGCGTGCAACATGATGGACGAGAGCGCGCTGGAAGGGGTGCAGGCGTTCATTGACAAGCGGCCACCCAATTGGTGAGCCATGCGCCTGGCAGGCCGCCGATCGGCTCAATTCGGCCGGTGGCCGGTCGATACCAGTCCATCGGTGGGGGTTCCGAAGATGTCTGATCTGGTTCATTGCATCTATGCCAGCACGGCCACACGCGACATGCATGCGGACGATCTGGTGGCCTTGCTGGCCCGCGCGCGGGTGCGCAATGCCGCGCTTGGCGTGACCGGCATGCTGCTGCATGACCGGGGCAACTTCTTTCAGGTGCTGGAAGGACCGGGGGCCGCGGTGGCGCGGCTGTATGCCCACATCGCCACCGATCCGCGGCACCACCGCGTCGTCGAGATCATCCACGAGCCGATTGCCCTGCGCAGTTTCTCGGCCTGGACGATGGGGTTCGCCCGGCTGGACGAGGTGGACCGGACGGAGATACCGGGCTTGAACGATTTTTTCGGGGCCGGCCACACGCTCGACCAGATCGATGGGGGCCGCGCCAAGAAGCTGCTGCAGGCGTTCAGTGCCGGGCGCTGGCACCGCCGTGTGCAGTGTCCGGCCTGACCTGCGTTGACCGCGTCCATGCCGTTCTCGCTGCCCCGTTTCTCCTTCGCCTTTCAGCCGATCGTGCATGCACCGAGCGGTTTGGTGGTGTCTTACGAGGCGCTGATCCGGGGGCCGGAAGGGGAGTCGGCACACAGCGTGCTGAGTGGCGTGCCGCAAGGTGCCTTGCACGATTTCGACGCGCACGGCCGCGAGGTGGCCATCGCGCTGGCGGCCCGGCTGGGTCTGCGTACCCAGCTCAACCTGAACTTCCTGCCGCAGAGCCTGTTCAGTCAGCGGGACGTTCTGACCCCGATGTTCGAGGCGGCGAGCCTGGGTGGTCTGCCCATCAGCCGCCTGGTGCTGGAGGTCACGGAAGGGGAGGTGATCGATGATGTGGCGCGCTTTGCCCGGCTGATCAAGACCTACCGGGCGCAGGGGCTGAAGCTGGCCATCGACGATTTCGGCGCGGGCTACTGCGGGCTGAACCTGCTGGCGGAGTTCCAGCCCGACATCCTCAAGCTCGACATGGCGCTGCTGCGGGGCATCGAGCGCAGCGGGCCGCGACAGGCCATCGTCCGCGCCATCCTGAGCGCCTGCACCGACCTGGGCATCGACGCGATTGCCGAGGGTGTCGAGACCGTGGACGAGTTCAGTTGGCTCGCCGACGAGGGGGTGGTGCTGTTCCAGGGCTACCTGTTTGGCCGGCCGGGCTTCGAGGCGCTGCCGGGCGTGACGGTGCCACCCCGCCGCTGACGCTCCACCGGCTCACATCCCCGCGTAATTCGGTCCACCGCCACCTTCCGGCGTCACCCAGACGATGTTCTGCGTCGGATCCTTGATGTCGCAGGTCTTGCAGTGGACGCAGTTCTGCGCGTTGATCTGCAGCCGGTCGCTGCCGTTGGCGTTCTTGACGAACTCGTAGACACCGGCCGGGCAGTAGCGCGATTCCGGCCCGGCGTACTGTGCGAGATTGATCTCCACCGGCACCCGCGCGTCCTTGAGCGTCAGGTGTGCAGGCTGGTGTTCCCCGTGGTTGGTGTTGGAGATGAACACCGAACTCAGGCGATCGAAGGTGATGATGCCATCCGGCTTCGGATACTCGATCTTTGCGCACTCGCTGGCGGGGCGCAGGCGGGCGTGGTCGGGCTGGTCGCGGTGGACCGTCCACGGCGGCGCAGCAAACCCGAGTTTCGGCAGCAGCCACTGCTCGATGCCCGTCATCAGCGAGCCGACGTAGACCCCCTTCTTGAACCACTGCTTGAAGTTGCGGGACTTGTCGAGTTCGGCATGCAGCCAGCTCGCCTCGAACGCGGTCGGGTAGGCGCTCAGCTCGTCCTGCTGGCGCCCTGCGGCCAAGGCATCGAATGCGGCGTCCGCGGCCAGCATGCCGGTCTTGATGGCGGCGTGGCTGCCCTTGATGCGGGCGGCGTTCAGGTAGCCCGCGTCACAGCCAATCAGCGCGCCACCGGGGAACACCGTCTTGGGCAGGCTCAGCAGCCCGCCCGCCGTGATCGCCCGCGCGCCGTAACCCAGCCGCTTGCCGCCTTCGAGGTACTGGCGGATCGACGGATGCGTCTTCCACCGCTGCATCTCCTCGAACGGACTCAGCCACGGGTTCTGGTAGTCCAGCCCGGTGACGAAGCCCAGCGTGACCTTGTTGTCTTCCAGGTGGTAGAGGAAACCGCCGCCGTAGGTGTCCGCCGCCATCGGCCAGCCGGCGGTGTGGACGACCAGACCCGGCTGGTGCCTGGTCGGGTCGATCTCCCAGAGTTCCTTGATACCGAGGGCGTAGCTTTGCGGGTCTTTGCCCTCGTCGAGCTTGTACTTGGCGATGAGCTGCTTGCCGAGGTGGCCGCGGGAGCCTTCGGCGAAGAGGGTGTACTTGCCGTGCAGCTCCATGCCGATCTGGAAGCTGTTGCTCGGCTCGCCGTCCTTGCCGACCCCCTGGTTGCCGGTGGCGATGCCCTTGACGCTGCCGTTCTCGTCGTAGAGCACCTCGGCGGCCGAGAAGCCGGGGAAGATCTCGACGCCCAGGCTTTCCGCCTGCTCGCCCATCCAGCGCACGACGCTGCCGAGGCTGATGACGTAGTTGCCGTGGTTGTGGAAGCAGTCGGGGATGAGCGCCTGAGGGGTCTTGGTCGCGCCGGTCTCGGACAGGAACAGCACCTCGTCGGCCGTCACTGGCTGGGTCAGCGGGGCGCCGCGTTCCTTCCAGTCGGGGAACAGCTCGTGCATCGCGATCGGATCCATCACGGCGCCCGAGAGGATGTGCGCGCCAGGCTCCGAGCCTTTCTCGATCACCACGACCGACAGCTCCTGCGACTTTTCTGCAGCGCGCTGCTTGAGGCGGATGGCGGCGGCGAGTCCGGCGGGGCCGGCGCCGACGATGACGACGTCGTACTCCATCGCGTCGCGGGGGCCGAACTGGGCGAGGATCTCCTGGGGGCTCATGGGCGTCCTTGTAGGTGGTGGGAGCGTGCGGGGCGGACAAGATTCTAACGGGCTTCATGCAAAAAAAGAACGGTCGTTCTTTTTTGACGCCGTGATGCCACCGTGCGTTGCCGTGAAAGCCTGCCGTGCCCCTGTGCGCAGGGGGACGCGCACCTGAGGGGTGCGGCGTGATAAGGGCAAGAAGCAGGACATTTCTACGGTTTGTTCAATTCAAGCCCCCGTATGCTGGTGACATCGGCCTGAAGACGGGGTTTACCCGCAAGGTCGCTGGTCAACGCGGGGTGTGTCATGCTGGGTCTGCTGGTTTCCGAATTTGTCAACATGGTCGAAGCGCGCCACGGTGTGCCGATGGCCGATGCCCTCCTGTTTGGCACCGAGCTGCCGTGCGTGCTGGACGACGATCTGCTCGCCCACTACCCGTCGGTACAGCTCCGGGTGCTGATCGATGTGCTGGCGCGCCGTGTCGAGCAGTCGCCCCATGCGCTGCTGCAGACGCTGGCGGGTCGCGTGATCAGCCGCATCCGTCTGGCCAATCCGGAGGTGTTCGCGCGCCACGCCGATCTGTTCGGCCAGATTGCCGCCAGCAGCGAGGATGCCGTGCTGCGCTCCTACGACACCGACGAATCCGATGCCGAGGAAATCGAGCTGCTGGTCGGCGAACGGGTGGCCGCCGAAAGTCTGGTCCATGGCCTGCTGGCCGATCTGGTGCGCTACGAGCGCGGCGCGGTGTCCACCCGCCAGCGGCGCACCCGTGCGGCCGTGGCGCCCATGCGCCAGTCGATGCGCTGAAGAGCGCCGAAAGCACGGCGCAGGCGTGACAAGCCGCCTGCAGGGGCCGTGCTATCTTCAGGTGAAGAAAACGTCGTCCACCACGTTGCCCACCACCTGAAGAGGAATCCGTCCATGAGCTACCCCATCGATCTGTCCGGCCGTGTGGCCCTTGTCACCGGCGCCTCCAGTGGCTTGGGGGCACAGTTCGCGCGGGTGTTGTCGCGTGCGGGCGCTGCGGTCGTGCTGGCGGGTCGGCGCACCGATCGCCTGAAAGCCTTGCGCGCCGAGCTGGAGGCCGCAGACGGCGACGCCCATGTCGTCGAACTCGATGTCACCGACATCGACAGCATCAAGTCCGCCGTGGCCCACGCCGAGACCGAGGTCGGCGTGCTCGACATCCTCATCAACAACTCCGGCGTCAGCACGACCCAGAAGCTGGTCGATGTCACCCCTGAAGACTTCGATTTCGTGTTCGACACCAACGTGCGCGGTGCCTTCTTCGTCGCGCAGGAGGTCGGCAAGCGCATGGTGGCGCGCGCCCGCGGTGCGGCACCCGGCACCTACACCGGTGGCCGCATCGTCAACATCGCCTCGATGGCCGGCCTGCGCGTGCTGAGCCAGATCGGGCCGTATGCGATGAGCAAGGCGGCGGTGATCCACATGACGCGGGCGATGGCGCTGGAGTGGGGCAAGTTCGACATCAATGTCAACGCCATCTGCCCCGGCTACATCGACACCGAGATCAACCACCACCACTGGGAAACCGACGCCGGCCAGAAGCTGATCAACATGCTGCCGCGCAAGCGCCTGGGCACGCCGCAGGACCTGGACGCGGTGCTGATGATGCTGTGCGCCAAGGAAAGCCGCTTCATCAACGGCGCCATCATCCAGGCCGACGACGGTTTCGGTCTCTGAAGCCAACGCAAGGAGGCTGCCGATGAGACGGAACCTGACGCCGCTGGAGGCGCGCATCGTCGCCGTGCTGGTGGAAAAGGAGGCGACGGTGCGCGACTCCTATCCGCTGTCGCTCAACGCGCTGTGCGCCGGCTGCAACCAGAAGACGGCCCGCGAGCCGGTGATGGCGCTGGGCGATGCCGAAGTGCTGGCTGCCATCGAGGAGCTGAAGGCGCTGAGTCTGGTCCACGAAGTCAGTGGCACGCGGGTGGTGCGTTACGAGCACAACCTGGCGCGGGTGCTGGGGGTGCCGGGCGCGGCGGTGGCGCTGCTGACGCTGCTGGTGCTGCGCGGCCCGCAGACGGCCGCCGAGCTGCGGCTGCACTGCGAGCGGCTGCACCGCTTCGCCGATGTCTCGTCGGTCGAAGGCTTCCTCGACGAGCTGGCCGCCAAGGAGCCGCCCCGCGTGCGCAAGCTGCCGCGGGCACCGGGGGCACGCGAGTCGCGCTGGGCACACCTGCTCTGCGGCGACGCGGGGCTGGAGTCCCTGTCCGCCGAGGCCGCTGTCACCGGTGCGGTCGATGCCGGGCTGGCCGAAGAGGTGGCCGTGCTGCGTGCCGAGGTGCAGGAGCTGCGCGGACAACTCGGCCGACTTGCGGCGGCGCTCGGCGTGGAGCTGTGACCATGCGCTTCGAGATTCCGGACGACAAACGCTTCACCCACGAACTGGTGCTGCCCATCCGCTGGGGCGACATGGACGCGATGGGCCATGTCAACAACACGGTCTACTTCCGCTACCTGGAGATCGTGCGGATCGACTGGTTCGAGCGCATGGGCTGCGCACCCGACCCGCGCGGCGTCGGGCCGGTGATCGTCAACGCCTTCTGCAACTTCTACCGGCAACTGGAGTTCCCCGGCGACGTGGTGGCGCGCCACTACGTCTGCAATCCGGGGCGCAGCAGCTTCGACACCTACATCACCCTGGGCCGCACCGACGATCCAGGGGTTGTCTACGCCGCTGGCGGGGCCAAGACGGTGTGGGTGGACTTTCCCGCCCAGAAATCCGTGCCGCTGCCGGACGCGATCCGGGCGCTGGTGAGCGGGGCGGAGCCGGGGTGACGGAGCGCGCCCTCCTGATCGGCCTGCTGGCGCTGGTGCTGCTGCAGACGGTCGGGCTGCTGTGGCTGGTGTCGCGGCGAGCGGTGGACGTGGCTGATCCCGTCGATCCGCTGGCCGAGGCCGCCGCGCAGACCGAGCGCCTGCAGGCCGCCGCCGACGCCATCATCGACGCTGGCCACGCCCACAGCGAGCGCATCGAGCGCGAGCTGCGCAGCGAAGTCCAGGGCAGCGCCCGCGGCACCCGCCAGGAGCTGAGCGCGGCACTGGCCCAGTTCCAGCGCCTGCTGCTGACCCAGTCCGGCGAGGCCAGCCGCACCCAGTCCGAGCACCTGCACCAGCTCACCGAGGCCAACGACCGCCGCCTCGCCGGGCTGCAGCAGTCGATGGAGCAGCGCCTGGACGCCGTGCAGGCCAGCGTCGAGCAGCGGCTGGCGAGTCTCCAGGCCGACAACGAGCGCAAGCTGGAGCAGATGCGCGCCACCGTCGATGAAAAACTCCATGCCACGCTGGAAGCCCGCCTCGGCGAGAGCTTCAAGCAGGTCGCCGAGCGGCTGGAGCAGGTCCACCGCGGTCTGGGCGAGATGCAGACGCTGGCGCAGGGCGTGGGCGATCTCAAGCGCGTGCTCGGCAATGTCAAGACACGCGGGCTGCTGGGCGAGGTGCAGCTCGGCGCCTTGCTGGAGCAGGTGTTCACGGTCGAACAGTACGCGACCAACGTGGTGACGGTGCCGGGCAGCAAGGACCGGGTGGAGTTCGCGATCCGCCTGCCGGGACGGGGTGCGGCCGGACACGAGGCGCCGGTGTGGCTGCCGATCGACGCGAAGTTTCCGCGGGAGGACTACGAGCGCCTGCTCGACGCCCAGGACCGTGCCGACAAGCCCGCTGCCGAGCAGGCGGCCCGCGCGCTGGAGCAGCGCGTGCGCGACGAGGCCCGCGCCATCGCCGGCAAATACCTCGCGCCGCCGCACACGACCGACTTCGCCGTGCTCTTCCTGCCGACCGAGGGCCTGTACGCCGAGCTGCTGCGCCGGCCGGGGCTGAACGAGCGGCTGCAGCGCGACCACCGCGTCACGCTGGCCGGCCCGACCACGCTGCTGGCCATGCTCAACAGCCTGCAGATGGGATTCCGCACGCTGGCGCTGGAGCAGCGCAGCGCCGAGGTGTGGAAGATCCTGGGCGGGGTGAAGGCCGAATTTGCGCGTTTCGGCGATGTGCTGGAAAAAACCCGCCAGAAGTTGCACGAGGCCAGCCAGACCATCGAGGCCGCCGAGGTCCGCACACGGGCGATGGCGCGCCAGTTGCGGGTGGTGGAGCTACCGGGTTCCGCACCGCAGGACATCCCGTGAGTGAGGGGGTTGACCTGCATTCGAGGGGGATGGATGGCTGTCCTGCAATCGCCAAAGTGCTTACGCTGCGTCAGCTTTTCCATCCGATGGAGTCCTTGGTCCTGAAGACTCCTTGGTTTGACAAGGCGGCTCTGCGGAGCCGCCTTTTTTTTCGCCTTGCCGGCCCGTCCACTGCCGTGCGGGGTCGAGCGCATCGCGCAACGCGGTGTCCACCGGGAACGGCGCCCCCGTCACCCAGGCCGCCAGCACCTGCGCACCGAGCGCCGCGCTGGTGATGCCCCGCGCGCCCAGACCGGTGAACAGGTACAGCCCGCTGGTCGCGCCATGGCACCGCGGCTGGTGTTGCAGCCCGGTTGGCCGTGGTTTTCCGGTGGGTGCGGTGGCGGGGAGGCGGCGGTCCAGCGGCGGGCCGATGAGCGGCAGCCGGTCGGCCGTGGTGGCGCGCCAGCCCACGCGACCGGTCAGCGCCATGTCCGCTACCTCCGTGGTGGTCGCGCACACGCACACGCCCAGCCGCGCGGCCCGCGCCAGGTTGTGCGTGTGGTCGGTGGCACGCACGCGGGGATCCGTGTCGCCGTACTGGGTGGTGGCACCGGTGAGCACCCGGCCATCCGGCAGCGTCAGCCCATAGCCTTGCCCCGACAGCGCCAGACGCGGTGGCCGCAACGCCGGCGTGTCGGCCGCCAGCAACGTGGTCTGGCCGCGCACGGCCTGCAGCTGCACCGGCGCGGCGTCCTCTGGCAGCAGCCGCTCCACGGCCATGGCAGTGGCCAGCACGACCACCGGCGCCTGCGCCAGCACCCGCCCTTGCGCATCCAGCGCCTGCCAGCCACCGTCCGGGCCACGGCGCAGCGCCGCCACCTGGGTCACGCCCTGAAAGCGCGCCAAGCCCACCGACACCGCCCGGCCCAGCAGCCAGCGCGACCAGTCCCCCGGCGACAGCCAACCCGCCTGCGCGTAAAACCAGCCGCCGGAGTCCACAGGCAGACCGGTGCGCGCGCGCGCTTCATTGACCGAGATCCAACGCACATAGTCTGCGGGCAGTCCAACCCGCGCCAGTTGTTCCGCCGCCAGTGCGGTGTCGATGCGCGGTTCCAGCCGCACGAACCCGCTCAGATCCCCCGCGACTGCGCCCGAGGCGATGGCCGGTCGCGCCAGCCGCGCCGTCAGCAGCGA
>NZ_JAAFKF010000113.1 GCF_013299175.1 Sphaerotilus sp.
TCTGTTGGCCGACGATGGCGTCATCTTCGTGTCGATCGACGACAACGAGCTGTTTAACCTCGGGTTGTTGATGAACAAGGTGTTCGGCGAGGGCAACCACATCGCCAACGTCATCTGGCAGAAGGTCTTTTCGCCCAAGAACACGGCGGTCCACTTCTCGGATGACCACGAGTACGTGTTGGTCTACGCCGCTGACCGGGACCGCTGGCGTCCCAATCCGATGCCACGTACTGCCGCCCAGGACGGTGCTTACAAGAATTTGGACAATGATCCACGGGGTCTGTGGATGTCGAGCGACTTGTCGGCGCGCAACTACTACTCTGCGGGTTCGTACAGCGTTACCACGCCCTCAGGCAAGGTGATTGCAGGCCCGCCTCCCGGCCGTTACTGGACCATCTCAGAGGACCGATTTGCGGAGTTGAACAAAGACAATCGAATCTGGTGGGGCAAGGATGGCAACAACGCTCCTCGATTGAAACGCTTCCTGACGGATGTCAAGCAAGGCGTGGTGCCGCAGACGCTGTGGACCTACGACGCCGTGGGCCACACGCAGGACGCCAAGAAGCAGCTCAACGAGATCCTGCCCAAGGAGCGCAACGAGGACGTGTTCTCGACGCCCAAGCCCTTGCAGTTGATGGACCGCATCCTGCGTCTGGCCACCAAGCCCGGCGACCTGGTGCTCGACTTCTTCGCGGGGTCCGGCACGCTCGCCCAGGCCCTCTTGCAGCTCAACCAGGAAGACGGCGGCGAGCGCCGTTTCATCCTCGTGTCCAGCACCGAAGCCACCGAAACCGAGCCGGACAAGAACCTGTGCCGCGACGTGTGCGCCACCCGCGTGCGCCGCGCCGCCGAGGGCTACACGTCGGCCAAGGGAGACGAGGTGGCCGGGCTGGGCGGCGGCTTCGCCTACCTGCGGACCCGGACCATCCCGACCCACCGCCTCGAAGAGCGCCTGGACGACGGCCTGGTCTGGTCCTACCTCCAGATGAAGCACCACCACCCCCTGACCGAGCGGGGCGCGCTGGCCTCGGTGTCGGTCTGGGAAGGGCAGGTGCTCATCTACCTGCCCGCCACGACCGCCAAGATGAAAACCGCCCTGCAAGCGGCGCTGCTCCTGCACCCGCACGCCGTCGTCTACACCTGGACACCCGCCGCGCTGACGGGCCTCGTCCATGAAAACAACCTGCGAGAAGTCCCGGCCGACCTGACGCGCGGCTTCCGGTTCGGCAAGCTGGGAGGGGAACACGCATGAGCCGCATCGATCCACTGCCGTTCCAGGAGCGGCACATCACCGCCCTCGTCACCCGCTTCCAGAACCTGCGCGACGACTACGACCGCCTGACGAACCCGCAGGCGCTGTGTACGCTGCGCCAGCAATCGGCGGCGATCCTGCTCCAGGCCCCGACCGGCATCGGCAAGACGCTGATCGCCACCGAAACCGTGGCCCGCTTCTCGGCGCTGGACGAGGTGGTCTGGTTCTGGTTCGCCCCCTACGCGACCCTGATCGACCAGGCGGCGGCCAGCCTGCAACGCCAGGCCCCGCAACTGAAGATCCTGAACATCGCGCACCAGCGCACCCCGGACGAGCTGGCCTCCGGCGCACTCTTCGTCATCACTTGGCAGACGGTGGCGACCAAGACCAAGGAATCGCGTCTGGCCCGCACCACGGGCGACGCGGGCCTGTCGGTGGATGAACTCGTCGCCCAAGCCCGCGCCCTGGGCCTGCGGATCGGCGTCGTGGTGGACGAGGCGCACCACGGCTTCGTGAAGGCCAAGGAGGCGCACCGCTTCTTCGCCGACGTGCTGGCGCCGGACTACGTCCTGATGATGACCGCCACCCCACGGGACACCGACGTGGCCAGCTTCACCGACAAGACTGGCTATCAGGTGGGCGACGCCGCCGACTGGGCCAGCATCACGCGGCACGAGGGCCACCAAGCCGGTCTGCTCAAGCTCGGCGTCAAGACGGCGCAGTTCCTCACCGGCAACAACGACGATGCCGCGCTGGTGAACTTCGAGGAAGTCGCCATGTCCGAGTGCGCGGCCATGCACCGCCACCTCAAGGGCGTGCTGGCCCAGCACGGTGTGGCGCTCACGCCGCTGATGCTTGTGCAGGTACCCAACGGCGGCGCCGCATTGAACCAGGCCCGCGACTACCTGACCGGGCCGCTGAAATTCCCGGCGTCGGCCGTCAAGGTCCACGCCGCCGAAGAGCCGGACCCCAACTTGCAGGCGCTGGCGCAAGACCCGACGGTGGAGGTGCTGGTGTTCAAGATGGCGATTGCGATGGGCTTCGACGCGCCGCGGGCCTTCACGCTGGCGGCCTTGCGGGGCACCCGTGACGCGAACTTCGGCATCCAGGTGGTCGGCCGCATCATGCGCGTGCATCCGCTGCTGCAGCGCCGCCCGGACACCCCGCCGGTCCTGGACCACGGCTACGTATTCCTGGCGAACCGAGCGGCGCAGGAGGGCTTGACGGGGGCGGCTGCCGCCATCAACAAGCTCCAGGCCCACACGGCCAACACCACGCCCGAAACGGTCATCACCTTCACGGACGATTCGTCGTTTGTCCAGGTGGTCAAACCTGGCCAGACAGCGGTGATCTTTCCGACTGAGCTACCCGTTGCCGTGGTGTCACCTGAAGGCACCGAGGGCACACCAACCGCCGTCCCGTCGGGCCAGACCCAGACCGTGGTACCGCTGCCGCAGCAAACGTCGGCCCTGTTCCCTGAACTCGCCAAGACCGCGCTGGCGCACGGTGCGAGTGCGGGGCCGACGGCGCTGGTGAATGCGTTCAAGCTGGATGCGCAGGCGCAGTACAGCTATCCCCTGAAGGTGCAGGGCTTGCCTGCGCTGGTGACGGAAGTGCTGCCCGCGAACCCCGACGACTTCGAGGTGCAGTTGGTGTCGTTCATCGACTTCTCTGCGGTGCTGGTGGACCGCGACCGCAGCAAGACCAAGCTGGTGAAGCGCACGGTGGACCTCTTCGAGAGCGCCGATGCCCCGGACGACGTGGACATCCTGGCCAAGATGTCCGCCGTCGGCATCGCGCAGCGGGCCAGACAGATCGCGTTCGAGTACCCCGATGTGGACAACCGGGCGTTCCTGCGGGCGCTGCGACAGCGTTTCCAGGGTGCGCTGGACGCTGGAGGGTTTGACCTGCCTGAATCCGAAGAGGCCCTGACCCAGCAACTGGAGCTGGTCCTGGTCCGCAACCCGAGCCTGATCCGGCAGGCGCACAAACGCTGCCGCGCCAGCCAGATTCATGCCCGTTCCCACTCGCTGCCGCCGGTGCAGCAATCTGCGCAGCCATTGGAGAAGGCCAGGCGCAACGTCTACGGGATCTTTCCGCCCGACCTTTCTGTCGAGGAGCGGCGCTTTGCCGAACTGCTGGACACGTCGCCCGATGTGGACTGGTGGCACCGCAACCCGGTGCGCCAGCCTGAGTCGGTGGCGCTGTACCGCTGGTCGAACGGTGTCGGGTTTTTCCCGGATTTCCTGGTGGCCGTGAAAGGCCGGAAGGTGGGCGACGGCGTCGCGCTGGTGGAGTTCAAGGGACCGCACCTGCAGCAATACGACAAGGAGAAGGCGGGGGCGGTGCATCCGCACTACGGCCGCGCCTTCATGGTCGGGGTTGGCGCCAAGGACAAGCAGGCGCTGCGCTTGTTCCGTCTCGTGGAGGGCGACCTGGAGGACGACGGCCTGTTCGAGGTCGGACGCCTTCGCCACGATTGAACATCGAAGCTGAAAACGACAAAGCCCCAGCAAGTGGGGCTTCGTGGGTGCATGAATGGGTGAATCTGGTCGGGGTGAGAGGATTCGAACCTCCGGCCTCTACGTCCCGAACGTAGCGCTCTACCAGGCTAAGCTACACCCCGAAAAACAAATCGCGCCATGCAAAACCCTGTGGCGCGATCGTTTTGAATTGTCCTTGGTCGGGGTGAGAGGATTCGAACCTCCGGCCTCTACGTCCCGAACGTAGCGCTCTACCAGGCTAAGCTACACCCCGTGTGCTGACGAACTGCCCTGAAAACTCAGGAATTCCTGTCAACTGCCAAGACTGACAATGTTAGCAGCGCATCCTTGAATTGGGAAGGGGGCAGTGCCGAAATGTGCTGTTGCGCACGCTGTGCCTCGTCGCGAGCGGCTTGGCGTGTGGCGTCCAGAGCACCGGTGCGGCGCACGATCTGGATGATCTCGTCGAGCCGTTCGACCTCGCCGTGCTCGATGGCGTGGCGGATCAGGTCGCGTTCGGCGGCGGTCCCGTGGCGCATGGCGTGCAACAGTGGCAGCGTCGGCTTGCCTTCGCGCAGGTCGTCGCCGACGTTCTTGCCCAGCGCGGCGGTGGCGCCTTCGTAGTCGAGCAGGTCATCGACGATCTGGAACGCCGTGCCCAGTGCCTGCCCGTAGGCGGCGCAGGCGGACTCGACTTCCGGTGTCGCGCCCGCCAACACGGCACCGATGCGCGCACTCGCCTCGAACAGCTTGGCCGTCTTGTAGCGGATGACCCGCAGGTAATCCTCGACGCTGGTGTCGGGGTCGTGCATGTTCATGAGTTGCAGGACTTCCCCTTCGGCGATGACGTTGGTCGCCTCGGCCAGCACGTCGAGCACGCGCATCCGGTCCACCGACACCATCATCTGGAAGGCCCGCGAGTACAGGAAGTCACCCACCAGCACGCTGGCCGCATTGCCGAACAGCGCGTTGGCGGTCTTGCGGCCCCGGCGCAGGGCGGATTCATCCACTACGTCGTCGTGCAGCAGCGTGGCGGTGTGGATGAACTCGACTGTCGCAGCCATCTCGAAACGCTCCGGGCCGTCGAAGCCGAGGGCGCGGGCGAACAGCAGGACGAGCTGCGGGCGGATGCGCTTGCCCCCGGCGCTGACGATGTAGTGCGAGATCTGGTTGATCAGCGCGACTTCCGAGGCCAGACGGCGGTGGATCACGGCATCAACCTGCGCCATCTCGCCGGCCATGAGTTGCGTGACGGCGGAGGAGGTCGGCTTGGTGGCGGTGGCGAAGCTCACGAGGAGGGGCTGGTTGGGATGCGCAGAATCCGCGGATTATAGGAACCCTGTCACAACTGCAGACTGACCGGTGTTTGGCCGGACACGCTTTGCGGCTTGGGGCTGTGATGAGAAGCCGACAGCCGGGGAAGCAAGTCGTGCAAAGCGTGGCATAATCTTGGGCTTCGCGTTTGTCACCGGGATGTTGCTGGCGTCAGCACGCGGAAAAACTTTACCCCCAAGAAAGGGCTGATATGTACGCGGTCATAAAAACCGGTGGCAAGCAATACAAGGTTGCAGCCGGCGAAAAAATCAAAGTAGAACAGATCACTGCGGACGTTGGCCAAGAGATCGTGATCGACCAGGTGCTCGCCGTTGGAAGCGGTGCAGAACTCCGGGTTGGCGCTCCCTTGGTTGATGGCGCAACGGTGACGGCCACGGTGCTGTCGCATGGTCGGCACGACAAGGTGCGCATCTTCAAGATGCGCCGTCGCAAGCACTACCAGAAGCGCCAGGGCCACCGCCAGAACTACACCGAGCTGCAAATCAGCGCGGTGCTCGGCTGATCCGTCGCCTCTCCCATCCAGCACATCCTCAGAGGATCTGAACCATGGCACAGAAAAAAGGCGGCGGTTCCACACGGAACGGCCGCGATTCCCAACCGAAAATGCTCGGCGTCAAGGCCTACGGCGGCCAAGTGGTCACCGCCGGCTCGATCATCGTGCGCCAGCGTGGCACCCGTTTCCATGCAGGCAGCAATGTCGGCATGGGCCGTGACCACACGCTGTTCGCGCTGGTCAATGGCACCATCTCGTTTGCCACCAAGGGCGCCGAGAACCGCAAGACCGTGATCGTCACGCCGGTCTGATCGACCGCGCTGCGACGCTTGCGCGCATGAAGCCCCGGCAAGCCGGGGCTTTTTTGCTTTGAAATGATCTGAAGATCCGATGATCGGATGACCCGATGCGTCTGGATGCTGGAGTACAAGCATGAAATTTGTCGATGAAGTCACCATCGATGTGGCCGCCGGCAACGGTGGCTCCGGCTGCGCCAGCTTCCGGCGCGAGAAGTTCATTCCGTTCGGTGGACCAGACGGCGGCAACGGGGGCCGCGGCGGGCATGTCTATGTCGTGGGCGACCGCAACCTGAACACGCTGATCGACTTCCGCTACATCCGTCGCTA
The DNA here is from genome assembly GCF_013299175.1 of Sphaerotilus sp. Classification (GTDB taxonomy): domain Bacteria; phylum Pseudomonadota; class Gammaproteobacteria; order Burkholderiales; family Burkholderiaceae_C; genus Sphaerotilus. The sequence goes on from NZ_JAAFKF010000113.1 coordinate 6,190, forward strand.
CGAAGGCCGCAACGGCGAGTCCGGCCGGGGTTCAGACCAGTTCGGCGCGGCCGGTGCGGACGTGGTGATGCATGTGCCGGTCGGCACCATCATCCGGGATGCCGAGACCGAGGAGGTCATTGCCGAGCTGCTCACGCACGGCGAGCAGATCATCCTGGCCAAGGGCGGCGACGGCGGCTTCGGCAACCTGCACTACAAGACCAGCACCAACCGCGCGCCCCGGCAGAAAACCGTCGGCTGGCCCGGCGAGATCAAGGCGCTGAAGATGGAGCTGCGCGTGCTGGCGGATGTCGGCCTGCTCGGCATGCCCAACGCCGGCAAATCCACGCTGATCACCGCCATCTCGAACGCGCGCCCCAAGATCGCCGACTACCCGTTCACGACGCTGCACCCCAACCTCGGCGTGGTGCGGGTCGGCCCGAGCAAGAGCTTCGTGGTCGCCGACGTGCCGGGCCTGATCGAAGGGGCCTCCGAAGGCGCCGGTCTGGGGCATCTGTTCCTGCGCCACCTGCAGCGCACCCGCGTGCTGCTGCACATGGTGGACGCGGTGCCGTTTGACGATGGCGTCGATCCGGTCGCACAGGTTCGTGCCATCGCCAAGGAGCTGAAGAAGTACGACAAGGCGCTCTACGACAAGCCGCGCTGGCTCGTGCTGAACAAGCTCGACATGATTCCCGACCCCGAGGAACGCAAGAAGCGCATGAAGGACATCGTGCGCCGCTTGCGCTGGAAGGCGCCGGTGTTCGAGATTTCGGCGCTGACCCGCGAAGGGTGCGAACCCCTCGTCCGGGCGCTCTACCAGCACGTTGCCGCGCTCAATGCCCCCCCGATCGAGGTGCCGGACGTGCGCTTCGTCGAGGCCGACAACGAGTCCCTGCCGCCGGATCCGGCCGATCCGCGCTTCCGCTGAGGTTGCCATGAGTGAGGTTCTGCTGAACGCCCGCCGCATCGTCGTCAAGGTCGGCTCCAGTCTGGTCACCAACGAAGGCCGCGGCCTGGACGCCGAGGCCATCAACGCCTGGTGCGTGCAGCTCGCCGCGCTGGTGCGGCAGGGGCGCGAGGTGGTGATGGTGTCCTCCGGCGCCATCGCCGAAGGGATGAAGCGCCTGGGCTGGGCAACCCGGCCGAAGGAGCTGCACGAGTTGCAGGCCGCCGCTGCCGTCGGGCAGATGGGGCTGGCGCAGGTCTACGAAACGGCGCTGCGTGAACAGGGTCTGGGCAGCGCGCAGGTGCTGCTCACGCACGCCGATCTGGCCGACCGCGAGCGGTATCTGAACGCCCGTTCGACGCTGCTGACCTTGCTCGGTCTGGGTGTGGTGCCGGTCATCAACGAGAACGACACCGTTGTCACGGACGAGATCAAGGTTGGCGACAACGACACGCTGGGTGCCCTGGTGGCCAACCTCGTTGATGCCGATGCGCTGGTTATCCTCACCGACCAGAAGGGCCTGTACTCGGCCGATCCGCGCAAGGATCCGGACGCGAAGTTCATCCACGAAGCCGTGGCCGGGACACCCGAGCTGGAGCAGATGGCCGGCGGCGCGGGCTCCAGCATCGGCAAGGGCGGCATGATCACCAAGATCCTGGCGGCCAAGCGGGCGGCCGGCAGTGGCGCGTCCACCGTGATCGCCTGGGGCCGCGAGCCGGATGCGCTGCTGCGGCTGGTGGCGGGCGAGTCCATCGGCACGCTGCTGGTGGCGACGACCCCGAAGGTCGCGGCGCGCAAGCAGTGGATGGCCGACCACCTGCAGCTCAAGGGCGCGGTGGTGGTGGACGATGGCGCGGCGCTCAAGCTGCGCGACGAGGGCAAGAGCCTGCTGCCGATCGGTGTGGTCGAGGTGCAGGGGGATTTCTCCCGCGGCGACGTGATTGCGGTGCGGACACAGGCGGGTGTCGAGATTGCCCGTGGATTGGCGAACTATGCCAGCAGCGAAACCCGGCTCATCGCGCGCAAGCCGTCGTCGCAGATCGAGGGGCTGCTGGGCTATGCCAACGAGGCCGAGTTGATCCACCGTGACAATCTGGTGTTGCTGGTGCTGCCGGCTTGAATTGCATAAATCGCCTACCTGCCTGTGGGGTAGGGGGTGTGGTTCTCTCAATTGAGACGAATCGGTACCCGCGAACCGGGGTGGCATGAAACTGGTGGGTTCCGCACACTGGCCTCACTAAATTCAGATTGGCTTGGCGCCGATCGAAACCACACTCAGGAGCGACCATGCAAAACTTCGGTTTCAAGAAATTTTCGGTGCTGGCAGCAGCCGTTGTCGTGGCCTTGGGTGCCACGGCGGCACAGGCCCAGTCCATTCCCCTGAACGACGCATCGTTCGAGAGCGCCGATCTGCACGCGTTCTGGGGCGACACGACCGGCGGTGCTTCGACGGCCCCGCTGGGGGGCGCGCTCGGCAACCAGTACGCTGTGCTGGATGCCAACGAGTCGATCTACCAGAGCTTCACGGCGACGGTTGGTGGTCTCTACAACGTCAATTTCTGGGCGACCGGGGATGGTCGCTCGCGCATCTTCAACTCGAACGATTTCGCCACTGCGCTGGGCACGTCGGGCGACCCGATGACGGCATGGGGTGCTGGCTGGCACGCCGCGTCCTACACGTTCACTGCCATTGCCGGTGATTCCTACCACCTGTACTTCTCGGGCAAGGGTGCTGCGTTCGGTGTTGACGGTGTGACCGTGGCGGCGGCTGTGCCGGAACCCGAGTCCTACGCGATGATGCTCGCGGGACTGGGCGCCCTGGGCTTCGTGGCCCGTCGCCGCAAGCCTGTGCAGCATTGAGTGTCCCTCCGCAAAAAAAGCGCCTCGACCGAGGCGCTTTTTTGTTGCGGAGAGCGATTCAACTCAGTTCAGCACCGGTGCCAGTGCCCGGCGTGCATCGACCTCGCTCAGCGCCTGCCGCGCCGCGAAGTCCGCCAACTGGTCCTCGCCGATCTTGCCGACGTTGAAATACGCCGACTCGGGGTGCGCCAGGTAGAAGCCGCTGACGCTCGCCGCCGGGGTCATCGCCATGCTTTCGGTCAGCGTCATGCCGATGTCCGGCGCGTCGAGCACGTCGAACATCGCCCGCTTGACGAGGTGGTCCGGGCAGGCCGGATACCCCGGCGCCGGGCGGATGCCGCGGTACTGCTCGGCGATCAGCGCCTCGTTGCTCAGCACCTCGTCCGCCGCGTAGCCCCACAGCTCAGTGCGCACACGCTGGTGCAGCCGCTCGGCGAAGGCTTCGGCCAGCCGGTCGGCCAGCGCCTTGAACAGGATCGCGCTGTAGTCGTCGAGATCGTCGATGAACTGGCGCTCCTTCTTCTCGATGCCCAGCCCGGCCGTCACGGCGAACAGGCCGATGTAGTCCGGTTTCGTCCCCTTGGGCGCGATGAAGTCGGCCAGCGAGCGGTTCGGCCGGCGCACGCCGTCGATCACCGGCCGCTCCGACTGCATCCGCAGCGGCTGCCAGCGCAGCACGACGGTTTCGCGTGACTCGTCGCTGTAGACCTCGACCGTGTCGTCGCCCACCGTGTTGGCGGGCAGCAGGCTGATGACGCCGTTCGCCTGCAGCCAGCGCCCCTCGATCGCCCGCTGCAGCATGCGCTTGCCATCGCTGAACACCCGCACCGCCTCGCTGCCGACGATCTCGTCCTTCAGGATCTCTGGAAACTTGCCTGCCAGATCCCAGGTCTGGAAGAACGGCGCCCAGTCGATGCACTGCGCGAGTTCCGCGAGGTCGTAGTTGCGGAACACGCGCCGGCCGATGAACTTCGGCTTCGGCGGCGTGTAGGCAGCCCAGTCGATCGGCGTCTTGTTGGCGCGTGCGGTCGCCAGCGGCACCATTGGTGTGGCCTTCTTGTTCGCGTGCTGGGTGCGGACGCGGTCGTAGTCGGCGTTGAGTTCGTCGATGAACTTGGCGGCACGCTCGTCGCTGAGCAGGTCCGAGCACACGCCCACCGAGCGGCTCGCGTCCGGCACGTAGACCACCGGCCCGGTGTAGTGGGGCGCGATCTTGACGGCGGTGTGGACCCGCGAGCAGGTGGCGCCGCCGATCAGCAGCGGCGTCTGGCGCTCACGGAAGTAGTCATCGCGCTGCATCTCGGCGGCAACGTGCTGCATCTCCTCCAGACTCGGCGTGATCAGCCCGGACAGGCCGATGATGTCCGCGCCTTCTTCCCGCGCCTTCTTCAGGATGTCCTGGCACGGGACCATCACGCCCATGTTGACCACCTCGAAGTTGTTGCACTGCAGGACCACGGTGACGATGTTCTTGCCGATGTCATGCACGTCGCCCTTGACGGTGGCGATGACGATCTTGCCTTTCGGCTTGGCCTCGCCACCCGCATCGACCATGGCCTTCTTCTCGGCCTCGATGTAGGGCAGCAGGTGCGCGACCGCCTGCTTCATCACGCGGGCCGACTTGACCACCTGCGGCAGGAACATCTTGCCGGCGCCGAAGCGGTCGCCGACGATGTTCATGCCGGCCATCAGCGGGCCTTCGATGACGTGCAGCGGGCGCCCGCCCTTGGCCGAAATCGCCTGCCAAGCCTCTTCGGTGTCGGCGTTGATGAAGTCGGTGATGCCGTGGACCAGCGCGTGGCTCAGGCGGTCATCGACGCTCACCAACTGCTCGGCCGTGCCGCGCCACGCGAGCTTGGCCGAGTCGTCCTTGGCGGCACCCTTGGCGGTTTCGGCGATCTCGATCAGGCGCTCGCCCGCGTCGGGGCGGCGGTTCAGCACCACGTCCTCGACCCGCTCGCGCAGCACCGGCTCCAGGTCGTCGTACACGCCGACCATGCCCGCGTTGACGATGCCCATGTCCATGCCGGCCTGGATCGCGTGGTACAGGAACACGGTGTGGATCGCCTCGCGCACGGGTTCGTTGCCGCGGAACGAGAAGCTCACGTTCGACACGCCGCCCGAGACCTTGGCGCCCGGCAGGTTCGCCTTGATCCAGCGCGTGGCGTTGATGAAGTCCACGGCGTAGTTGTCGTGCTCCTCGATGCCGGTGGCGATGGCGAAGATATTGGGGTCGAAAATGA
>NZ_JAAFKF010000114.1 GCF_013299175.1 Sphaerotilus sp.
GAGCGCATCGAGAAACTCTCCACCTCCGACATGGTCAACCGCGGGGTGGTGCAGGTCATGGAAGGCCGGCACTGCTTCGCGCACCTGAGCATCGAGGACAACCTGATGACCGGCGCCTACACCCGCCGGGACGGCAAGGCGGCGGTCGCCGAGACGCTGGAGAAGGTCTACAACTACTTTCCCCGGCTGAAGACGCGCCGCGCCAGCCAGGCCGCCTACACCTCCGGCGGCGAGCAGCAGATGTGCGCCATCGGCCGTGCGCTGATGGCCAACCCGAAGATGGTGCTGCTGGACGAGCCGTCGATGGGGCTGGCGCCGCAGATCGTGGAAGAGGTGTTCGAGATCGTGAAGGATCTGAACACCAAGGAACGGGTCACCTTCCTGCTGGCCGAGCAGAACACCAACATGGCCCTGCGCTACGCCGACTACGGCTACATCCTGGAGAACGGCCGCATCGTCATGGACGGCGCCGCCCAGGACCTGCGCGAAAACGAGGACGTGAAGGAGTTCTACCTCGGCATGGGCGGCGGCGACCGCAAGAGCTTCAAGGACAACAAGAGCTACAAGCGCCGCAAGCGTTGGCTCGCCTGAGTACAAGGGACGCGCCATGCAAGAAGAGTTCATCCGCGGGGGCTACGACGCCCTGGAAACCCGCGCGCCCGCGCTGCGCGAAGCCAGCCAGCTCGCCGCCCTGCCCGCCCAGGTGGCCCACGCCGCCAGCCGCACCCCGGCCTTCGCCGAGATCCTGGCGGGCGTGGACGCGGCCAGCATCACCAGCCGCGCCGCCCTGGCCAGCCTGCCCGTGACCCGCAAGGGCGCGCTGCTGGAGCGCCAGAACGCGCTGCGCGTGCGCGACGCGTTCGGCGGCTTCTCGGCGATCGGCTGGACGGGACAACCGGCGGTGCGGGGTGCGCGCCGCGTGTTCCAGTCGCCCGGCCCGATCTACGAACCCGAAGGCGCCGGCCACGATTACTGGCGCATGGCCCGTGCGATCCACGCCGCCGGCTTCCGCGCCGGCGAGCTGATCCACAACAGCTTCAGCTACCACCTCACCCCCGCCGGCTCGATGATGGAGACCGGTGCCCATGCACTGGGCTGTGCGGTCTTTCCCGGCGGGGTCGGCAACACCGAGCTGCAACTGCAGGCGGTGGCCGAGCTGCGTCCGCAGGGCTACATCGGCACGCCGAGCTTCCTGAAGATCCTGGTCGAGAAAGCCGCCGAGACGGGCGCCGACCGCTCCTCGATCACCAAAGCCCTGGTCAGCGGTGAAGCCTTTCCGCCGTCCTTGCGCGACTGGCTGGCCGAGCGTGGCATCGCGGGCTACCAGTGCTATGCCACCGCCGACCTCGGCCTGATCGCCTACGAAACGGTGGCGCGGCAGGGGCTGGTGCTCGACGAAGGGGTGATCGTGGAGATCGTGCGGCCGGGGACGGGCGATCCGGTGCCGGACGGCGAGGTCGGCGAGCTGGTGGTGACGACGCTCAACCCCGATTACCCGCTGATCCGCTTCGGCACGGGCGATCTCTCGGCCATCCTCGCCGGCGAATGCCCGACCGGCCGCACGGCGCCGCGCATCAAGGGCTGGATGGGGCGCGCCGACCAGACGACCAAGGTGCGCGGCATGTTCGTGCATCCGTCGCAGGTGGCCGAGGTGGTGCGCCGCCATCCCGAGATTGCCCGCGCCCGGCTGGTGGTGGAAGGCGAGATGGCCGACGACCGCATGACGCTGCACATCGAATGCGACGGCATCCCCGAAGGACTGGCGCCGCGGGTGGCCGGCTCGGTGCGCGACATCACCAAACTGCGTGCCGCCGTCACCACGGTCGCACGCGGCGCCCTGCCCAACGACGGCAAGGTGATCGAGGACAAGCGCAGCTACGCCTGATGCCCGGTCCAGGGTGGTCGGCCTGCACGAACTGCGGCGCGTTACGTAGTTTCCGAGATGCGCCCCTGGCGGACTGCCGCTAGGATCCGGCGCACTCACTGAACCAAACCCTTGGCATTGCGCGCCCCTGGAGACCCCATGAAGCATCTGATCACCGCCGTCGCACTGGCTGCCCTGTCCCTGGGCGCCGCAGCCCAGACCTACCCCGGCGACAAGCCCGTCACGATCATCGTCCCGTTCGCGGCCGGTGGCCCGACGGACAAGGTGGCGCGCGATCTGGCCGAAGCCCTGCGCAAGCCGCTCGGCGGCCAGGTGATCATCGAGAACGTCGCCGGCGCCGGCGGCACGCTCGGCCACACCCGAGTCGCCAAGGCCAGCCCGGACGGCTACACGCTGCTGCTGGCCCACGTCGCGATGGCCACCGCCCCGGCGCTGTACCGCAAGATGCAGTACGACGCGCTGACCGACTTCGAATACCTCGGCATGATCAACGAAGTGCCGATGACGCTGATCGGTCGCCCGAGCCTGCCGGCGAACAACTACGCCGAACTGACCAAGTGGCTCGACGCCAACAAGGGCAAGATCAACCTGGCCAATGCCGGTCTGGGATCGGCGTCGCACCTGTGCGGCCTGCTGTTCCAGCAAAGCGTCAAGATCGACATGACCACCGTGCCGTACAAGGGCACCGGCCCGGCCATGACCGACCTGATCGGCGGCCAGGTGGACCTGATGTGCGACCAGTCCACCAACACCACCGGCCAGATCACCTCCGGCAAGGTCAAGGCGTATGCCGTCACGACCAGCAAGCGTCTGACCACCGATGGCCTGAAGACCCTGCCCACGCTCAACGAGGCGGGTCTGAAGGGCTTCAACGTCACGATCTGGCACGGTCTGTACGCCCCCAAGGGCACGCCGAAGGCGGTGGTGGACAAGGTCAACACCGCACTGAAGGCGGCGCTGAAGGACGCTGATTTCGTCAAGCACGAAGAGGCCCTCGGTGCCGACATCATCACCGACGCCCGCACCAACCCGGCCGAGCACAAGAAGTTCGTCGAAGCCGAGCTGGCCAAGTGGGGTCCGGTCATCAAGGCGGCGGGCCAGTACGCCGACTGAGGCGAAACCCGCCCCTCTTTCCGCGATACCGCGTGCAAGGCCGTCCCCCGGGGCGGCCTTTTCGCTGGTGCAGCGCCCCCGACTTGCGCCATGATCCGCCCCATGCAAGTGCTGCTGCTCGAAGACGACATCGACCTGGGACAGGCCGTCACCGACCATCTGGAGGCGGCCGGCCACCAGGTGTACTGGTGCAAGCTGATCTCCCAGGCCCAACACCCTGGCACAGCGGATTTCGCCATGCTGGACCTGCAACTGCCGGATGGCGACGCGCTGGTGCTGCTGCGGCAGTGGCGCTCGGCCGGGCTGCGGCTGCCGGTGCTGGTCATGACCGCCCGCGACCAGATCAGCGACCGCATCCGCGGACTCGAAGCCGGCGCGGACGACTACCTCGTCAAGCCCTTCGATCTCGACGAGATGCTGGCCCGCATGTCCGCCATCCAGCGCCGATCGGCCCCCAGCCCCCACATCAAGGTGCAGGACTGCGAGTTCGATCTGGCCCACCTGCGGGCCTGGCGGAGCGGCGCGGGGGTGGACCTGACCGCGATGGAGTGGACCGTGCTGCGGGTGCTGTCCGGCCACATCGGCCGCATCTACAGCCGCGCGGACATCGAATCGACGCTCCTGTCCGGGGGCTTGCTGGCGGGCGAGAGCAACACGCTGGAGGTCATCATCAGCCGCCTGCGCAAGAAGCTCGGTGCCGCGCTGATCACCACCCACCGCGGACTGGGCTACCGCCTTGAAGCCTGACACGCCCGCACGCCACAGCCTGGAGTCCCGGCTGCATGTGCGGCTGCTGCTGGTGCTGGGGATGCTCTGGCTGGCGGCATCGGCGGCAGCGATCTTCGAGGTGCGCAAGGAAACCAACGAGGTGCTCGACCTGGCGCTGGCCGAGAACGCCGAGCGGCTGCTCATCCTGCTGCCGCTGCATGCCGCCGCAGACCCCCTGGACGCCGACCGCGCCCGCATCGACAGCATCGGCCTGCGCCGGGACAGCTCCGAGCCGATCGTCGTCTACCAGGTGCTCGACCTGGACAACCGCATCCTGCTGCGCTCGGCCCATGCACCCACCACACCGCTCGCGCCCGGCGCCCGCGAGGGCATGAGCCTGCACGGCGACTGGCGTGTGGCCACCATCACCCACCAGGGCCGCCGGGCGCAGTTCGCCGAAGCCGTCTGGCACCGCAGCTCCACGCTGGAGAGCGCCTCCATCACGATGGTGATCCCCCTGCTGCTGCTGCTGCCGCTGGCGGCGATGGTGCTGCACCAGGTCGTGCGCAAGACCTTCCTGCCCTTGCAGCCGGTGCAGGAAGAGCTGGCGCGGCGGTCGGCCCAGGATCTGCAGCCCATCTCGCTGCAGGACACCCCCAGCGAGCTGCACCCGCTGCTGGAGACCGTCAACGGCCTGATGGCCCGCGTGCAGGCCTTGCTGGCGGCCGAGCGCAGTTTTTCCGCCCGGATGGCCCATGAGCTGCGCACCCCGCTGGCCGCCGCCCGTGCCCAGGCCCAGCGCCTCGCGCAGGAAACCAGCGACGAACGCGCCCGCGAGCGGTCCCAGACACTGGTGCGTCAGCTCGATCGGCTGACCCACCTCGCCACCCGGTTGCTGCAGATCGCCCGCGTGGACTCCGGCGTCGCGCTGCAGCGCCAGTCGATCGACCTGCGCCAGCTCGCGCAGCTCGTGGTCGATGAATTCCCGCAATCCCGCGACAACACCCACCAACTGCGCCTGATCACCGACACCGCTCCTGCCTGGGTGAAAGGCGACATCGACGCGCTGGGCATCGCCGTGCGCAACCTGATCGACAACGCGCTGAAGCACGCAGGTCCGCAGGCCAGCGTGGTAGTGCGGGTGCTGCCCGACGAGATCTCCGTCACCGACGATGGCCCTGGCGCACCCGGCACCGATCTGGCGCCCCTGACCCGTCCGTTCGAGCGCGGCAGCACGCTGGCCCACGGCAGCGGCCTGGGACTCTCGCTGGTGCAGACGATCGCCCGGCAGTCCGGGGCAGAGCTGCTGCTGACCTCGCCGGTGGCAGACGGGCGCGGCTGGCGCGCCTGCCTGTGGTTCAAGCCACCAGCGTGACGCGGGCGAACTTGCGCTTGCCGACCTGCACGACGTAGGTGCCGGCTTCGACGCGCAGGGCCTTGTCGCTGAGGGTGACGCCGTCGATCCGCACGCCGCCCTGCTCGATCAGGCGCTGGCCCTCGCCACCCGACGCGACCAGACCGGCCTGCCGGAGCAAGGCGGCGATGCCCAGTGGCGCGCCCGACAGCGCCACCTCGGGCAACACGTCCGGCACGCCGCCGCGGGCGCGGTTCTGGAAATCCTGCTCCGCGGCATCGGCCGCCGCCGCGCCGTGGAAGCGCGTGGTGATCTCCTTGGCGAGCAGCACCTTGGCGTCCTTCGGGTTGCGGCCAGCCTCGACCCCGGCCTTCAGTGCGGCGATGTCGGCTTCACTGCGCAAGCTCAGCAGCGTGAAGTAGCTCCACATCAAGGTGTCGCTGATCGACAGCAGCTTGGCGTACATCGCGTTCGCCGGCTCGCTGATGCCGATGTAGTTGCCCTTGGACTTGGACATCTTCTCGACACCGTCCAGCCCCACCAGCAGCGGCATGGTCAGGATGCACTGCGGCTCCTGCCCGTATTCCTGCTGCAGGTGGCGCCCCATCAGCAGGTTGAACTTCTGGTCCGTGCCGCCAAGTTCCAGATCCGACTTCAGCGCGACCGAGTCATACCCCTGCATCAGGGGATAGAGGAACTCGTGGACCGAGATCGGCGTGCCGGCCTTGAAACGGTTCGTGAAATCGTCGCGCTCCATCATCCGGGCCACGGTGTAGCGCGAGGCCAGCGCGATCAGCCCCCGTGCCCCCAGCGGGTCAGACCATTCAGAGTTGTAACGAATCTCGGTGCGGGCCGGGTCCAGGACGAGACTGGCCTGGCGGTAGTAGGTCTCGGCGTTGGCCTGGATCTGCTCGGCGGTCAAGGGCGGGCGGGTCGTGTTTCTGCCAGAAGGATCACCGATCATCGAGGTGAAATCCCCGATCAGGAAGATCACCGTGTGGCCGAGATCCTGCAGTTGGCGCAGCTTGTTGAGCACCACCGTGTGACCGAGGTGGATGTCCGGCGCGGTCGGATCCAGCCCCAGCTTGATGCGCAGCGGCTGGCCGGTGCGGTGCGAGCGGGTGAGCTTGGCGACCCATTCCGCACGCGGCAACAGCTCTTCGCAGCCCCGCAGCGTGACATCCAGCGCAGCTTGCACGGATTCTTCGATTTCAATTAAATCAGGGAGCATGACGAAACGGGGGGTTATTAGTTCGTAACTTTGGCACACCTCGGTATACTGCGCCGACTTCGAGTTGGCCCGGATTCTAGGGTGTTCGGTGTTTGTTCCAGAGTAGAACAGACCCGGCGGCCCCAGGGGGAGGACGGTGCCGAGAGATCCACTGGACAGGCGTGTCCCGCGCCAGTCACGAACCAAGAACAGACTCGTGAACAATCTGGGCGAAAAAGCGCGCCTGCATCTGGCGCACGCAGACCTCACCGTTCGTCGGCATCCGAAGACGTTCAGCGCCATCGTGACCGCCGTGCTGACCCTCAGCGGGGTCACGGCCTTCGGTGTCGCACCACTGAGCATGGTGGACTCGACGCCGAAAAACGTTCAGATGGTCATCGAGTCCGTGTCGCCGGAAGGGCTGGCCGAACAGGCCGAGGCGCTGGCCGACTACGAGATGCTGCTGCACCGCAGCGACCTGACCCGCTCCACCGACACCGCCGACTCGCTGCTGCGCCGGCTCGGGGTGTCCGATCCCGAAGCTTCCGCATTCTTGCGCAAGAATCCTGTCGCCCGCACCATCCTTTCGGGCAGGCCGGGCAAGATGCTGCGGGCCGTCACCGAATCGACCCCTGGCGGCGGCGAGCTGCAGGAGCTGATCGTGCGCAGCCCGGCCAGTGATGCGGCGCGCGTCGGTTCCCACTTCACCCGCGTCACCGTGCGCCGCACCGAGCAGGGCCTGACCGCGCTCAGCGAGCAGGTGCCGATGAAGATCGAGACCCGCGGCGGCGCAGCCACGGTCACGTCCACGCTGTTCGCCGCGACCGACGAAGCGCGCATGCCCGACAACATCACGGGCCAGATGGCGGGCATGTTCGAGAACGATGTCGATTTCCGCAAGGACATCCGGCCCGGCGACAGCTTCGCGGTGGTCTACGAGACCATGACCGCGGACGGCGAGCCAGTCACCTGGACCGGCGCGGCCGGGCGCGTGCTGGCCGGACGTTTCATCCATGGCAAGGACACCCACGAAGCCGTCTGGTTCCAGGAACCCGGCAAGAAGGGCGAGTACTACAACCTCAAGGGCCAGGGCAAGCAGAAAGCCTTCATGGCCTCGCCGCTGGCCTTCTCGCGCGTGACCTCCGGGTTCGCGATGCGCTTCCACCCGATCCTGCAGACGTGGCGGGCCCACCTCGGCGTGGACCTCGGCGCCCCCATGGGCACGCCGGTCCACACCGTCGGCAATGGGGTGGTGAGCTTCTCGGGGGTCCAGAACGGCTACGGCAACGTCGTCGTCGTCACCCACAGCGGTGGCCGTGAAACCGTGTATGCCCACCTGAGCCGCATCGACGTGAACAAGGGCGCCACGGTCACGCAAGGTGCCCTCATCGGCGCCGTCGGTGCCACCGGCTGGGCGACCGGCCCGCACCTGCACTTCGAGTTCAAGGTCAAGGGCACACAGGTCGATCCGACGCAGATCGCCCGCGCCTCCGAAGCGTCCGAGTTGTCCGGCCCCGCCCGCGTCCGCTTTGACCAGCAATCCCGGCAATTGCACGCGCAGTTGCTCGACTCCATCCGCCCGGTCGGAAAGCTGGCCCGCGTGGAATGAGCAGGCCACACCACGACGCGCTCTTCATCGGCCTGATGTCGGGCACGTCGCTGGACGGTGTCGATGGCGTGCTGTGCCGGCTTGGCGCCGATGGGTGCTGGCTCGGCGTGCTGGCCCATGCCCACCGACCCTTCCCCGATGCCCTGCGCCAGTCGCTGATGGCGCTCCAGGCGAGCGGCCCGGACGAGTTGCACCGCGCAGCCCTGGCCGGCAATGCCATCGCCGAACGCTACGCCGAGGTCGTCCACACCCTGCTCGCCTGCACCGGCACCCCGGCGCACGCCGTCCGCGCCATCGGTGCCCACGGCCAGACCGTGCGCCACCAGCCCGGTCTGCACGACGGGGTGGGCTACACGCTGCAACTCGGCAACGGCGCCCTGCTCGCCGAGCGGACGGGCATCGACGTGGTCGCCGATCTGCGCAGCCGCGATGTGGCTGCGGGTGGCCAGGGTGCGCCGCTGGTGCCATGTTTCCACCAGCACGTCTTCGGGCGGCCCGATGCCACGCGCGCCGTGGTCAACATCGGCGGCATCAGCAACCTGACGATCCTGCGGCCCGGCGAGCCGGCGCGGGGTTTCGATTGCGGCCCCGGCAATGCACTGATGGACCACTGGATCCACCACCACCAGGGCCACGACTACGACGACCGCGGCGCCTGGGCCGCCAGCGGCACGGTGTTGCCCGCGTTGCTCGCCGACCTGCTTGCACAGCCCTATTTCGCCCTGCAGCCGCCCAAGAGCACCGGACGCGACCTGTTCCATCCCGCGTGGCTGCAGGAGCGGCTGGATGCGCTCGCTGCCGTGGCCAAGCCGATTCCCGCCGATGTGCAGGCCACGCTGTGCGAGTTCACCGCCGCGACGATCGCCGACGACGTGCAGCGCCACGCGGTCGATGCCGCCGATCTGCTGGTCTGTGGCGGGGGAGCTTTCAACGACGCGCTGATCGGGCGCCTGAAGGCCCGCCTGCCCGGTCTGGCGGTCCATTCCACGGATGCCCAGGGCCTGCCGGCACTGCAGGTCGAAGCCGCGGCCTTCGCATGGCTGGCGCACCGGCATGTGCATCGGCAGGCGGCGAATGAGCCGGCGGTGACAGGGGCGGCGGGGTTGCGGGTGCTGGGGGCGTGTTATCCGGCTTGAATCGAAGCCTTGGCGGAGGGTCTGGACCCCAATATCGGCGGAGCGCCGTACATCAACCGGCAACTGCCCATGATGTGCGACACGGGGATTTTCGGGTTGTTGATGTCCTTGCCCCCGTCTGCATGCCACTTCGCCTCCCACGGCACCTGCCGGTACTTGGCGATGATCGCCGGGTTCATGTGGTGGTGGGTCGAGAAACCACGGGTCAGTTCGATGTTCACTGACTTCAATTCGTACTCGCGTCCCTCGGCATCCACCGCGTCATTACCCTCTCGACCGGGCAGGATGGTCAGTCCCATCAGCAACAAGACCTGAAGCAACTTCCCGCTGTTGTCTTGGAAGATGTCGGCGATGCCGTGCTGGGTCGCCAGCCGCTGGTATTCCTCGATCGAGGGCCAGAGCGCCTGCAATCGGGCATAGTCGGGATGGGCTGCGGTCATGGCTTGGGCGCCTCCAGCAACGACGCCGCAGACACGCCAAGCGCATGGGCCAACCGCTCGATGTTGTCGATGGAGATGTTGCGCTCGCCGCGCTCGACCGAACCGACATAGGTGCGGTGCAGGCCCGCCCGATATATCCACACATCCCGAGATCAGCCGATGAGTAGCAGCCATGAACATTGAAAATGCCACGCCTTCTTACTTCACCGCACACGGCGCGGCCTATGTCGGCGACTCTCTGGACCTGCTGGCCAAACTCCCGGACAACAGCGTCAATCTGGTGATGACCAGCCCGCCTTTTGCGCTGCAGCGGCAGAAGGAATACGGCAATCTGGACCAGCACGACTACATCGGCTGGTTTCTCGACTTCGCCCGCCTCGTGCATCGCAAGCTGCGCGATGACGGCAGTTTCGTGATCGACTTCGGCGGCGCGTACATGAAGGGCGTGCCGGTGCGCAGCCTGTACAACTTCCGGCTGCTGATCAAGCTGGTCGATGAACTGGGATTTTTCCTGGCCGAGGATTTCTACTGGTTCAATCCGTCCAAGCTGCCCAGCCCGATCGAATGGGTCAACAAGCGCAAGCTGCGGGCCAAGGATTCGGTCAATACCGTCTGGTGGCTGAGCAAGACCGAATGGCCGAAGGCGGATGTCTCGAAGGTGCTGGCGCCTTACAGCGACCGGATGAAGAAACTGCTGGAAGACCCGGACAAGTATTACACCCCGAAAATGCGCCCGTCCGGGCACGACATCGGCAGCGCCTTCGCCAAGGATAATGGCGGCTCCATTCCGTCGAACCTGCTGCAGATTCCGAATACCGAATCGAATGGTCAGTATCTCGCCGGCTGCAAGGCGGTGGGTGTCAGCGGCCATCCGGCGCGTTTTCCGGCCAAGCTGCCGGAGTTTTTCATCCGGATGCTGACCGACCCGGAGGATCTGGTGGTGGACATCTTCGCAGGGTCGAACACGACGGGTCAGGTGCAGGGCTATCGCATCTAAATGTCGTCGAGGCCATCACTCGACGACACTCTCAGTGACTGCATTCGGCTTCTATATTGCGAAACACCTCAGAATGGCTTCCAACCTATGCCAGAAGTCGGTTCCGAGGCAAGGCCGCATTCAACCGACTGAAGAGATGCGTGCAACGTCGCTCATTTTCAGTCAAGTTCTGTCAATTTAGATGCGATCGCCCTGGGGTCAGGTGGCCGAGGCCGAGGGGCGGCAGTGGCTGTCGTTCGAGTTGTCGCGGGAGTATGTCGCCGCGTCAGTCTTCCGGTTCCTCGACAAGGACGTGTCGGCGGAGCGGGTGCAGGTGAACCATGAGTTGATCATGGCGGGTGGGTCAATTGCACTGACTGATCACCAACAGCGGCCAGCAATTCTGGCCCTTTGAGACAAGAATCTGCAGCACAAAAGCGAAAGCCGCTCGAAAGCGGCTTTCACAATCGGGCACAGCGGTCAATCAACGCGGCAGCGTCGTCGCCCCCATCAGAAACTGATCCACCTCCCGCGCCGCCTGCCGCCCTTCGCGGATCGCCCACACGACCAGCGACTGCCCGCGCCGCATGTCCCCGGCCGCGAACACCTTGGCCACGTTGGTCTTGTAGCCGGTCGCATCGTCGGTCGTCGCCTTGGCATTGCCACGCGCGTCCTTGCTCACGCCAAATGCGTCCAGCACCGTCGCCACCGGATTCACGAAGCCCATCGCCAGCAGCACGAGATCGG
>NZ_JAAFKF010000115.1 GCF_013299175.1 Sphaerotilus sp.
ATGGACGTGACCGGCGCGGCCTTGCTGGCGCAGGCGCGGTCGGTGCTGCGTGGCGAGGGGGCGCAGGGCGCGGTGCTGGTGAAGCTGGTGGCGGAGAAGCGGGCGACGTTTCGCTGTGTGCCGGGGCTGCGGCGGCCGGTGGCGCGGATTGCGGCGGGGCTGAGCGCGGCGGGGGACCATGTGGACGGGCCGTATCCGGCGACGATCGAAGGGGCGGTGCGCAGCGTACATTCAATGTACTAACATTGGGCACCACACCCCGGGACTCGCTCCATGACCACCGCCACCCGTTCCTCCCGCCTTGGCCTGCGCGCCACACCCGACCAGGAGGCGGTGTTGCGCCGCGCCGCCGAGGTGGCGCACAAGTCGCTGACCGAGTTCATCCTGGACAGCGCCTGCCGCGCAGCGGAACAAACGCTGCTCGACCAGCGGCTGTTCATCGCATCTCCCGCGCAGGGTCAGGCCCTGCTCGATCTGCTGGACCAGGCCCCAGCCGACAACCCCGGTCTGCTCGAATTGTTCGCTCGCAAGGCGCCGTGGGAAACCGCGTGACGCTGTCGGCCCCGCAGCCGCTCGGTGCGGCACACCGGCTGGACGGATTCCACTGCGGCCAGCCCACACTCGATGACTGGCTGATGCGCCACGCCCGCCAAGCGAACGCCAGCGGCTCGGCACGCACCTTCGTCGTCACGACGGACGCCGAAGCGGTCGCGGGCTATTTCGCGCTCACCGTCGGGCAGATCGACACGCTGAAAGCACCAGACCGCATCCGGCAAGGCATGGGGCGCTATCCGCTGCCGGTCGTGGTGCTTGCCCGGCTAGCGGTGGATCAGCGGTCACAGGGACTGGGCGCAGGAGTCGGACTGCTGAAGGACGCCGTCCGGCACACGCTGCTCATCGCCGATCAGGCTGGCATCCGCGCCATGCTGACCCACCCGATCGACGCGCCCGCTGCTGCGTTCTATCGCCGCTTCGGGTTCATCGATTCACCGCTGGGAGCGCCGCAGATGCTGTTGCTGCTCAAGGATGCGCGGCGCTGGGTTCAACCTCAGCCGTGAGCAACAAAAAGCCGACCCACAGGCCGGCTTCCATCGCACGAGGGCGAACCCCCGTCAGCGCATTCAGGCGAAATTGGCTTCCGCAAACGACCAGTTCACCAGGCTGTTCAGGAAGGTCTCGACGAACTTCGGACGCATGTTCCGGTAGTCCACGTAGTAGGCGTGCTCCCACACGTCGATGCACAGCAGGGCCTTGTCGGCGGTCGTCAGCGGGGTGCCGGCGGCGCCCATGTTGACGATGTCCACCGAGCCATCGGCCTTCTTCACCAGCCACGTCCAGCCGGAGCCGAAGTTGCCGACCGCCGACGCCTGGAACGCCTTCTTGAAGTCATCGACCGAACCCCACTTGGCCGCAATCGCGTCGGCCAGCGCACCACTCGGAGCGCCGCCGCCGTTCGGGCTGAGGCAGTTCCAGAAGAACGTGTGGTTCCACACCTGCGCGGCGTTGTTGTAGACGCCACCGGCCGGGGCCTTCTTGACGATGGCTTCCAGGTCGAGGTCGGCGTAGTCCGTGCCCTTGATCAGGTTGTTGAGGTTGGTGACATACGCCTGGTGGTGCTTGGCGTAGTGGTATTCGAAGGTTTCCTTCGACATGTGCGGCGCCAGGGCGTCCATCGCGAACGGGAGTGCGGGCAGGGTGTGTTCCATGAGAGTCCTCTTGTGGGTGAGCCGGGTGGACCGGCAGTGAAAAACGGCTGTGCGATTGTAGGCAAGGCGTTCAGACCATGCCGGGATGGGGCTGGTCCGGCTCGACGGCGGTGACGGTGGTGCGCACCCGGCCATCGCGCAGCACCGCCATCAGCGCCGCGCCGGGCTGCACCTGCGCGACCGAGACCAGCGTGCGGCCCTCGGCGTCGGTGACCCAGGCATAGCCGCGCTGCAGCACGCGGGCCGGGTCCAGCGCCTGCAGCCGCGCCGCGAGCAGGTCCAGCCGCTGCCGGTGCTGCTGCAGCGCACGGGGCAGCGCCGTGCCGTGGCGCTGTGCGAGCAAGGCCAGCCGCTGCTGGTGCTGGCGCAGCGCCTCGGTCGGCCGCGACAGGCGCTGCGCGGCGCGGTCCAGCCGCTGCGCCTCGCGGTCGAGCCGGCGTTGCAGCGCCTGCCGCAACTGCGCTTGCCGCTGGTCGAGCGAGGCCAGACAGGCGGCCTGCTCAGGGGCGACCAGCTCGGCGGCAGCGGTCGGCGTCGGAGCGCGCAGGTCGCTGGCGAAATCGGCCAGCGTGAAGTCGGTTTCATGGCCCACGCCGCACACCACCGGGATCGGCGACACCGCGATGGCGCGCACCACCGCCTCGTCGTTGAACGCCCACAGGTCTTCGAGCGAGCCACCGCCGCGGCAGACGATCAGCGTATCCACCTCGCGCCGCTGCCCTGCTTCGGCGATGGCCCGCACCAGCAACGGCGGCGCGTCCAGCCCCTGCACCGGCGCGGGATAGACGATCACCTCGACGTGCGGCGCGCGGCGGCGCAGCGCGGTCACCACGTCGTGCAAGGCCGCCGCGGCCAGCGACGTGACCACCCCGACACGGCGCGGGAACGTGGGCAGCGGGCGCTTGCGGTCGGGGTCGAACAGCCCTTCGGCTTCGAGGCGGGCCTTCAGGCGCAGGAACTGCTCCATCAGCGCGCCCTCGCCCGCCGGGCGCATCGCCTCGACGATCATCTGTAGCTCGCCGCGCGGCTCGTAGACCGCAAGCTTGCCGCGCAGCTCCACCGCCTGCCCGTCCCGCGGCGAGAAGTCGAGGTACCCCGCCGCCCGGCGGAACATCGCACAGCGCAGGCCCGCGCTGCCATCGGGCGCCCGCAGGTTGAAGTAGCAATGCCCGCTGGACGCCCGCGTGAAGCCGGCCAGCTCGCCGCGCACGGCCACGGCGCCGAAGCGCGTCTGCAGCGCCTCGCCCACCGCCTGCACCAGCACGGCCACATCCCAGACGCGGGCGGTGTTTGCTGTTGTCATCGAAAATTCACAATTGATTAAAAATGAGGCAATCCAACAAAAACGCTGTGTTGACAGGCACTTGGCGCATCCATCCTCAGCTTGTCCCCAAGGTTATCCACAGGAGCCGGGGAGAATTCGTGCCACAACGCACAGGTGTTACGGTCTTCGAGCACGCAGCCTTGCGTCCATAATCGCTGCTGCTGCGCCGCGCCGCGCCAGGCTGCGGATGTCCACCTCACCCTGGGGAACGACCCTTGTTTTCGATCATACAAGCCGCTGGCTGGCCAATTTGGCCGCTGATCCTGTGCTCCATCGCCGCGCTGGCGATCATCATCGAACGCTGCATGAGCCTGCGCGCCGCCAAGGTGGCGCCCCCGAAGCTGCTCGACGAGGTGCTCACCCTCACGCGCAACAGCCTGCCGGCGTCGGACGTGCTCGACAAGCTGCACGGCAACTCGGCGCTCGGCACGGTGCTGGCGGGTGGCATCCGCGCCGCCGTCGCCGATCCGCGCTGCGACGAGGCGCAACTGCGCAACGCCTTCGAGACCTCCGGCCGCATCGCCACGCACCGGCTGGAACGCTACCTCAACGCGCTGGGCACCATCGCCTCGGCCGCGCCACTGCTGGGCCTGCTGGGCACGGTGGTCGGCATGATCGAGATCTTCGGCGCGCAGGTGCCGAACTCGGGCGGCAACCCGGAGCAGCTCGCACACGGCATCTCGGTGGCGCTCTACAACACCGCGTTCGGCCTGATCGTGGCGATCCCGTCGCTGATGTTCTACCGCTACTTCCGCGGCCAGGTGGACGAGTTCGTGCTGACGCTGGAGCAGGCGGCCGAGCGGCTGCTGCCCCAACTGCTGCCGCGTCCCCCGCGTCGCTGAGCGGAGAGGCGCACCATGGCCATGAACTTCCGTCACCGACGCCCCGAGGAGCCGGAGATCAACCTGATCCCGTTCATCGACGTGCTGCTGGTGGTGCTGATCTTCCTGATGCTCACCACCACCTACGCCAAGTACACGCAGCTCAAGATCACGCTGCCCGTGGCCGAGTCGAACAAGATCGAGAGCCAGCCGCGCGAGATCGTGGTGGGCGTGTCCTCGGACGGGCACTACACGCTCAACAAGCAGCCGATCGAGGGCGTGGGTGTCGAGATACTGACCACGGCGCTGACCACGGCGGCGCAGGGCGACGTGAACCGCGTGGTGATCGTCTCGGCCGACGCGATGGCGGCGCACCAGAGCGTGATCAACGTGATGGACGCCGCCCGCCGCGCCGGACTGGTGCAACTGACGTTTGCCACCCAGAGCGCCCGCAGCGGCGGCAAGGGCCAGTGAGCCTGCGCCGGTGACACCCGCAGCGCGGCTGGAGGCCATCTGGCAACACGGCGGGCCGGCGCAATGGCTGCTGCGTCCGCTGGGCGGGTTGCATGGGGCACTGGTCGGGCTGCGGCGGTGGTTGTACCGGCACGGCTGGAAGGCCACGGTGCGGCTGCCGTGTCCGGTCATCGTGGTGGGCAACCGGGTCGCGGGTGGCGCGGGCAAGACGCCGACCACGCTCGCACTGATCGGCGCGCTGCAACAGGCCGGCTGGCGTCCCGGCATCGTCTCGCGTGGCCATGGCAGCCAGGCCACTGCCGCCCGCCCCGTCCACGCACACACGCCGGCCACCGAAGTCGGTGACGAGCCGCTGCTGATGCAACGCCGCTCGGGCGTGCCGGTCTGGGTCGGGCGGGACCGGGCCGCTGTCGCCGGGGCCTTGCTCGCAGCACATCCCGAAGTCAACGTCCTCGTCTGCGACGATGGGCTGCAACACCTGCGCCTGGGCCGGAGCATCGAGATCGTGGTGTTCGACGAACGCGGGGCGGGCAACGGCTGGCTGCTGCCGGCGGGGCCGCTGCGCGAGCCGATCGACGCACCCGCTGCGGCGCCCCACCAGTGCGTGCTCTACAACGCTGCCCGGCCCAGCACGCCCCTGCCCGGCGACTGCGCGACGCGGCAGCTCGCGGGCGCGGTCGAACTGGCAGGCTGGTGGTCGGGCGCACCAGCGACACCGGAACAGCTCACTGCCCTGCGCGGACAGCGTGTGTGCGCCAGCGCGGGGATCGGGCAGCCGCAGCGGTTTTTCGACGCCCTGCGCATGGCCGGCCTGACGCTCGCCCCGGCCGACACGCTGGCCCTCGACGACCACCACGACCACGCCCGCCTGCCCTGGCCCGCCGACGCCACCGATGTGGTCGTGACCGAGAAGGACGCCGTCAAGCTCGACCCGCAGCGCGTGGCCCGCGAGCGGCCGGGGCTGCGGGTGTGGGTGGTGCCGCTGGAGATGGTGCTGCCGGCGGTATTCACCCGGCGTGTGCTGGCCGCGCTCGGCCCCGTGCCGGCAAGGTAGCATCACGCCCCATGGACACCCGCCTGATGCAACTGCTCGTCTGCCCGCTCTGCAAGGGGCCGCTCAACCATGACCACGCCACGCACGAGCTGGTCTGCCCGGCCGACCGGCTGGCGTTTCCGATCCGCGACGGCATGGCCGTGATGCTCGAAAGCGAAGCGCGCACGGTCGATCCGGACGCGCCGCCGCCCTCGCCGTTCCCGGTCCCCGACGCACCTGCGCCCTGACGATGGACTGCACCGTGCTCATCCCCGCCCGGCTGGCCTCGACGCGCTTGCCGAACAAGCCGCTGGCCGATCTGGGCGGCGTGCCGATGGTCGTGCGGGTGGCGCAGCGTTGCGCGGGGGCCGGAGCGCGGGCCGTGGTCGTCGCCACCGATGCGCCCGAAGTGGCCGACGCCTGTGCGGCACACGGCGTGCAGGTGGTGATGACCCGCACCGACCACGCCACCGGCAGCGACCGCCTGGCCGAAGCCTGCGCACTGCTCGGACTGGACGGCGATGACCTCGTGGTCAACGTGCAGGGCGACGAGCCGCTGATCGACGTGGCCCTGGTCGCCGCCTGCGTGCAGGGTTTGCAGGACCACCCGGACTGCGTGATGAGCACCGCCGCGCACGCCATCGACAGCGTCGAGGAGTTCGTCAACCCGAATGTCGTCAAGGTCGTGTGCGATGCAGCGGGGCGGGCGCTGTACTTCTCGCGGGCGCCAATGCCGTGGTGGCGTGACGGCAATGCGGGTGGCATCACCGCGTTGCCGACCGATCCCGCGCCACTGCGCCACATCGGCATCTACGGCTACCGCGCCGGCTTCCTGCGCCGCTTCCCCACGCTCAGCGCCAGCCCGGTCGAGCAGGTCGAGGCACTGGAGCAATTGCGCGTGCTGTGGCATGGCGAGCGCATCGCGGTGCATGTGAGCGACAGCCGGCCCGGACCCGGGGTGGACACGCCGGAAGATCTCGCCCGCGTGCGCTGTTTCTTCGCGTAGCACTGGGGGGACACGGGGTGTTCCTTCCCGTGACCATCTGCGGGTAATCGAGGCCCATTGGTCGCTATCGAGTCAGTTTCGGCACAGGAGCTGCGTGGTATTCTCACGCCAATTTGCAGCCAATCCTGCCAGCATTTCAGCAGTTCTGACCATTCCCGAGGAGATCCATGAGACTGATCCTGTTGGGCGCACCCGGCGCCGGCAAAGGCACGCAAGCGGCCTTCATCTGCCAGAAATTCGGCATTCCCCAGATCTCCACGGGTGACATGCTGCGTGCGGCCGTCAAGGCGGGCACCGAGATGGGCCTGGCCGCCAAGAAGGTGATGGACGCCGGCGGCCTCGTCGGCGACGACATCATCATCGGACTCGTCAAGGAACGCATCCAGCAGCCCGACTGCGCTGGCGGCTTCCTGTTCGACGGCTTCCCGCGCACCATCCCGCAGGCCGACGCGATGAAGGCTGCGGGCGTCAAGCTCGACTACGTGCTCGAAATCGACGTGCCGGACGCCTCCATCATCCAGCGCATGAGTGGTCGCCGTGTCCATGTGGCTTCGGGCCGCACGTACCACACCGTCTTCAACCCGCCCAAGGTCGAAGGCAAGGACGACGTGACCGGTGAAGACCTGATCCAGCGGGCCGACGACGCCGAGGACACCGTGCGCAAGCGCCTGGAGGTCTACCAGAGCCAGACCCGCCCGCTGGTCGATTACTACTCGCAGTGGGCCGCCACGGGCGACGCAGGTGCGCCCCAATACCGTGCCATCAGCGGCACGGGCACGGTGGACGAGATCACCGCCCGCGCCTTCGCTGCGCTGGCCTGATCCAGCCTCCCCGACAGCCGCCCACGGGCGGCTTTTTCACGCCATCCAATTGACGTTTACGTAAAGGACAACCCCATGCAGATCGCCGATCGAGTTTTCATCGTCACGGGCGCCGCCTCCGGGCTGGGTGAAGGTGCCGCGCGCATGCTGGCGCGCGAAGGGGCCAAGGTCGTCATCGCCGACCTGCAGGCCGAGCGCGGCGCGGCGATCGCGGCGGAGCTGGGTGGTGCCTATGTGCGGTGCGACGTGTCGAACGAGGACGATGGCCGAGCCGTGGTGGCCCAGGCCGTGTCGATGGGCAAGCTGATGGGCCTCGTGAGCTGCGCCGGCATTGCCCCGGCCAGCCGCACCGTCGGCCGCGACGGCGCCCACCCGCTCAGCCTGTTCAGCAAGGTCATCAGCGTCAACCTGATCGGCACCTTCAACATGGTCCGCCTCGCCGCCGAGGCGATGTGCAAGAACGCGCAGGAGGACACGGGCGAGCGTGGCGTGCTGATCAACACCGCCAGCGTCGCCGCGTTTGATGGGCAGATCGGGCAAGCGGCGTATGCGGCGAGCAAGGGCGGCGTGGTCGGCATGACGCTGCCGATCGCGCGCGACCTGTCGAAGAACGGCATCCGCTGCATGACCATCGCGCCGGGCATCTTCGGCACGCCGATGCTGTTCGGGATGCCGCAGGAGGTGCAGGACGCGCTGGCCGCCGGGGTTCCGTTCCCGAGCCGGCTGGGCACGCCGGCCGACTACGCCAAGCTGGTCCACCAGATCGTCACCAACGAGATGCTCAACGGCGAGGTGATCCGCCTGGATGGCGCGATCCGGCTGGCCCCGCGCTGATCCCGATGCGGCGGGCACTGCGCCTGTGACACGATGGCGGGCATGACGACCCGCCTCCCTGCCCGCCTCCTGCACCTCCCGCGCCTCTTGCGCCTGTCGCTGACCGTCTGCGCCACCGGGTGGCTGGCGGCGTGCAGCGTGCTCGACCTCTGGCGACCCGCTGAGCCGCAGCAACCGGAAGCGGCCTCCGCCATCACCGCCAAGCCCGGCTGGACCACCACCCGCTACGCCGTCGCCGCCGCCAACCCGCTGGCCGCCGAAGCGGGGCGCAGCATCCTCGCCCAGGGCGGCAGCGCCATCGACGCGGCGGTGGCCGTGCAGATGGTCCTCACCCTCGTCGAGCCGCAGTCCAGCGGAATCGGCGGCGGGGCGTTCCTGCTGCACTGGGACGGCCAGCGCGTGCGCGCCTACGATGGCCGCGAGACCGCCCCTGCCGCCGTGGACGAGCGGCTGTTCCTGGACAGCAGCGGCAAGCCCATGGCCTTCCACGACGCGGTGGTCGGCGGACGCTCGGTCGGGGTGCCGGGCACGGTGAAGATGCTGGAGCTGGCCCATGCGCGCCACGGGAAACTGCCGTGGTTCGTGCTGTTCGGGCCGGCGATCCGGCTGGCGGAAGAAGGGTTTCCGGTCAGTCCGCGGCTGCACACCCTGCTCGCGGCCGATGCCCACCTGCGCAAGGATCCGGTCGCCGCCGCGTATTTCTACCCGGACGGCCAGCCGCTGCCGATCGGCCACACGCTGAAGAACCCGGCGCTGGCGGAGGTGCTGCGCAGGCTGGCGAACGACGGTGCGCAGGCGCTGTACCAGGGCGAGATCGCCCAGGACATCGCCGACAAGGTGCAGCGCCACGCCACCAACCCCGGCCGCCTGACCACCGCCGACCTCGCCGCCTACCAGCCCAAGGAGCGCCCGCCGCTGTGCCACGCCCACACCGCGGGCGGGCGGGCGTGGACGCTGTGCGGTTTCCCTCCCCCCAGCAGCGGCGCCATCGCCATCGGCCAGATCCTCGGGATGGTGGGCCAGACCGACACGGCGCGTACACCGCTGACCAGCGTGGGCATGCCGTCGGCGGACTGGCTGCACACCTACCTGGAAGCCTCGCGGCTCGCCTTCGCCGACCGGGCGCTCTTTGTGGCCGACCCGGATTTCGTGGCGGCACCAGACGGCGACTGGCGCAGCCTGCTCGACCCGGCGTACCTGCACGACCGCGCCCGCCGCATCGGCCCGCAGCGCGCCGCGGACGCCCCTGCCGGCCAGCGCGGCGGCGTGCGAACCGGCTTCGCGCCCATGCCCAGCCAGCCCGAATACGGCACCAGCCACCTCAGCATCGTCGATGGCGACGGCAACGCCCTCTCGATGACCACCACCATCGAGGATGCGTTCGGGTCGCGGCAGATGGTGCATGGCTTCCTGCTCAACAACGAACTGACCGACTTCAGCTTCCTGCCCGCCGACGCCGCCGGCCGCCCCATCGCCAACCGGGTCGAGCCAGGCAAACGGCCGCGTTCTTCCATGTCGCCGACGCTGGTGTTCGACGACCAGGGGGCGCTCGCGATGACGGGCGGCAGTCCGGGCGGGGCGCTCATCATCCACTTCACGGCCAAGACGCTGCACGGCGTGCTGCAGTGGGGCCTGTCGCCGCAGCAGGCGATTGATCTGCCGAATTTCGGGACGACGGGCGGGCCGGTGCTGCTGGAAAAGGGGCGGTATCCAGCCGAGGTGGTCGAGGCGCTGAAGGGACGCGGACACGACGTGCGCGAGGTGGACATGACCAGCGGCCTGCAAGCCTTGCAGCGCAGCCCCGACGCCACGTCCGCACGCCCGGTCTGGCGCGGCGGAGCGGACCCGCGGCGTGAAGGCGTGGTGCTCGGCTCGGCGCCCTTGTCGGCCTGCGACACGCCGGGCGTGCAGGTCTGCGCCAACCGGCTGGGCATGGAGCTGGTCCGCATTCCGGCGGGCACGTTCTGGATGGGCAGCGACGAGTCCCCCGCCGCGCTGGCCCGCGATTTCCCTGCCGCCGACGCCGAGCGGCTGGGCAAGTTCGACGACGAGGCGCCCCGCCACCGCGTGCGCATCACCCGCGACTTCCTGATGGGCCGCCACGAGGTCACGGTCGGGCAGTTCCGCACCTTCCTCGCCGCGTCGGGCCATGTGCCGGAGTCGATCGCCGACGGCACGGGCGGCTACGGCCACAACCCCGCCTACGACCCGAACACCTCGCCGCGCCGCGACGCCTTCGAGGGCCGCTCGCCGCGCTACTCCTGGGCCAACACCGGCTTCCCGCAGGACGACCGCCACCCGGTGGTCAACATCACCTGGCACGACGCGGTGGCCCTGGCGCGCTGGCTGACGCAGACCGAAGGCCGCGTCTACCGGCTGCCGACCGAGGCCGAGTGGGAATACGCCTGCCGCGCTGGCGCCGACAACACCCGCTACGGCCACGGCAACGACCCGCAGGGACTCGTCGGCCACGCCAACGTCTTCGACACCTCCGCGGCCAAGCTGTGGCCTCAGTGGCAGCCGCACGCGCTCCAGGCCAACGACGGCCATGTCTTCACGTCCCCGGTCGGCAGCTACCCGCCCAACGCCTTCGGCCTGCACGACCTGCACGGCAACGCCTGGGAATGGACCAGCGACTGGCACGCTGACGACTACTACGCCCGCTCGCCCGGCGAGGATCCGCAAGGGCCGGCGACGGGCGACGTGCGCGTGCGCCGAGGGGGGTCGTGGCACACATGGCCGCTGTATGCACGCTGCGGGTTCCGGAACTGGAACTCGCCGGAGACGCGGTATCCGCTGGTGGGGGTCAGGCTGGTGATGGAGCTGGGGCGGTGACGCCGCATCACCCGCGTCATGCGCTCGCCTGAAACGCCAGCCACCCCGCCGCGATCCCCAGCGTCACCACCGCCACCGGCACCCCCGTGTACGCATGTCGCCGCCAGTCGATCACGACGCCGCAGCGTTTGGCCGCGTCCACCACGATGATGTTCGCGATCGACCCCACGATCAGCAGGTTCCCCGCCAGCGTGCTGACCAGCGCCAGCGTCAGCCCGACGTGGTCCCCCTTCGCCAGCGGCATCAGCACCATCACCGCCGGCACGTTCGACACCAGGTTGCTCAGGCCCAGCGTGGTGAAGAAC
>NZ_JAAFKF010000116.1 GCF_013299175.1 Sphaerotilus sp.
CGCCGCCCTGCCCCGCCGCCCACTGCCCATCGGCATCCAGAACCTGCGCGAGATCCGCGAGCGCGACTGCTACTACGTGGACAAGACGGGCATGGCGATCGACCTGATCGAATCGTCGGGCAAGGCGTTTTTCCTCAGCCGCCCGCGCCGCTTCGGCAAGAGCCTGCTGGTGGACACCTTCAAGGAGCTGTTCGAAGGCAACCGGCCGCTGTTCGAGGGACTCGCCGCCGACACCCGCTGGGACTGGTCGAAACGCCACCCGGTCATCCGCATCAGCTTCGGCGGCAGCGTGCTGCACGGCCGCGCCGAACTGGACCGGCGCATCCGTGGCCTCCTGCGCCGCAGCCGGGTGGACCTGGGTCTGCCACGGCCGGCGGAAATCGACCCGGACGACGTGGCCGACGACCTGGCCGACCTGATCGAGCAGGCCCATCGCCAGCAAGGCGCCACCGTGGTCGTGCTGGTCGATGAGTACGACAAGCCCATCCTCGACAACATCACCGACCCGGCCGCGGCACTGGCCATGCGAGAAGGGCTGAAAAACCTGTACTCGGTGCTCAAGGACAGCGACGAACACCTGAAATTCGTCTTCCTGACCGGCGTGTCCAAGTTCAGCAAGGTCAGCCTCTTCTCCGGCCTGAACCACCTGCGCGACATCACGCTCGATCCCCGCCACAGCGCCCTGTGCGGCTACACCGATGTCGATGTGAACACCGTGTTTGCCGCCGAGCTGCCCGGACTCGACCGCGACGAGATCCGCCGCTGGTACAACGGCTACAACTGGGGTGGCACCGGCGTCTACAACCCCTTCGACCTGCTGCTGCTGTTCGAGAACCGGACTTTCGAACCCTACTGGTTCGAGACCGGCACCCCCACTTTCCTGGTCGATCTGCTGACCCAGCGGCGTTTCTTCACCCCCGACCTCAACCGCCTGCACAGCAATTTGAGCCTCTTGTCGAGCTTCGACGTGGACCGGATCGAACCCGAGGCGCTGCTGTTCCAGACCGGCTACCTGACCTTGCAATCGACCAGCGAGCGGGTGCCAGGCCGTTGGGTCTACACGCTGGGTTATCCGAACCGGGAGGTCGAATCCAGCCTCAACGCAGCACTGCTGCAGGGCTATGGCGTGCCGGCACAGGTGTCGTTCGACAACCAGAACCACCTCATTGAAGTGCTCGAACGCGGCGACGTGCCGGCGATGGAGCCGCTGCTGCGTGCCCTGTTCGCCAGCATCCCGCACGACTGGTACCGCAACAACCCGCTGGCTGGCTTCGAAGGCCATTACGCCAGCGTCTTCTACAGCCACTTCGCCGCGCTCGGCCTCGACATCCGGCTGGAGGACTCGACCAACCACGGCCGCATCGACATGGCCCTCCTGTTCAACGGCCAAGTCTTCGTCTTCGAGTTCAAGGTGGTCGAGCACGCCGCCAAGGGCGAGGCGCTGCAGCAGATCAAGGCGCTGGGCTACGCAGACAAGTACCGCGGTCGAGGTGAACCCGTCCACCTGATCGGGGTGGAGTTCAGCCGAGCAGCGCGCAACCTCGTCGGCTTCGAGGTCGAGACACTGGCGGGCTGACATCCACCATCAACCCGCTGTCGCACGGCGGATCTGCTGTTTGCCCGCCTGCTTGCCCGCGTACATCGCCTGATCGGCCAGGGTGAGCAGGCGGTCGAAATCACGGCCATCGCCGGGCGCCAGTGCATAGCCGATCGTCGCGCCGATGCGGCACTGCAGCGACTCCACCACCACCGGAGATTGCAGCGCCTGCAGCAGCTTTTCGCCGATGCGCCGTGCGGCCGCCTCATCGCGCAGCTCGCTGACCAGCACCACGAACTCGTCGCCGCCGAGGCGGGCCACCCGGTCAGCCTGCCGCACCTGCGCGCCCAGCCGGGCACAGACTTCGACCAGCACGGCATCGCCGACCGCGTGGCCATGCTGGTCGTTGACGGGCTTGAAGCCATCGAGGTCGAGCAGGTAGACCCCGACCAGACTGTGCGTGCGTGCCCGCTGCAGCATGGGCAGCGCCGCCGCCTGCAAGCCACGCCGGTTCAGCGCCCCGGTCAGCGCGTCGGTGTCGGCCAGCCGGCGCAGGCGTTCGCCGTCGTGGCGGTCGCGCTCGGCGGCACGGCGCAGGTCGTCCACCCGGATGCCCACCACCACCAGCCACATCACCATCTCGGTCAGCGAGGCCACTTGAAAGACATGCAGCGTGACCAGGGTGGCCGGAATGCGCCCGCTGATGAGCAGCGCCAGCCCCACCACCCCGGCCGTGTAGACGCTCCAGCCCACCAGGATGTAGCCGGCGGCCCGGTCGCCCTCCCGCCAGCGCCGCCACGCGATCGGCAGCGCCAGGACCGTCGGCAACTGCCCCAGCACCTTGGCCGCCTGCTGGCCATCGCGGTAGCTGATCGCACCGACCAGCAGCAGCCCCAAGGTGGCCGCGCACACCAGCGCCCCCAGCCGCATCCCCTTGGACAGCCGCGGCGACAGGCTGCGGATGTCGAGCGCCCGGTCGATGAACAAGAACGTGCCCAGGATACCCAGCAGGATGCACACCGGTGGAAGCAGCACCGACACCCACAGGTGCTCGCCCCAGACGTGCTGCATCCCCATGCCCTGGAACGCGAACTGGAACACGCCCACCCCGCCCACGCCCAGCCCGTAGTAGGCAAACATGCGGTCGCGCAGGCTGTACCACTGCGCCAGGCTGTAGGCCAGCAGCGACAGCACCACGCCCGTGGCCAGCCCTTGCAGCATCTGGATGCGCTCTTCGCGGAACTGCCGCTGCTGGGGCGCCGCCAGCCGCAGCGGCACGATCATGCTGCCCGAGGTTTCGACCCGCAGCACCAGGGTGTAGCGCCCCGGCATCAACCGCAGCGGCATGACGTGGGTGCGCGTCGGCAAGGGCCGCTCGGACAGCCGCACCCAATCGCCGTTGCGGATCACCACCGTCGGCTCGCCCACCCGCAGCACCTGCAGGTCCACATGGTCGAGCGAGGCATAGCCGATGTCGAGCAACCAGTCACCCGCCGCCTCCGGGGCGACCTCCACCGACCAGAACAGCCAGGCGACACCCGGGAATTCACCGAAATTCGACGTCGGCACGGTCGGCGGGCGGGCCTCGGCCTGGTGCTCCAGCGCCTCGGACAGCGTCCAGACCGGGTGCGCCTCCTGCACCGCCGACACCAGCGGCCACACATCGATCTCGGTCTGGCGCGTGTCCAGCCGCGCCACGCCCGCCACGGCCGCACCGCTCCACAGCAGCAGCCACACCGCCAGCAGACCACTCCACCAGGACAACACACGACAACGCGGCATGCGGATTCGGTCTGCGCGGAACCCGACTCCCTGCCCGCGCGCACGGTGAACCCATCGGACACGGGTTCACCGTCGTTGTCGGCGCCGGTCGGTTGAACTTGACGCCCGCACCGCGGCTCAGGAACCCGGTGAACCGTAACAGCGCAACCCCGCCAGATCGAGCACGCGCAGCCCGCCGTACTCGATGCGGATCAGCGCCCGCGCCTGCAGCACCTTGAGCGCCTCGTTGACCCGCTGGCGCGACAGCCCGACCAGGTAGCCCAGCTCCTGCTGCGTGATGCGCAAGACCTCGCCGACCCCTGGGTACAGCACCGGATGGAACAGCGCCGAGAGGTTGCGCGCCACCCGCGAATCCGGGTCGTTGATGCGGTCGATCTCGCGGGCGGCGATGAACTGGCCCAGCCGCTCGTTGAGCTGGTTGAGCACGAAGCGGTTGAACGGCAGGCTCTGCTCCAGCAGGTCATGGAACACCTCCACCGGCACCCCCGCCACCAGCGTGCGCCGCAGCGCCTCGATGTTGTAGCGGTAGGGTTCGCCCTTGAGCAGCGTGCCCTCGCCGAACCAGGCACCGGGCGGCACCCCGGTGAAGGTGATCGGCGTGCCCATGATGTTGTCGCTGCTCATCTTCAGCAGCCCGTCGATGACGCCGAACCAGTACGACGCCGGCCGGCCGATGCGGCAGACCTGCTCGCCCACATCCGCCTGCACCACCCGCAGCGAGCGCAGCGCCAGCGACTGGTGGGCCGCCGAGAGTTGCGACAGCCAGGGGATCTGGTCGATCTCGGTGGCGGTGGGGACACGCGAACGCTCGCGCAGCGCAATCAGGCTCATGCAGAGGACTCCAGCACCGGCTGTGCCGACAAGGGCGGGAAACTCCGCTTGGGAGTCACCCTAGGATTGTCGTCAGACCGACAACCTAACGTCAAACTGAATCCTACGATGCAGCACATAACGAACCGGCCCCGAAGCCATTGACCTGGTGCCCACGATGCACTGTTCCGCACTTCCCCCTTGCCTTCCTTGCCCCATCACCCGAGGAGACGCGTCGTGACCACGACATTCCCGCGCCTGCTGCTGGACCATGCCCAGCGCCGACCCGACGCGCCGGCCCTGAGAGAAAAAGAATACGGCATCTGGCAGACCCTGAGCTGGTCGGCGCTGGCCGCACAGGTGCGCCGCATGGCCGGTGGCCTGGCTGCGGCGGGCCTGCAGCGCGGTCAGCACATCGTGGTGATCGGCGACAACCGCCCGCGCCTGACGATGACCATGCTGGCAGCGCAGAGCCTGGGCGCGATCCCGATCCCGCTGTACCAGGACGCCACCGGACCCGAGTGTGTCTTCCCGCTCAACAACGCCGAGGTCGCCTTCGCCGTGGTCGAGGACCAGGAGCAGGTGGACAAGCTGCTGGAGATCCGCGCCCAGTGCCCGCAGCTCGCGCACATCTGGTTCGACGACCCGCGCGGCCTGCGCAAGTACAGCGAGCCGGGCTTGGCATCGGTCGATGAGCTGCTCGCCGCCGGAGACGCCTACGGGCGCCAGAACGCCAACTTCTTCGAGAAGTCGATCGAGACGGTGCGCCCGGAGGACGTGGCCTCGATGTTCTTCACGTCCGGCACCACCGGCAACCCCAAGGGCGTCGTCCACACCCACGGCTCGCTGACCGACCGTGCGCAGGCCGGGGCCACCTTCGACAAGCTGACCAGCAGCGAAGAGGTGCTCGCCTACCTGCCGCCGGCCTGGATCGGCCAGAACATCTTCAGCTACGCGCAGTGGCTGGTGTGCGGCTACGTGGTGAACTGCCCCGAGTCGGCCGCGACCGTGACGATCGACCTGAAGGAGATCGGCCCGACCTACTACTTCGCCCCGCCGCGGGTGTTCGAGGGGCTGCTGACCAGCGTCACCATCCGCATGGAAGACGCCAGTGCGCTGAAGAAGGGCCTGTTCAAGTCCTTCATGGCGCTGGCCAAGCGGGTCGGCCCGGCGCTGATGGACGGCAAGCCGGTCGGCCTGCTGGACAAGCTGAAGTACAAGCTGGGCGACCTGAGCATCTACGGCCCGCTGCGCAACTCGCTCGGCCTGAGCCGGGTGCGCGTGGCCTACACGGCGGGCGAGGCGATCGGCCCGGACCTGTTCACCTTCTACCGCTCGATCGGCGTCAACCTCAAGCAGCTCTACGGCTCGACCGAGACCGCCGTGTTCGTCTGCCTGCAGCCCGACCATGAAGCACGCGCCGACACGGTGGGCGTGCCGTGTGACGGCGTGGAGATCCGGCTGGCGGACTCGGGTGAGATCATGATCAAGTCGCCGGGCTTGCTGAAGGAGTACTACAAGAACCCCAAGGCCACCGAAGAGGTGCTGACCAAGGACGGCTGGTACCACAGCGGCGACGCCGGTTTCATCGACGCGCACGGCCACCTGAAGATCATCGACCGCGCCAAGGATGTCGGCCGGCTCCAGGGGGGTGTCCACGACGGCGCGATGTTTGCCCCGAAGTACGTCGAGAACAAGCTGAAGTTCTTCCCGTTCATCAAGGAGGCGGTGGCCTTCGGCGACCGGCGCGACCGGGTGTGCGCCTTCATCAACATCGACATGGAAGCGGTCGGCAACTGGGCCGAGCGGCGCAACCTGCCCTACGCAGGCTACGCGGACCTCGCGGGCAAGCCCGAGGTGCTGGCGATGATGCGCGAGTGCGTCGAGCAGACCAACGCCGATCTGGCGCAGGACGAGATGCTCGCCGGCAGCCAGATCCACCGCTTCCTCGTGCTGCACAAGGAACTCGACGCCGACGACGGCGAGATGACCCGCACCCGCAAGGTCAAGCGCGGCGCCATCGCCGACAAGTACGCGGTGCTGATCGACGCGCTCTACGGCGGCAAGACCGAGCAGTTCATGGAGATCGCCGTGAAGTTCGAGGACGGCCGCAGCGGCAGCGTCTCGGCCACGCTGCAGATCCTCGACACCAAGACCTTCCCCGCTGTCCGGAGGGCCGCATAAATGTCCACGATCGACACTGGCAAGAAAATCGGCGAGGTCATCCTCGACGTGGCCAACATCAGCCTGCGCTTCGGCGGCGTCAAGGCGCTGACCGACATCAGCTTCAACGTGCGCGAGCACGAGGTGCGGGCCATCATCGGGCCGAACGGCGCGGGAAAAAGTTCGATGCTGAATTGCATCAACGGCGTCTACACCCCGCAGGAAGGCAAGATCAGCTTCCGCGGCCAGACCTTCAGCCACATGAACAGCCGGCAGGTCGCCGAGATGGGCGTGGCGCGCACCTTCCAGAATCTGGCGCTGTTCAAGGGCATGAGCGTGATCGACAACCTCATGACCGGCCGCAACCTGAAGATGAAGACCAACCTCTTCCAGCAGGCCATCCGCTGGGGGGCCGCCGCCCGCGAAGAGGAAGCGCACCGCGAGTTCGTCGAGCACATCATCGATTTCCTCGAAATCCAGGCGTTCCGCAAGACGCCGGTCGGGCGGCTGCCGTATGGCCTGCAGAAGCGCGTGGACCTGGGCCGCGCGCTGGCGATGGAGCCGCAGGTGCTGCTGCTGGACGAGCCGATGGCCGGCATGAACGTCGAGGAGAAGCAGGACATGTGCCGCTTCGTGCTCGACATCAACGAGGAGTTCGGCACCACGATCGTGCTGATCGAGCATGACATGGGCGTGGTGATGGACATCTCCGACCGCGTGGTGGTGCTGGACTACGGCAAGAAGATCGGCGATGGCACGCCCGACGAGGTGCGCGCCAATCCAGACGTGATCAGTGCCTACCTCGGCACCAGCCACTGAACGCCACGGTCACGGGAGCACTGACATGGGATTTTTCCTCGAAGCACTCATCGGCGGCCTGATGACAGGCATGCTGTATTCACTGATCGCACTCGGCTTCGTGCTGATCTTCAAGGCGTCGGGCGTCTTCAACTTCGCGCAAGGGGCGATGGTGCTGTTCGCGGCCCTCGCCATGGCGCGGTTCGCCGAATGGATTCCGCACCTGCTGCACATCGAGAGCAAGACCCTCGGCAACCTCCTGGCCTTCATCGGCGCGATGGGCGTGATGGTCATCGTGGCCTGGGTGATCGAACGCTACGTGCTGGGCAAGCTGGTGAACCAGGAGGGCATCACGCTGCTGATGGCCACGCTGGGCATCACCTACTTCCTCGACGGCGCCGGCCAGACGCTCTTCGGGTCGGACATCTACAAGATCGACGTGGGCCTGCCGAAAGACCCGATCTTTCTGCTGGAAAACGTGTTCCAAGGCGGTGTGCTGGTCGGTTCGGAAGACCTGTATGCCGCATTGATCGCCGCGACGATGGTGGCGGTGCTGGCGGCGTTCTTCCAGTACACCTCGACCGGCCGCGCCTTGCGTGCGGTGGCCGATGACCACCAGGCCGCACAGTCCATCGGCATTCCGCTGAACCGGATCTGGGTCATCGTCTGGTCGGTGGCGGGCTTCGTGGCGCTGGTCGCCGGGATCATCTGGGGCTCCAAGCTCGGCGTGCAGTTCTCGCTGTCGCTGGTGGCCCTGAAGGCGCTGCCGGTGGTGATCCTGGGCGGGCTGACCTCGGTGCCGGGCGCCATCATCGGCGGGCTGATCATCGGTGTCGGCGAGAAGCTGTCGGAGGTCTACATCGGCCCGATGGTCGGCGGCGGCATCGAGATCTGGTTTGCCTACGCCCTGGCGCTGGTCTTCCTGCTGGTGCGTCCGCAAGGGCTGTACGGCGAAAAGATCATCGACCGCGTCTGACCACCACAAGAAACACGGAGACACCTTCATGCTTTACCGTGAGAACGGCCAGTTCAAGACCAGCTACCGCTCGGACCAGCAGATCTTCCCGATCACGCAGGACCGCCTCGGCGTCCTGGCGCTGATCGCTTTTGCTGCGATCGCCGTGCCCTTCCTGGCGTCGGAATACACCTTCCGCGCCGTGCTGATCCCCTTCCTGATCCTGTCGCTCGCTGCGCTCGGGCTGAACATCCTGGTGGGCTACTGCGGCCAGATCTCGCTCGGCACCGGCGGGTTCATGGCGGTCGGCGCCTACGCGGCCTACAACTTCTTCCTGCGCATCGACGGCATGCCGCTGATCCCGGCGCTGCTGCTGGGGGGTGCGTGCTCGACGGTGCTGGGCGTGCTGTTCGGCATCCCGTCGCTGCGCATCAAGGGGCTGTAC
The DNA here is from genome assembly GCF_013299175.1 of Sphaerotilus sp. Taxonomy (GTDB): domain Bacteria; phylum Pseudomonadota; class Gammaproteobacteria; order Burkholderiales; family Burkholderiaceae_C; genus Sphaerotilus. Next base: position 8,491 of record NZ_JAAFKF010000116.1, read on the forward strand.
CTCGCCGTGGCCACGCTGGCGGCGCAGTTCTTCATCGACTGGAGCTTCCTGCGCATCAAGTGGTTCACGCTCGATTCGTCCTCGGGTTCGGTCAGCGTCTCGGGCCTGCAGGTGCTGGGCATGCCCATCGAGACGCCGGTGCAGAAGTACCTGTTCTGCCTGGCCTTCCTGTGCGTGTTCGGGTTGATGGCCAAGAACCTCGTGCGCGGCAACATCGGCCGCGAGTGGATGGCCATGCGCGACATGGACGTGGCGGCCTCCGTCATCGGCATCCGCCCGGTCCAGGCCAAGCTCAGCGCCTTCGCCGTGTCGAGCTTCATCGTCGGCGTGGCGGGCGGGCTGTGGGGCTTCGTCCACCTGGGTTCGTGGGAGCCGGCAGCGTTCTCGATCGACCGCTCGTTCCAGTTGCTGTTCATGGTGATCATCGGCGGACTCGGCTCGATCATGGGCAGCTTCTTCGGCGCGGCCTTCATCGTGCTGCTGCCGATCTTCCTGGACAACGTGCCGCAACTGTTCGGCATCCCCATCGACACCGCGCTGGCCGCCCACATGACCTCGATGATCTTCGGCGCACTGATCGTGTTCTTCCTCATCGTCGAGCCGCACGGGCTGGCCCGCCTGTGGTCCATCGGCAAGGAAAAGCTGCGCCTGTGGCCCTTCCCGCATTGATCCTGCACTGATTCACTCCACCACCACCGCTGAACCGGAGACTTCCATGAAACTCAAGTCCCTCGCCCTCGCTGCCTCCATCCTGGCCGCCGTGGCCGGCTCGCTGGCCGCGCCGACCGCCTTCGCCGAGACCAAGGAACAGTTCTTCCCGGTGCTGGTGTACCGCACCGGTCCCTACGCCCCCAACGGCGTCCCCTTCGCCAACGGCTATGTGGACTACCTGAAGCTGGTCAACGCGACCAATGGCCTGGGTGGCGTGAAGCTCACGTTCGAGGAATGCGAGACCGGCTACGCCACCGACCGCGGCGTCGAGTGCTACGAGCGCATGAAGGGCAAGGGCGCGACCGTGTTCCAGCCGCTGTCCACCGGCATCACCTTCGCGCTGACCGAGAAAGCGCCCGGCGACAAGATCCCGCTCATCACCGCAGGCTATGGCCGCAGCGAATCGGCCGACGGCGGCGTGTTCAAGTGGAACTTCCCGCTGCTGGGCACCTACTGGATCGCCGCCGACGCGCTGATCCAGCAGATCGGCAAGAAGGAAGGCGGCCTCGCCAACCTCAAGGGCAAGAAGATCACCCTCGTCTACCACGACTCGCCGTTCGGCAAGGAGCCGATCCCGCTGATCCAGGAACGCGCCAAGACCCACGGCTTCGAGCTGCAATTGCTGCCGGTGACGGCGCCCGGCGTGGAGCAGAAGTCCACCTGGCTGCAAATCCGCCAGAGCAAGCCTGACTACGTGATGCTCTGGGGCTGGGGCGTGATGAACTCGACCGCGTTGAAGGAAGCGGTCGCCACCGGCTACCCGCGCGAGAAGATGTACGGCGTGTGGTGGGCCGGCGCCGAGCCGGACGTGAAGGACGTGGGCGAAGCCGCCAAGGGCTACAACGCCGCCGCCATGCAGCACGGCGCGCAGCCGGAAGCCAAGGTCGTGCAGGACATCCTGACCAAGGTCCACGGCAAGGGCGAAGGCACCGGCCCGAAGGACGAGGTTGGCTCGGTGCTCTACATGCGCGGAATGATGTCGGCCATGCTGGGTGTCGAGGGCGTCAAGCGCGCCCAGGAACGCTTCGGCAAGGGCAAGGTCATGACGGGCGAACAGGTCCGCTGGGGCCTGGAGAACCTGGCCCTCGACCAGAAGAAGCTCGACGGCCTGGGCTTCGCGGGCGTGATGCGCCCGGTCTCGACGAGCTGCATGGACCACGTCGGCGCCGGCTGGGTGCGCGTCCACACCTGGGACGGCAAGAAGTGGGGTTTCACCTCCGACTGGCTGCAGGCCGACGACATGATCCTCAAGCCGATGGTGCGTGCCGCGGCCGACAAGTACGCCGCCGAGAAGAAGATCGAGCGCCGCAAGCCGGAAGACTGCCAGTCCTGAGCCCTGGTCTGACGTGATCTGAAACCCTGGTGACACGCCCCATGAGCACTCCGAACATTCTCCTGAACGTCAACGGCATCGAGGTGATCTACAACCATGTGATCCTCGTGCTCAAGGGCGTGTCCCTGCAGGTGCCCGAAGGCAAGGTCGTGGCCTTGCTCGGGGGCAACGGCGCGGGCAAGACGACCACGCTGCGGGCCATCAGCAACCTGCTGGCCGGCGAGCGCGGCGATGTCACCAAAGGCTCGATCGAGCTGCGCGGAGAGCGCATCGAGAAACTCTCCACCTCCGACATGGTCAACCGCGGGGTGGTGCAGGTCATGGAAGGCCGGCACTGCTTCGCGCACCTGAGCATCGAGGACAACCTGATGACCGGCGCCTACACCCGC
>NZ_JAAFKF010000117.1 GCF_013299175.1 Sphaerotilus sp.
CTGCAGGGTCATGCCCCTGTGCTCGCGCCAGGCACGCATGAACATGGCTGCTCATTCGTACACCTGACCCCTTCCGCCGATCTTGGTGAGCAGCATCAACCGCAACGCCTCAACGCGCCCGAGCGCACGCCACCTTGTGCAGCAGCTCCAGCAGGATCTGCCGCTCCCCTTCCGACAACCCCGCCAGCAGCGCCCGCTCGGTCTGCAGCAGCAGCGCCAGCGCCTGCGAGACGAGCCGTTCGCCCTCGGGCGTGACGTGCAGCGACTGTGCGCGCCGGTCGGTGCTGCTGCGTTCGCGCAGCAGCGTGCCGCGCTGGGCCATGCGGTCGAGCCAGGTCGTGATCGCCGGGGCCGTCATCGCCAGCGCCTTGGCCAGCTTGGACGGCGTGACGCCGCTGTTTTCCTTCACCAACTGCAGGATCGTGAACTCCACCGGCCGCAGCCCCAGCGGCCCGCTCACCACCCGTTCGAACACCTCGTCGGTGACGATCCGCGCCTGCGCGAGCTGGTAGCCGAACAGGTCGTGGATACCCCGCTCCTCCAGGCCGCCCTGGGGGGTGAGTTCCGAAAGAGGGCGCTTGGTGTGGGGCATGGGGCAGTGTAGCAATCCGAGGGAATTCACCGATTCGGTTGCACTTTTACTTAATTAGATTAAGTAGTTATCGACAGACGCATCAGGAGACACCATGCGCGGATTCTTCAGTCACCGGCCCCTCATGGCCTGTTCAGCGGTGGCCGCAGCAGCGGCTTTGGTGGCCTGTGGCGGCGGTGACGACACGGCCGCGACCCCCACGGCCCTGCCCCAGCTCTCGGCCGCCCAGGCGGGCACGCTCTCGGCCGCCTGCGCCAGCCTGACCGGCTTCACCTATGCCGGCGTCACCATCGCCAGCGCCGCCACCGTGGCCGCCGGCACGCTCACCCTGGCCGGCACTCCGGTCCCCGAACACTGCCTCGTCACCGGCAAGCTCGGCTCGCGCACCGGCAGCGACGGGCTGACCTACGCGATTGGCTTCGAGATGCGCCTGCCCCAGGCGTGGAGCGGCCGGTTCTTCTACCAGGGCAATGGCGGCCTCGACGGCAGTGTCGTCACCGCCACCGGCGCAACCGGCGGCGGCCCCAACACCCACGCGCTGCTGCAGGGCTTCGCGGTCATCAGCTCCGACGCTGGCCACACGGGCGCACAGACGGCGGCCTTCGGCTTCGAACCCCAAGCGCGTCTGGACTACGGCTACCAGGCCGCCGCCAAGCTCACCCCGATGGCCAAGGCGCTGGTCAAGGCCGCCTATGGCCGCACGCCGGACCGCTCCTACTTCGGCGGCTGCTCCAACGGCGGGCGCCACACGCTGGTGGCCACGAGCCGGCTGGCCGAGGAGTACGACGGTTTCCTGGCCGGCGCGCCGGGCTACAACCTGCCCAAGGCCGCGGTCTCGCAGATCTGGGGCGCCCAGCAATACGCACGGGCCTACACCGTCGGCGCGACGACCGTGGCCAACGGCTCCACGATCGCCGACCTGTCCACCGCCTTCACCCCCGCCGAGCGCACGATGATCGCCGGCCGCATCCTGGCCAAGTGCGACGCGCTGGACAGCGCCGCTGACGGCATCGTCTCGGACACCGCCGCCTGCCAGAAGGCGTTCAGCCTGGCCGACGATGTGCCCACCTGCAGCGGTGCGCGTGATGGCACCTGCCTGACCGCGCTGCAGAAGGATGTCCTGACCAACATCCACGCAGGCGCCCGCACCAGTACCGGCAGCGCGGTCTACAACACCTTCCCCTTCGACGCCGGGATCTCCGGGACCGGCTGGGCGACGTGGGAGTTCGTCAACTCGCTGGCGCTGGACCCTCTGGCGGCCGGCGTCGTGTTCAACGCCACGCCCGCGTTCCTCGCCAACCCGTTGACCGCCTCGATCGACGCGCTGGCCGCCGGCATCACCGCCACCAGCGCCACCTACGCGGTCTCCGGCATGGACTTCATGACGCCGCCGAACCCGTCGAATCTGTCGGTGCTGAAGAACCGGGGCGCCAAGGTGATGGTCTACCACGGGGTCAGCGACGCGGTGTTCTCCTACGATGACTCGGTCACCTGGATCAAGAACCTGGCCAGCGCCAACGACGGCGATGCCAGCAACTTCGCCCGCCTCTATGGCGTGCCGGGCATGAACCACTGCTCGGGCGGTCCCGCCACCGACCAGTTCGACATGCTCACGCCGCTGGTCCAGTGGGTCGAGCAGGGCAAGGCGCCGGACGCGGTGATCGCCACCGCGCGCGGCACGGGCAATGCCGGCGGTGTCAACGCGGAAGTGCCGGCCGGCTGGGCGGCCACGCGGACCCGTCCGCTGTGCGCCTACCCGAAGGTCGCGAAGTACAAGGGCAGCGGCAGCCTGGAGCTGGCGGCGAACTTCTCCTGCCAATGAGCGGCACAGCGCACGGCTGAACCCGCGTGACAGACGGGCGGGGAGGGCCATGGTTCAATCTTCGGCTGCAGTCCACCAGCGACCACCGGAGACCCTCCATGTCCTTCACCGCCCTGTACCTCACCAAGACCGACGGCGCTTTCGCAGCCCGTCTGCGCGACGACCTGACCGACGACGAGCTGGTGGCGCACACCGGCGAGGCCCATGTCGTCGTGCGTGTCGCCCACTCGACGATCAACTACAAGGACGGCCTCGCGCTGACGAACCGCAGCCCGGTCGTGCGCCAGTGGCCGATGGTGCCGGGCATCGACGGGGCGGGAACGGTCGAGTTATCCACAGACCCGCGCTGGTCGGTGGGCGACCGAGTTATCCACAATGGCTGGGGCGTGGGTGAAACGCACTGGGGTTGCCTGTCGCAGAAAGCGCGGCTCAAGGGCGACTGGCTGATCGCGCTGCCCGCCGAGTTATCCACAGCCGAAGCGATGGCGATCGGCACGGCGGGCTACACGGCGATGCTGTGCGTGATGGCGCTCGAAGACGCGGGCGTGCGGCCGGACAGTGGCGAGATCCTGGTCACGGGTGCGAGCGGTGGCGTGGGCAGCGTGGCGATTGCGCTGCTGAGCGGCCTGGGCTACCGGGTGGTGGCGTCCACGGGCAAGCTCGATGAAGCCGACTATCTGCGGGCGCTCGGGGCTGTGGATATCCTCGATCGCACCGGGTTATCCACAGCCGGCAAGCCGCTGCAGAAGGAACGCTGGGCCGGTGTCGTCGATTCGGTCGGCTCGCACACGCTGGCGAATGCACTGGCGCAAACGCGCTACGGCGGTGCGGTCGCAGCCTGCGGATTGGCGCAGGGGATGGACTTATCCACAAGCGTGGCCCCGTTCATCCTGCGTGGCGTGCGGCTGCTGGGCGTGGATTCGGTGATGTGCCCGATCGGTCGCCGGCAGCAGGCATGGGCGCGGCTGGCGGCGGACCTGGACCGCAGCAAGCTCGCGTCGATGACCCGCACGATCACCTTGGCCGAGGCACCGCAGGCGGCTGTGGATATCTTGGCCGGCAAGGTCCGCGGGCGGGTCGTCGTGGACGTGAACGCCTGACCTGCGGCGGGCGATGCACCGTCAGCAGTCGGTGCCGGGCGCGCCCTCGCGGGCGTGGTGCTTGCCCTTGGCGGCCATCTGCGCAAAGGTCTCGATGCCCTTGCGCTTGGCCACGGCCACCACCGCCTCGTCGGTCGGCAGGCCCGCCGCGTGCGCCAGCAGCGTGCCGGCCGCGTCCAGCCCGATCACCTTCAGGTGCCGCCATGCATCGCGCAGCCAGTCCAGCGCGGCAGGGTGGGTCAGCAGCGGGGCGATGCCGTTTTCACTGCCGATGACCACCACCGCATCGAACAGGCAGGACGGTGCCCCCGCCAGCGCCTGATCGGCGGGTTGCGCGCTGCCATCGGCCAGGCGCACCCCCTCGATCTTCTCGGCCACCAGCGTCAGCCGGGCGCCCGCCTTGGCGAGGGTGCGCTGCAGGGCGGTCAGCAGCACGCCGTCCGCGCCCTCGGCCAGCAGCGCGGCGAGGTGGCGTCCGGTCAAGGTGCCGGCCCGGCTGGCGAGCTGGCTCAGCGCCGGGGAGGGCGGCAGATCCTGCGGGGCCGTGGCCACCGGCGGGCGGGCGTCGGCGGCCGGGGCGGGTCGGCCCAGCCGTTCGGCCACCGCCGCCGCCAAGCCCTCGTCGATCACCGCCAGGTGCCCCAATACCCGCGTGCGAATCGCCGGCACCGTGACCTTGCTCAGCTCGAAGGCCAGCGCCATCACGGTGTGCCGCTGCTCCGGTGCCGTCAGCGAGGCGAGGAACTGCCGCGCCTGCGAGTAGTGGTCGGCAAACGTCTCGGATCGCTGGCGCACCTTCGTGCCAGTGGTCGGTGCCGGCCAAGTCGTGAAGCCGCGCTCGGGGGACGCACGCGGGCCGTCCGGGGCCAGCGAGTTCGGCTCGTAGTTCACGCGCCCCTGCGGTACCGCAGTCTGCATCACGGCATCGCGCTGGAAGTTGTGGAACGGGCAGCGCGGCTGGTTGATCGGCAATTGGTGGAAGTTCGGGCCGCCGAGCCGGCTGAGCTGCGTGTCGGTGTACGAGAACAGCCGTCCCTGCAGCAGCGGATCGTCGCTGAGGTCGATCCCCGGCACCAGGTGTGCCGGGCAAAACGCCACCTGCTCGGTCTCGGCGAAGAAGTTGTCCGGGTTGCGGTCCAGCACCATGCGGCCCACCACCTGCAGCGGCACCAGCTCCTCCGGGATCAGCTTGGTCGCATCCAGCACGTCGAAGGGCAGGGACGCGGCGGTCTCCTCGTCGAACACCTGCAGCGCCAGCTCCCACGCCGGAAAATCACCCCGGTCGATCGACTCCCACAGGTCGCGGCGGTGGTAATCCGGGTCCGCGCCTGCGATCTTCACCGCCTCGTCCCAGGTCGTCGAGGCCACGCCCAGCGCCGCGCGCCAGTGGAACTTGACGAAGCGCGACACCCCTTGCGCATCCACCAGCCGGAAGGTGTGGACGCCGAAGCCATCGATCATGCGCAGCGAACGCGGAATCGTGCGGTCGCTCATCGCCCACAGCACCATGTGCATCGACTCGGGCATCAGCGAGATGAAGTCCCAGAAGGTGTCGTGTGCCGACGCCGCCTGTGGATAACCCCGGTCCTGCTCCATCTTCACGGCGTGGACAAGGTCGGGGAACTTGATCGCGTCCTGGATGAAGAACACCGGGATGTTGTTGCCGACGAGGTCGAAGTTGCCCTCCTCGGTGTAGAACTTGACCGCAAAACCGCGCACGTCACGGGGCGTGTCGGCCGAACCGGCGCCACCTGCCACGGTGGAAAACCGCGTGAACACTGGCGTGCGCTGGCCGACGCGGGACAGGAAGGCGGCGCGGGTCCAGTCCGAGCAGTCGCGGGTGCATTCGAAATGACCATGGGCCGCCGAGCCGCGGGCGTGGACGACCCGCTCGGGGATGCGCTCGTGGTCGAAGTGGGTGATCTTCTCCTGCAGCAGGAAATCCTCCATCAGCGTCGGGCCGCGGGCACCGGCCCGCAGCGAGTTCTGGTTGTCGGACAGCGGCACACCCTGGTTGGACGTGAGCGGCAGCAGCGTGGACGTGGTCATGCGGGCGGGCATTGGAGAACTCCTGTCGGTGTGGGTCACCGTCGAGAGTGACGGCCTGCCAAGGCTAGGCAGGCTGGCATCCCGCGGCGGTCGGCCAGCCACCCGATCGGTCGTAGGACAACTCTGACACGCCCACCCCCACTCAGTGTGCGAGGCGGAATAAGCGTGTCTTTTTGCACGATATGCGCCAGATGATTGCCTAGACTTTCTCTTGGCACCAGAAAAAACCACCGAAGGAGTGAACACCATGATCCAGATTGCCCTTGCCGACGACCACGCCATCGTCCGCGCCGGACTGCGACACATCCTGTCGAAGGAGGTGGACTTGCGGGTCATTGCCGAAGCGGAGAATGGCCGCGAGGCCCAGATGCTGGCCGGGCGCGAAGACCTCGACGTGGTGGTGCTGGACCTGTCGATCGAGGACTACTGTGGGGTGGACGTGCTGCGGGCGCTGCGGCTGCGGCGGCCGGGCTTGCCGGTGCTGATGGTGGGCCAGACGCCCGAGACCCACTGCGCGATCACCTTGCTGCGGCTGGGTGCCCGTGGGTATCTGGGGCGTGGCTGCGAGGTGGCCGAGATCGCACGCGCCATCCGCACCGTCCACCGCGGTCGCCGCTACGTGACGCCTGCCGTGGCCGATCAGCTCGCCAGCCGCGCGGGGGATGAGGCGCTGTGTCCGCCGCATGACCAGCTCTCCGACCGCGAATTCCAGGTCTTTCTGCAGCTCGCCCGCGGCACCACGATCGGCCGTCTCGCGGACCACCTGGCGCTCAGTGTCAAGACCGTCAGCACCTACCGCTCGCGGGTGATGGGCAAGCTCGGGCTGTCGTCCAACAGCGAGTTGACCTACTACGCGCTGAAAAATGGGCTGATGCAGTGATGCGGCGTCTGCTGAGCCTGCGCACCGAGACGCCGATTGCCTTCGTTCAAGCCGTCGTGCATGCCTACGCCCGCTATGGCGTTGATCCTTCGGCGGCCTTGCTGGCCGCCCGCATCCGCCCCGAGCAGCTCGACAACCCCGATGCCCGCATCACCGCTGGGCAACTGGAATGGCTGGGACAGGCGGCCATGCGTGAACTCGACGATGAAGCCCTGGGCTGGTTCTCGCGCCGCATGCGCTGGGGCACGTATGGCATGTTGACCCGCGCGGCCGTGACCGCCCCCACGCTGGGGGTGGCGCTGCGGCGCTGGTGCCGGCTGCATGGCTTGCTGGTGGACGAGATCTCGCTGTCGGTGGAGGTGGACGGGGCACTGGCACGGGTGCTGGTGCAGGAACACCAGCCGCTGGGGCCTGTGCGCGAGTTCTGCGTGATGTCGATGCTACGCGGTCTGCACGGGCTGGCCTGCTGGTTCATTGACGCGCACATTCCGCTCGCCGACATGGCTTTGCCGTTCGAGACACCGCCGCACAGCCGGGTCTACGGGCTGCTGTTCCCCGGCCCGGTGCGGTTCGGTGCGGGACAGGCGAGCCTCAGCTTTCGCGGCGAGTTCCTGGACCGACCGATGGTGCGCAGCGAAACCTCGCTGCAGGCGATGTTGCAACACTCGCTGCCGCTGGTGGTGCGGCCCTACCGGCCGGCGCAATTGCTGGTGCAGCGGGTGCGCGAACTGTTGACCAGCCAGCCGGAGCTGATGCTCAACGCGGAAGCCTTGGCTTCGGCGCTGCACATGTCGGTGCGCACCCTGTACCGACAGCTCGGTCTGGAAGGCACGACGCTGCAGGCGCTCAAGGACGAGGTGCGCTACGCACGCGCCAAGGAACTGCTGAGTCGCACGCCCAAGCCCATCAAGCAGATCGCGCTGCTGCTGGGCTTCAGCAGCGAGAAGACGTTTGCGCGGGCGTTCCAGCGTTGGGCGGGTGTCTTGCCCTCCGCGTTTCGCGGGCAGTCGCGGGGGGACGCCATACCGGAATAATCGGGGGTTCCCGCTGCCGGCTGTTCCCCCATGCCCCCCACGATGTCTGCGACCCCACAGAACCTCTCCGCCCTCCTCTGGTCCGTCGCCGACCTGCTGCGCGGCGATTTCAAGCAGTCCGAGTACGGCCGCGTGATCCTGCCCTTCACGGTGCTGCGCCGGCTGGACTGCGTGCTGGCGCCGACCAAGGCGGCGGTGCTGCAGGCATACCGGCTCAGCGAACCCGAGAAGGTGTACGGCTCGGTCCTGACGCGCAAGACCGGTCTCGGCTTCTACAACACGTCCGCGCTCGACCTGCCGCAGCTCATGGGCGACCAGGACCACCTGCGCGACAACCTTGACAGCTATGTCCAGGGCTTCTCGGCCGACGTGCGCGCCATCTTCGAGCGGTTCGACTTCGCGGCGGTGGTCGAGCGGCTGCACAAGGCGAAGCTGCTCTACCTCGTCACCGAGAAGTTCGCCCACCTCGACCTGCACCCCGACACGGTGGACAACGCCGCGATGGGCACGGTCTTCGAGGAGCTGATCCGCAAGTTCGCCGAAATCTCCAACGAGACGGCGGGCGAGCACTTCACGCCCCGCGAGGTGATCCGGCTGATGGTGGGCCTGCTGTTCGTCGAGGACGACGCCGCGCTGCAGACCCCCGGCACCGTGCGCACGCTCTACGACCCGACGGCGGGCACGGGCGGCATGTTGTCCGTCGCGGACGAGCACCTGAAGTCGATCAACCCCGGTGCCCGGCTGACGCTGTCCGGGCAGGAGCTGAACGCCGAGTCCTGGGCGATCTGCCGCGCCGACATGCTCATCAAGGGGCAGGACATCCGCAACATCGTGCTGGGCAACACGCTGTCGGAGGACGGGCTGCGCGGCAAGACCTTCGACTACATGCTGTCGAACCCGCCGTTCGGCGTGGAGTGGAAGAAGATCGAGAAGGAGATCCGCCAGGAGCATGAAGGCATGGGCCACGCCGGGCGCTTCGGGCCGGGGCTGCCGCGGGTGTCGGACGGGTCGCTGCTGTTCCTGCTGCACCTGCTGTCGAAGATGCGGCCGGCGGCGCAGGGCGGCAGCCGCCTTGGCATCGTGCTGAACGGCTCGCCGCTGTTCACGGGTGGCGCGGGGTCGGGCGAGTCGGAGATCCGGCGGCATGTGCTGGAAAACGATCTGGTCGAAGCCATCATCGCGCTGCCGACGGACATGTTCTACAACACCGGGATCAGCACCTACGTCTGGATTCTCAGCAACCGCAAGGTGGACGACCGGCAGGGGCTGGTGCAGCTCATCGACGCCTCGGGCTTCTGGCAGAAGATGCGCAAGAGCCTCGGCTCGAAGCGCAAGGAACTGAGCGAGGCCCACATCGCCGAGATCACGCGGCTGTTCGGCGCGTTCATGGAGGCGAACCTCGTCACCGTGTTCGACGCGGACGGGCGCGAAGCGGGCCGGTCGGTGGTGCCCGATGGGGATCGGCTGCCGGAGGTGCCGGCGGGTGGCCAGCGCAAGAAGGCGCCGGTCTCGCGCATCTTCCGCAACGAGGACTTCGGGTACCGGACGATCACGGTGGAGCGGCCGTTGCGGGATGCGGCGGGTGCGGTCGTGCTCGGGCAGAAAGGCAAGCTCAAGGGCAAGCCGCAGGCGGATGCGGCGCTGCGCGACACGGAGAACGTGCCGCTGTCGGAGGACGTGCAGGCGTATTTCGAGCGCGAGGTGCTGCCGCACGCGCCGGATGCGTGGATCGACCACGACAAGACCAAGGTGGGCTACGAGGTGCCGTTCAACCGTCATTTCTATGTGTTCGAGCCGCCGCGGTCGCTGGCGGAGATCGATGCGGATCTGAAGCGTTCGACGGATCGGATCAAGCAGATGATCGAGGGGCTGTCGGCATGAGTACGCCCACCACCGCGGCTGGCGAGCCGCCGCTGGAGGAGGCCGGTTTCACCGAGATCGTCCAGCTCATCGACACCGCTCGACAACGGGCGGTGCAGACGGTCAATGCCGCGCTGATCGATTTGTACTGGCAGGTTGGCGCCGTCATCAGCCGCAAGATCGCGGCGGCGGAGTGGGGCGATGGGGTCGTGGATCAACTGGCGGCGCACATCGCCCGGACGCATCCGGGGCTGCGTGGGTTCACGCGCCGCAACCTCTTTCGGATGCGGCAGTTCCATGACCTGTACCGGGATGCGACTGATGCCGTGGTGCTGGTGCGGCAACTGCCGTGGACACACAACCTGATCATCCTGAGCCAGAGCAAGCGGCCCGAAGAGCGCGCGTTCTACCTGCGCATGGCGGTGCAGGAGCGGTGGTCGAGCCGGGATCTGGAGCGACAGTTCAAGGCGGCGCTGTTCGAGCGGGTGGTGTTGCAGCCGCCAAAAGTGTCGGCACTGCTGACACAAATGCAGCCACAGGCGCAGCAGGTGTTCCGCGATGCCTACATGGTCGAGTTCCTCGGCCTGCCTGAGCCGCACAGCGAGGCCGATCTGCACCGCGGCCTGCTGGTGCGGCTGCGGGATTTTCTGACGGAGCTGGGGCGCGACTTCTGCTTCATCGGGTCCGAATCGCCGCTGCAGGTGGGCGGGCGGGACTTCGCGCTCGACCTGCTGTTCTTCCACCGCGGGCTGAACTGTCTGGTGGCGATCGAGCTGAAGGTGGGGCGCTTCGAGCCGGAGTACCTGGGCAAGCTGTCGTTCTACCTGGAGGCGCTGGACCGGGACGTGAAGAAGCCGCACGAGAACCCGGCCATTGGCGTGCTGCTGTGCGCGAGCAAGGACGACGAGGTGGTCGAGTACGCGCTCAGCCGCAGCCTGTCGCCCGCGCTGATCGCCGAGTACCAGACGCAACTGCCCGACAAGCGGCTGTTGCAGCAGAAGCTGCATGAGTTCTATCAGCTCAATCTGAGCGAGGCCGAGGGGCAGACGGGCTGAGGGCGTCTGGCGAAATCGGAGCCACGGGTGCATTGATCTGCGTTTCCAGCGCCCGCAGTCGATCGACGATCGCGCCGAATGACGGAGGCTCCCCGATGAACATCCCTGCATCGACCATGTGCTGAAAGTCGGCTTGCAGCGCCACCAAGGCCGCACCGTCGGGAATCAGGCGCAACTGACCCACCAGGCAATCGTCGTACCGGGCGTACCCGGTGCTGTAGAACACCTTCTTGTGCCGGACGACATCGGCCAGCAAGTGGCGATCCGCCAGCGCGGTGTTCCCGTGCGGCAGCGCCGCCAGCCGTGCCAAGTCATACCAGTGGCGGGACAGCCGCTCGGCCTGGGTGCCGAATTCGCCGCGCTGACAAGCGACGTGCATCAGCGTGGCCTTTTCCCAGAACGTGCGCGCAGGGGACAGCACGCTCACCCGTGCGCCGGGAAAGGCGAGATCGGGAAGTTGCGCGGCAATGTCTGGCTGGATGAAGTGCGACTCGTTGGGCTCG
>NZ_JAAFKF010000118.1 GCF_013299175.1 Sphaerotilus sp.
GGCGTAGTGCGTGAAGCTGTCGGTCGCGTCGAGCACATGCTCGGAGAACTTCTGGCCCAGGTCGGCCATCTGCTCCTGGATCCCGGCGAAGCGGGCCTTGGCCTCGCCCTGCAACTCGGCGCCGGACAGCACGAAATCGCGCAGCCAGTGCGACAGCGCCTGCTGGCGCGGGGCGCTCAGGGTGGCGGCGGACGGGCTGGCGGCGATCGCCTTGTACTTGGTGTAGAGCCGCTTGTCTGCCCCTTGGCGCGTGTAGAACTCGGTGATGCGCGGCAGGTTCTCGTTGAACGCGGCGCGCAGTTCGGGCGTGTCGGCCACCCCCTTCAGGTGACCGACCGCTCCCCACGCGCAGCCCAGCCGCTCCGTCGCCACCGACAGCACCTTCGACAGCGTGTCGTAGTCGGCCGGGGTGTCGGGTGCCACGGCGGTGTCGAGGGCGGCCTCGGCGTCGGCCAGCAGCGCGTCGAGTGCCGGCGTGACGTGCTCGGGCCGGATGGCGTCGAACAGCGGCAGCGGTTGGGCGGAGAGCAGGGGGTTCGTGGAGGTCGTGTCGGTCATGGGCGTTGAGTGCGTTGGGCGGTGTGCCTCAGGTGGCGCTGGCGGCAGCGCGTTCCGCGGCTTCGATCGTGTTGACCAACAACATCGTAATGGTCATCGGCCCGACCCCACCGGGGACCGGGGTGATCCAGCCCGCCACTTCCTTCACGCCGTCGAAGTCCACGTCGCCGCAGAGCTTGCCTTCGTCGTTGCGGTTCATGCCCACGTCGATCACCACCGCGCCCGGCTTCACCATGTCCGCCGTCAGCACGTTGCGCTTGCCCACGGCGGCGACCACGATGTCGGCTTGCCGGGTGTGGAAGGCCAGGTCTGCGGTGCCGCTGTGGGTCACGGTCACGGTGGCGTTGGCGGCCAGCAGCATCATCGCCATCGGCTTGCCGACGATGTTCGAGCGGCCGATCACCACCGCATGTTTGCCGCGCAGATCCTGCATCCCGATCGACTCCAGCATCTTCATGCAGCCGTAGGGCGTACACGCCTTGAAGCCGACCTCGCCCACCATCAGCGCACCCGCCGAGGCGATGTGAAAGCCGTCCACGTCCTTCAGCGGCGAGATGGCTTCGATGACCTTGTGGTCGTCGATGTGCTTCGGCAGCGGCAGTTGCACCAGGATGCCGTGGATAGCCGGGTCGTTGTTCAGCGCGTCGATGCGGGCGAGCAGCTCGGCCTCGGTCATGGTCGCGTCGTACTTCTCCAGCACCGAGTGCAGCCCGCTGTCGGCACACGCCTTGACCTTGTTGCGCACATAGACCGCGCTGGCCGGGTTCTCGCCGACCAGGACCACCGCCAGACCGGGCGTGACACCGCGTTCCGTCAGCGCCGCAGCGCGTTGCGCCACTTCGGCGCGGAGTTGCTTGGACAGCGCGTTGCCGTCGATGGGTTGGGCGGTGGCGGGCATCTGGACAGGTTCCTTGGAATGAAAAAGGCCGCTGTCGAGCGGCCTTGCAGGGGAAGTGCGTGGGGTGTGGGTGCAGCGGGTCGCGGGCGGCCGGGCGCTTCAGGGCTTGGCCGTCGCACCGAGCGCGATCTTCAGCAGATCGGCGACAGTGTTGGCGTTGAGCTTTTCCATGATGTTCGCCCGGTGCGCTTCCACCGTCTTGATGCTGATGCCCAGGTCGTCGGCGATCTGCTTGTTCAGGCGGCCAGCGACGATGCGCTCCAGCACCTGCGCTTCGCGGGTCGTCAGGCGCGACAGCAGGGCGTCGCGGCTGGCTTGTTCCTGGTGGGTCGAGAAAGCGGAACGGGCGCGGTCCAGCATGCGCTCGACGAGGCCGACCAGCTCCTCTTCCTTGAAGGGCTTCTCGATGAAGTCCTCGGCGCCCTTCTTCATCGTCGTCACCGCCATCGGCACGTCGCCGTGGCCGGTGATGAACACGATGGGCAGGGGGCTCTTGCGCTCCAGCAGCCGGTCCTGCAGCTCCAGCCCGCTCATGCCATCCATGCGGATGTCGGCGACCAGACAGGCCACTTCGCGCGGATCGAACCGGGACAGGAATGCCTCGGCCGAGTCGAAGCACTTGACGCGGTAGTCCTTGCCTTCGAGCAACCACTGCAGCGAATCGCGCACTGCTTCGTCGTCATCGACGACGTAGACGGTGCCTTTTTTGGGGATCAGGCTCATGCGTGTTCAGTGGGTTTCGGAGGGTTTGGAGGAATCGCCGGCAGTGCCGACGGGCAGCATGAAGGAGAAACGGCAACCCGTGATGCTCTCGGCATTGTAGAGGTTCTCCGCCTTGATCCGCCCCTGGTGGGACTCGATGATCGAGCGGCACAGCGACAGCCCGATGCCCATGCCGTCGGCCTTGGTGGAGAAGAAGGCTTCGTACAGGCGCTGGCTCACATCCTCTTTCAGACCGGGTCCGGCGTCGGTCACGCTGAACTCGATCACGCCGCCCATTTCCGGCGTATGGCGGGGGACGACACGCAGCTCGATCGTGCGCCGCTTCGGGGGCATCTGGGCGTTGTCGATGGCCTCGGCGGCGTTTTTCAGCAGGTTGAGCAGCACCTGCTCGATCAGGATCGGATCGACCTGCAGCACCGGCAGCCGCTGCGCCACGTAGCTGTGGATCGCCACGTTGCGCCGGCGCAGCTCCAGCCCGGCCAGCTCCAGCGTGTCGTCCACGATGTCGGCGGCGCGGGTGGGCTGGCGCTGCGGTTCGCTGCGTTTCACGAACTGGCGGATGCGGTGGATGATCTGGCCGGCGCGCTGGGCCTGCTTGGCGGTCTTTTCCAGCGCGGAGACCAGATCCTCGTCCCGCAGGGTGCCGGCGCGCTGCCGGGTGAGCATGCCGCTGCAGTAGTTGTTGATGGCCGCCAGCGGCTGGTTCAGCTCGTGCGCGACGGAGGAGGCCATCTCGCCCATCGTCACCAGCCGGCTCGTGGCCTGGGCGCGCTCGATCTGGTGGGCGGTCTGCTCCTCCATGCGGCGGCGGGCGGTGATGTCGGTGGCGATGAGCATCTGCGCGAGCCGGCCGTCGGTCCATTGCAGGTAGCGCGGGCGGGCGTCGAACCACTTCTGCTGCACGTCGCTGAACACTTCGCGCGCGTCGGCGCTGGAGTCGTCCATCTCGGCGGTGGGCAGGCCGCCCATGCCGTCCACGGCGTCGCTCAGCTCGTCCACCGACTTGGGCGGGCGACCGGCCAGCAGCGTGTGCCAGTGCGCGTCGCCGCCGAACCAGAGCCGGTAGGTCCGGTTGGCGAACAGCAGCTCGCCCGTCTGCACCGACAGCACCGACACCGCCGCGTCCAGTCCCTCCAGCACGGTGGTGAAGCGTTCATGCGAAGCGGTGAGCTGGTCGCGGATGCGCTTGGCTTCGGTGATGTTGGTCATCGAGGTCATCCAGCCGGTCTGGTGGCCGCGGGGGTCGATCAGTGGCGAGACGTACATGCGGGCGTCGAACTGCGTGCCGTCCTTGCGCTGCACGCGCACCTCGATCCCGCCGGCCGGGCTGCGGCCCGCGAGTTCTTGTTGCAGCAGGCGCGAGCTTTCCTCCATGCGCTCGGGCGGCCAGTGCGGAAACGGTGGCAGCCGGCCGATCAGCTCCGCCTCGGTGAAGCCGGTCATCGCGCAGAAGGCGGGGTTGACGTAGGTGATGCGGCCGTCCTTGTCCATGGCGCGCATGCCGGTGAGCATGGAGTTCTCCATCGCCCGGCGGAAGTTGGTCTCCTGCACCAGCGCACCCTGGATCTGCAGCCGCCGGCGCATGTGGCGCCAGGTGCCGAACAGCATCCACAACGTCAACGCCGACAAGGCCAGCACCATCCAGAACAGCGTGTTGCCGACGAGTCCCACCGAGGTGAGGTGGCCCTCGCCACGCAGCGTCACGCCGTGGTCCACGGGCGCGAACGGCACGTTGTAGGTCAGTCCAGGGCTGGGGCGGTGCTGGCGGCTGACCGCACTGGCCGCACTGGCTGCACTGAAGGTGGTGGCCATCACCTCGCCCTCGGCGTTCAGCAGCGAGATGACCCGCCGTTTCGACACCTCCGGCGGCACGCCACTGCGCAGCAGCTTGTCGATTGAGTATTCGGCCATCAGCGTGCCAGCGAAATTCCCGTGGTCGATCAGCGGGACGTGGACCTGGAAGACGATCAGGCGGTTTTCGTGTGGAAAGGGCCGCGAGTACACCGGCAGGCGCAGGGTGCTGGCGTCGCTGAAGGCGGCCAGGGTGGCGTTCAGGCGCGGGGCGTCGTGGCTGTCCGTGCTGTCCGGCGTGCCCAGGCGCGGCATGGCGGCCACGAGGTCCGGCGAGACGTACCGCGCCACGACCTGCCGCTGCTGGCCCAGCCAGGTCAGGCTGACGATCTCCGGCCGATTCCGCATCAGGGACTCGGCCTGCCCGACCAGTTGCTCGCGGTCGATGGTGCGGGTGACGAGGTCGCGCGCCAGCAGCACGATCTGCTCCTGGTGGTCGATCAGGCGCAGGCGGATCTGCTGCTGCACCAGCTCGGCGTCGCGCTTGACCGACTCGACTTCCCGGTCACGTTCTTCGGTTCGCAGATACCAGAAGGCCGCGACGATGGCCGCCAGGAAGAGCAGCACCGACAGCAGCGGCCCCAGCGTGGCCATGCGGTCCTGACGTGAGGGTGACAGGCGGCGCCACCACGACCACAGGCGCCGCAGGGGTCGGGTTCTTCCACCCAGGCTGGGCGGGCGGTTGGGGAGAGACAGAGGCATCCGGGGATTATCGGGGTGGTGCCTCAGCGACTCGATTGCCGGAAACGCCGCTTTGTATTTCATATTATGAAATCATTCGGCGCCATTTGAAATATCAAGCCCGATGTGCGAGACTTCTGCCCCATACCCCGATGGAGGGGTGCGCCTGACCACCGATGCATGCCCATTCCGATGGGAATCGGCGGTCTATCCCTGACGCTGCAGAACGAGGAGACACCATGTCTGCAATCCCCCAAGGCCAGCCCGGTGCGGCCAATCCCGATTCCGATCCCCAGGAAACCCGCGAGTGGATGGACGCGCTGTCGGCCGTCATCCAGGCCGAAGGGGGCGAACGTGCCCACGCGCTGCTGGAGCGGCTGCTGGACCACGCCCGCCAGAGCAGCATCGACATGCCGTTCTCGGCCAACACCGGTTATGTGAACACCATCGCACCGGACCACGAGGAACGCTGCCCCGGCAACATCGAGATCGAAGAGCGTTTGCGTGCGTACATGCGCTGGAACGCGATGGCGATGGTCGTGAAGGCCAACCGCCACAACCCGGAAGACGGCGGCGACCTGGGCGGCCACATCGGCTCCTTCGCGTCGCTGGCCCACATGTTCGGCGCCGGCTTCAACCACTTCTGGCACGCGGAATCCGAGAACCACGGCGGTGATTGCCTGTACATCCAGGGCCACGTTTCGCCCGGCGTCTATGCGCGTGCTTACCTCGAAGGCCGCCTGACCGAAGAGCAACTCCTCAACTTCCGCCAGGAAGTCGATGGCAAGGGCCTCTCCAGCTACCCGCACCCGAAGCTGATGCCCGAGTTCTGGCAGTTCCCGACCGTCTCGATGGGCCTCGGCCCGCTGATGGCGATCTACCAGGCGCGTTTCCTGAAGTACCTGCACGCCCGCGGCATCGCCAACACCGAGAACCGCAAGGTCTGGGTGTTCTGCGGCGACGGTGAGATGGACGAAGTCGAGTCGCTGGGCGCCATCGGTCTGGCCGCCCGCGAGAACCTCGACAACCTGGTCTTCGTCATCAACTGCAACCTGCAGCGCCTGGACGGCCCGGTGCGCGGCAACGGCAAGATCGTCCAGGAACTCGAAGGCGAGTTCCGCGGCGCGGGCTGGAACGTCATCAAGCTCTTGTGGGGCAGCGAGTGGGATGCCCTGCTGGCCCGCGACAAGGACGGCGCGCTGCGCAAGCTGATGATGGACACGCTGGACGGCGACTACCAGGCGTTCAAGGCCAACGACGGCGCCTACGTCCGCAAGCATTTCTTTGGCCGCGACCCGCGCACGCTGGAGATGGTGGCCAAGATGTCCGACAACGACATCTGGAACCTGAAGCGTGGCGGCCACGACCCGCAGAAGGTCTACGCGGCCTACCACCAGGCGGTCAACCACAAGGGCCAGCCGACGGTGCTGCTGATCAAGACCGTCAAGGGCTTCGGCATGGGCAAGGTCGGCGAGGGCAAGAACACCGTCCACCAGACAAAGAAGCTGATCGACGAGGACATCAAGGCGTTCCGCGACCGCTTCAACATCCCGGTGCCGGACAGCGAGCTGGCGAACATCCCGTTCTACAAGCCGGCCGACGACACCCCGGAAATGCAGTACCTGCACGCCCGCCGCAAGGCGCTCGGCGGCTACCTGCCGCACCGCCGCACCAAGGCCGACGAACACTTCACCGTGCCCTCGCTCGACACCTTCAAGGCCGTGATCGAGCCGACCGCCGAAGGCCGCGAGATCTCGACGACGCAGGCGTATGTCCGCTTCCTGACGCAACTGCTGCGCGACAAGGCGCTCGGCCCGCGTGTCGTGCCCATCCTCGTCGATGAGGCGCGCACCTTCGGCATGGAAGGCTTGTTCCGCCAGATCGGCATCTACAACCCCGCGGGTCAGAACTACACCCCGGTCGATAAAGACCAGGTGATGTACTACCGCGAGGACAAGGCCGGTCAGATCCTGCAGGAAGGCATCAACGAAGCCGGCGGCATGTCGAGCTGGATCGCGGCGGCCACGTCGTACAGCACGTCGAACCGGATCATGGTCCCGTTCTACGTCTACTACTCGATGTTCGGCTTCCAGCGCATCGGCGACCTGGCCTGGGCGGCGGGCGACATGCAGGCGCGCGGCTTCCTGCTGGGCGGCACGTCCGGCCGGACCACGCTGAACGGCGAAGGCCTGCAGCACGAGGACGGCCACAGCCACATCCTCGCCGGCACGATCCCGAACTGCGTCAGCTACGACCCGACCTTCGCCCATGAGGTCGCGGTGATCATGCAGGACGGCCTGAAGCGCATGGTCGAGAAGCAGGAAAACGTCTTCTACTACCTGACGCTGCTGAACGAGAACTACCCGATGCCCGGCCTGACGGCTGGCACCGAGGCGCAGATCATCAAGGGCATGTACCTGCTCGAAGAAGGCGCCGCAGCGGTCACGCCACGCGTCAACCTGCTGGGTTCGGGCACGATCCTGCGCGAGTCGATCGCGGCGAAGAAGCTGCTGGAAGCGGACTGGGGCGTGGCGGCCAACGTGTGGAGCTGCCCGAGCTTCAACGAACTGGGCCGCGATGGCCAGGCCGCTGAACGCTACAACCTGCTGCACCCGATGGAGGCGGCGCAAGTCCCGTTCGTCACGCAGCAACTGCAGCCGCACGCCGGCCCGGTCATCGCCTCGACCGACTACATGAAGGCCTACGCCGAGCAGATCCGCGCCTTCATCCCGCAAGGCCGCGCCTACAAGGTGCTGGGCACGGACGGTTTCGGCCGCAGCGACTTCCGCGGCAAGCTGCGCGAGCACTTCGAGATCAACCGCCACTACATCGTCGTCGCCGCGCTGCGTGCGCTGGCCGATGAAGGCACGGTGCCGGTGTCGAAGGTGGCGGAAGCCATTGCCAAGTACGGCATCAAGGCCGACAAGATCAACCCGCTGTACGCCTGACCGTACCTCTGCAATTCAGTACACGGAGACACAACATGGCATTGATCGAAGTGAAAGTCCCGGACATCGGTGACTTCAAGGACGTGGCGATCATCGAGGTGCTCGTCAAGGTGGGTGACACCATCAAGGCGGAACAGAGCCTGCTGACGGTCGAGTCGGACAAGGCGTCGATGGAGATTCCGTCGTCGCATGCGGGCGTGGTGAAAGAGCTGAAGGTTGCGCTTGGCGACAAGATCAACGAGGGCACTGTCGTGGTGATGCTGGAGGTGGCCGGGGCGGTTGCTGCGGCGCCTGCACCGGCTCCGGTGGCTGCGGCTGCCACCGTGGCTCCCCCTCCCCAACCCTCCCCCGCTGGGGGAGGGAGTCATGCGGCTTCGGTTTCGGGTCCGGTCGAGGTGTTCGTTCCGGACATCGGCGACTTCGACGAAGTGGCCGTCATCGAGCTGCTGGTCAAGGTCGGCGACACCGTTGCGGCCGAGCAGAGCCTGATCACGGTCGAGTCGGACAAGGCGTCGATGGAGATCCCGTCGTCGCACGCTGGTGTGGTGAAGGAGTTGAAGGTCGGGCTCGGTGACAAGGTGAAGAAGGGGTCGCTGGTCGTGGTGCTGGAAGGTACTGCGGGTGCGGCTGTGACGTTGGCTGTTAACCCTCCCCCAGCGGGGGAGGGCAGGGTGGGGGCCTCGGTAGTAGCACAAGTTTCGCCTTCGGCTTCACCCCCACCCCAACCCTCCCCCGCTGGGGGAGGGAGCCAGACAGTGGTGGCGGTGGCCGTGCCTGCGCATGACCCGACCGCCCCGGCGCTCAACCTGCCGCACGCCTCGCCGTCGATGCGCAAGTTCGCCCGCGAACTGGGCGTGCCGCTGGCCGAGGTCAAGGGCTCCGGTCCCAAGGGCCGCATCACCGAGGCCGACATCCAGGGCTTCGTCAAGGGCGTGATGGCCGGCGCGGTGCAGACCGTCGCCCAGAAGGCTGCCGCGCCTGCCCCGGCTCCCGCTGCGGCGGCTGGCGGCGCCTTCCCCGGCCTGCTCGCCTGGCCGAAGGTGGACTTCGCCAAGTTCGGCCCGGTCGAGCGCAAGGACCTCTCGCGCATCAAGAAGATTTCGGGCGCCAACCTGCACCGCAACTGGGTGATCATCCCGCACGTCACCAACCACGACGACGCGGACATCACCGACCTCGAAGCCTTCCGCGTGGCGACGAACAAGGAAAACGAGAAGTCCGGCGTCAAGGTCACGATGCTGGCCTTCATGATCAAGGCGGCGGTCGCGGCGCTGAAGAAGTTCCCCGAGTTCAACTCGTCGCTCGACGGTGATCAGTTGGTGCTGAAGAACTACTTCCACGTCGGCTTCGCGGCGGACACGCCCAACGGCCTCATGGTTCCGGTGATCCGGGACTGCGACAAGAAGGGCATCTTCCAGATCAGCCAGGAAATGGGCGAACTGGCCAAGAAGGCCCGCGACGGCAAGCTCGGCCCCGCCGAAATGACCGGCGGCTGCTTCTCGATCTCGTCGCTGGGCGGCATCGGTGGGCGGTACTTCACGCCGATCATCAACGCGCCGGAAGTGGCGATCATGGGCGTGTGCAAGAGCGCCATCGAGCCGAAGTGGGACGGCAAGCAGTTCCAGCCGCGCCTGATGCTGCCGCTGTCGCTGTCGTGGGACCACCGCGTCATCGACGGCGCGTCCGCCGCCCGTTTCAACGTCTACTTCGCATCGCTGCTGGCGGACTTCCGCCGCATCGTGCTGTGATCGGAAGGAACTGACATGGCATTGATCGAAGTACAAGTCCCGGACATCGGCGACTTCAAGGACGTGGCGATCATCGAGCTGCTGGTGGCGGTCGGCGACACGGTGAAGGCCGAGCAGAGCTTGCTCACGGTCGAATCCGACAAGGCGTCGATGGAGATTCCGTCGAGCCACGCGGGCGTGGTCAAGGCGCTGAAAGTCGCGATCGGCGACAAGATGAACCAGGGGAGCGTGATCCTGGTACTGGACAGCGCCGAAGCGGCTGCGGCTGTGAACCCTCCCCCAGCGGGGGAGGGCAGGGTGGGGGCCTCGGCAGTGGCACAAGCTTCGCCTTCGGCTTCACCCCCTCCCCAACCCTCCCCCGCTGGGGGAGGGAGCAATGCGGGGAGCTACGCTGGTGCAGCCGATGTGGAGTGCGACCTGCTCGTGCTTGGCGCTGGTCCTGGCGGCTACTCGGCGGCGTTCCGGGCGGCGGATCTGGGCCTGAAGGTCGTCATCGTCGAGCGTTACGCGACGCTGGGCGGCGTCTGCCTGAACGTGGGCTGCATCCCGTCGAAGGCGCTGCTGCACGTTGCCGCCGTGATGGACGAGGTCTCGCACCTGGGTGATCTGGGCGTCGAGTTCGGCGCACCGAGTCTGGACATCGACAAGCTTCGCGGCCACAAGGACAAGGTCATCGGCAAGCTGACCGGAGGACTCGCCGCGATGGCCAAGATGCGCAAGGTCACCACCGTGCGCGGCGTCGGCCAGTTCCTCGACCCGTACCACGTCCAGGTCGAAGAGACCAAGGGCGCGGGCACGGAGCGAGCGGGCGGCGCCAAGGTCGTCAAGTTCAAGCACGCCATCATCGCAGCGGGTTCGCAGGCCGTGCGCCTGCCGTTCTTCCCGCAGGATGAGCGCATCGTCGATTCGACCGGGGCGCTCGCGCTCCAGGCCGTGCCGAAGAAGATGCTCATCGTGGGCGGTGGCATCATCGGCCTGGAAATGGGCACCGTCTACAGCACGCTGGGCGCTCGCTTGGACGTGGTGGAAATGCTCGACGGCCTGATGCAGGGCGCTGACCGTGACCTCGTGAAGGTCTGGCAGAAGATGAACGCCAAACGCTTCGACAAGGTCATGTTGAAGACGAAGACGGTCGGCGCCGAAGCCACCCCCGAAGGCATCAAGGTGCAGTTCGAGGGGTTGGACGGCACGAAGAGCGAAGGCGTCTACGACTTGGTGCTGCAAGCCGTGGGCCGCACGCCCAATGGCAAGAAGCTCGCCGCTGACAAGGCGGGCGTGGCGGTTACGGATCGGGGGTTCATCAACGTGGATATCCAGATGCGCACCAACGTGCCGCACATCTTCGCCATCGGCGACATCGTCGGGCAGCCGATGCTGGCGCACAAGGCGGTGCATGAGGCGCACGTCGCGGCGGAAGTCATCGCCGGCACGCTGC
>NZ_JAAFKF010000119.1 GCF_013299175.1 Sphaerotilus sp.
GTTTTCATAGACCAGCGCCTGCCCGTCCCAGGCGAGGTCGGTGGTCGATTCGCCGTGGCCGGACGAGGTGTAGAGGTAGGCGGCGATGCAGCGGGCCGACTGCTGCGCCACCAGGGCGTGGCGGTAATCGGCCTTGCCCACCGTGATGTTCGACGCCGACAGGTTCACCAGCACCGTCGCCCCGGCCAGCGCCGCGAACGACGACGGCGGGATCGGCACCCACACGTCCTCGCAGATCTCGGCGTGGAATTTCAGGCCGGCGCCCGCGTCGAACAGGAGCTGGGCACCGAACGGCACCGTCTGGCCGCAGAGCTGCACCTCGGTGGACAGGGCCTGCGTGGCCGGGGCGAACTGGCGGGCCTCGTAGAACTCCGCGTAGTTCGGCAGGAAAGTCTTGGGCACGACGCCGAGCAGCCGGCCGTTATGGACCACCGCCGCGACGTTGAACAGCGCGTGATCGACCCGGAGCGGCAACCCGACGATCGCCACCGCGTTCACGCCCGCCGACGCCGCAACCACCTCGGCCAGCGCCGCCTCGCAGGCGTCGAGCAGCGCGCGTTGATGGAACAGGTCATCGCAGGTGTAGGCGGACAGGCCCAGCTCGGGGAAGGCCACCAGCACGGCCCCTTGTGCGGCGGCCTGGTGGTGCAGCGTGATCGTCTGCTGCGCGTTGTGCGCCGGATCGGCCACGCGGCACACGGGCACCGCGACGGCGACACGGGCGAAGCCGTGGGTGTAGAGGTTGAAGAACGGGTCCGGTGGGGTCACGGTGGAGGCTCCTGAGCACGTCATGACAAATCGTTCGGTGGGCGATCGAGCAGGCATTGAATAGAAAAACTACACCGCTGTCTTCACCCAGTTCTCGACGCGCAATCCGGCAATGCGCCGGAATTCCCGCTCATTGTTCGTCACCAGCGTGGCGCCAAGGCCCAGCGCATGGGCGGCGATCAGCAGATCCATCGGGCCAATCAACTCGCCTCGGCGCTGCAGATCGACCTTGGTTCGTGAATAGAAATCGACGACCTCTGCACCCAGCGGCAACACGGACAACTGACCCAGCAGCGCATCGACTCGGCCGGCGTAGCGGGTGCCGCTGGCGCGCAGTGCGCCGACACGCAACTCCATCGCGGTGACCACGCTGACAGCCAGTTCCTCCGGCTCGAAGTCGTTGAAGCGGGCCAGCACTTCGGGCGGGCGCGTCTTGATGACATAGACGCAGATGTTGGTGTCGAGCAGGATCACCGCGGGGTGTCGTCTTCGGTGCCGAACAGGTCGCTGCTGCGCTCAAACTCGCCTTGGTCCGGGCGCACGAAGCTGCCGTCGTCGTCCACCGGCAGTCGGTCGAATGCTTCGGCCAGCAGGTCGCCCAGGCGCTGGCCGCGCTTCGGGGTCAGCAGCAGTCCTTCGGGGGTGCGGCGGATGTAGACCTCGCCTGTGTCGAAGCGCAGTTCTTTAGGGATGCGCACGGCTTGGCTGCGGCCGGACATGAAGACTTTGGCGGTGGTCACGGGCGTGCTCCTGGGTGGAGATATGGCGTCTGCATGATATCGACTGGCAGGGTGCCGGCCCGTGACTCCGTATTGACAGGTGGGGCTTGGTTTGGAAAATCCCTGCGCGCATCCAAGACATTGAAAAGGGGGAATCACATGACGACCGGATCATCGGGCGCTGCGGCGCGAACGCCTTTCGAATGCCCGATCTTCATCAGCTACCGGCGCCAAGATGCCGACGGCCATGCACGCTCGCTGTACGACCTGCTGCGGCGCTGGTTCGGGGCGGATCAGGTCTTCTATGACCATGCCGATCTGCAGGCCGGCGATGCGTTTCTTCCCAAGCTCGAAGCGGCGGTCAAGGCGGCGCGTGTGACGCTGGTGGTGATCGCGCCCGAGTGGCTGCGCATCGTCAATGAGCGGGCGCAGTCCGGCGCGTTCGACGTGGTGCGGTTCGAGGTGAAGACGGCGCTTCAGCAAGTCCAGCAAGGACGGGCCGTGATCCCGGTGCGCATGGGCGGTGCTTCGATGTTTGGAGCGCCGGCGCTCGACAAAGTGCTGCGTGACGATCTGGGCACGCTGTGCGGTCTCGATGCGTTTGCGTTCGGGCAGAAGCAGGCGCAGTGGGACGAGGACGCCCGGCGACTGTGCGAGCGACTGCAGGGCCATGCGATGCCGCTGCCTGTGGCGAGTGACGGTGAACGCATGGAGGCCGCCGCGAAGGCGATTGCCGACCGCTTGGACAAGCGCGACCTCAAGGTGCTGGCCCGGTCGGATCGCTGGGGGTCGGCGCCTCTATCGGGGCGTCAGCCGAACCAAGCCTACGAGATGCTGCTGACGTTCCATACCGCCGTGGAAGCGGCGCAGGACGATTGGAACCGCGCCAATCTGAGCGAGCGGGATTGGGAGGTGTTGAAGGCCGATCTTCGCCACATCCTGTCTGTGCTGTATGGGCTGACGCACGATGCGTCGGCTGCGCGGATGTTGGCAGGGACCGTGGACGTGACAGCGCCGCTGCCGGGGCGCTTCGCTGGCACGGCCGTGTTCACGTATGCGATGGCGCAGGGACAACAGGCCGTCATTTCCGCCAACACCGAAAACGCCAAGACCTTCTTGCCCGAGCACACCGTGGACTTGGGGCAGGTGGATGCGGGCATCGGCGAGGACCGGAAGGCGCAGGTGCATCAAGAGTTCTGGGTCGATCTCTTCCGCAAACCCAAACGCCCGTATCCCCACAACGAGAAAAAAACCTCGCTGCAGGGCGAGGATCTGACCCTGCTGCGTGACCGGCTGACCACGCGCAGCGAGCGCCTGCAGCGCGCCAACTGCATCACGGCGGTCGTACCCGCATCGGCCGCTGCGCCGCAGCCGGACGATCTGCGGTCGGTGGCGGCGGAACTTGGCTGTGTCGCGCTGCCGCGCACGGGCCAGCCGGGAACCCTGCTGCGTGCCGACGAAGGCAAGGTCCACGCCCAGGTGATGAGCTGTCTGGAAACCATTGAAAACCTTGAATGACCATGACCATCCCTGACTACCCCGTCGATACCGACATCCTCATCGCTGCCCAGGGCACCTGGCCATCGTCGGTCCACCTGTTCAAGCGCGAAACCGTGGCCGCCTTGCGTGCCGCAGAAGCCACCGGGCGCCCGCTGCTGATCCGCGGCCTGCCCGGCGTGGGCAAGAGCGAAACGGCGCGGGCGGCGGCGGCGTTTGCCAAGCGGCCGTTCCTGTCCTTGGTGATCGACGGGCGCACCGAGCCGGACGACCTGAAATGGCGGGTCGATGCCGTCAAGCGGCTGTCAGATGCGCAGACCGGCAAGACGAAGAAGGAGTCGGCCTACGTGCGCCCCGAGGTGCTGTGGTGGGCGCTGGATTGGGCGGGGGCGCAGTCGCAGAGCCAGCGCGGCGGCTGTCGAGCGCCGGATGTCGTCGTGCCGTCGGGCTGGCAGCCGGGGCGGGACCGGGCGGTGCTGCTGCTCGACGAGATCGACAAGGCGGACCCGGACCTGCCGAACGCGCTGCTGGAGGTGCTCGCCAACCGGGGCTTCACGCCGCCGTTTGCCGGGCTGGGGGCGGTCTGCTGCGACGAGTCGGCCAAGCCACTGATCATCATCACCACCAACGAGGAGCGGGAGCTGCCGCCCGCGTTCCTGCGGCGCTGTCTGGTGCTGAAGCTGGAGCTGCCGCCGGACGACGTGTTGCCGGCCGAGCTGATCCGGCTGGCGCAGCGCCACCAGCGTCACCGGGGCGGTGGCCAGTGCGTGATCCTGGACGAGGTGGCCGAGGCGTTCATGGTGTTGCGCAAGGCGACGCGGGCGGGTGAGTACCTGCCCGCGACCTCCGAGTTCCTCGATCTGGTGCAGGCGCTGGCGACGCTGTGTCCTGACGACGCGCAGGCACAGCGCGAGCAGCTCCAGTGGCTGCGCAAGTTCGTCTGGAAATCGCTGAACCCGCTCCCGGCGGGCAAGGACGCGACGGCGCACAAGGCCAGCGCGGCATGAACGCCGGCGCGGTCGGCTGGGGCGATCTGCTGCGGATGCGCCATGCGCTGCCGGAGGCGCAGTGGCTGGATGCGGCGGGGGCGCTGGGGTTTGCGCCTGCGGTCGAGTCGGCGAAGGTGGTCGGGCGAGGGCCGGGTCTGCGTCCACCCGAGAGGCCGCCTGAGCCACCACCTGGCCCATCGCCGCCACCCTTGCCACCGCCTGATCCGCCGGAAGTCGTGGACCGGATGCCGTATTGGCGGCTCGCGTCGGACCTGCCCGATCCGGAGGTGAGCAACGAGGTGCCGCCGTGGCTGGCCGAAGCGGGTCAACCGGGCGCCGAGGTGTTCGAGCGCGATGTGTCCGCGCTGGCGCCGCCGCCATTCGACGTGCCGCCGCTGGTCTCGCCTGCGCGGCTGGCGGCGTGTCTGCGCCAGCGGGTGGCGGTGTTGCGGCACAGTGGGGGGCCGGATGTGCAGCGGGTGGTGAAGCATCTGGCGCGAGGCCGTCCGCTGACCGACTGGCCGCATCGGCAGCAGGACCGCTGGCCGGCGCGGGTGTGTCTGGTGCTGGACGTGCGGCGGGCACTGTGGCCGCTGCAGGAGGATCTGCGGCGCATGGCGGTGCAGATGGAAACCCTGCTCGGGGAACGTCTGCAGGTGTTGCTGGGGCACGGCGGGCCGGGGGCGGTCTGTGATCTCGACGGGGAGCCGGTCGATTTGCCGACCGATGGGCGGGCGGTGGTGGTGCTGGGCGAGATTGGCATGGGGCAGCCGGGCAGCGTGTTGCACCGGCGCTGGTGTGCCTGGGGACAGCGCCAGTCGCGGGCGGGGCGGCGGGCGCTGCTGCTGGTGCCGGTGGGGCGGGAGCGGGTGACGCGCGAGGCGGCGGCGAGTTTTGACGTGGTGCCGCTGGATGACCGGGGGCCGCTGCGGTGGGTGCGGCCGGTGGGGGTGAATGCTGCGCCGGACGTGGGCATAGCCGCAGCGGATCTGGAGGTGCTGCGGGCGGCGCTGTTCGGCAATCCGTGCGTGTCGCCGGGGCTGCTGCGCGAGCTGCGGTGTCTGCTGGCGGCCGAGGGGCTGGCGCTGGACGTGGGCAGCGAGCGGGCGCTGTGGCAGGACGCGGCGATCAGCGCCACGGCGTGCGCTTGCACCGTCGTGCAGGAGCAGCGCGAGGCGGTGGAGGCGGGATTCCGTGCCCTGCCGCCGGGCTTGCAGGCGGCGGTGGCGGGGTTGCACTGGCGGCATCTGCAATCGGCGTCGCCGCTGATCCGGGCCGAGTACGCCCGTGGGGTGCGGCCGCTGCTGGCTTGGCAGGATTCGCCGACGGCACGAGCGTTGGCGCAGGGCGAAGCGGCGGCGGAGGTGCTGGCGCGGCAAGCCTGCGCGGCGATGTGGCACGGGGATGGCGAGGCGCTGGCGTCGAATCTGGCGGCGTACCTGTCCCGGCTGGGCGGGCGCGATCTGTCGCAGATCCAGCGGGGGTCGCCTGCCTTGCAAGCGGCGTGGGTGATGGCGCACCGGGAGGATTTGCGGACAGGGCGGCTGGCGGTGCCGCAGGGGGTGGATGCGCAGGCGGCGTGCTGGGTGTTTGCGGGGGCGGCCGCGTTGCCTCGGCTGGCGCTGACGTGCTGGATGGCGGCGCCGGGGCGGGCGATGCTGCGGGTCGCGCCGGATCAGGAGCTGGCGCCGACGGTGGCGCGGTTGGCGGTGACGCCGGGGGCGCTGGAGTGGCGGCTGGACGGGCAGCGGCTGCGGGTGGGCGAGGCGGTGGCGCTGTCGTCAGTGCAGCGGGTGCATGAGGTGCGCTGCGGTGGGCGGGTGTTGCTGGTGGAGCGGTTTGAGCCAGCGGAAGAGGCTTTGTCGAGGGGGCGGGATGAATGGGGCTGGTGGGTGGAGTTCACGGTGAAAGGACGGCGTGGGCCAATCACGCAACGCCTGCGGTGGATTGCACCGGGCGAGTTCCTGATGGGTTCACCGGAATCCGAATATGAACGTTCGAGCAGCGAACGCCAGCACCCTGTCGTGCTGACGCAAGGCTACTGGCTGGCGGACACGGCCTGCACGCAGGAGCTATGGGAAGCGGTGATGGGCGAGAACCCGAGCCGGTTCAAGGGCGACCCGCAAAATCCGGTCGAGCAGGTGAGCTGGAACGACATCACCGAGAAGTTTTTGCCGAAGCTGAACGAGCTGGTGCCGGGGTTGAATCTGACGTTGCCGACGGAGGCACAGTGGGAAAATGGGTGCCGGGCGGGCATGACGACGCCGTTTTCGTTCGGGGAACATATCACGACTGACCAGGTGAACTACGACGAACAGTTTCCATATGCAGGGGGCATGAAGAACCAGTACTACGAGCGGGACTGGAGGTACCCGATGGCGAGGAAGAAGACGTTGCCTGTGAAGGAGCTACCCGCCAATCAATGGGGGTTGCACCAGATGCACGGGAATGTGTGGGAGTGGTGTCAGGACGATTATGGTGAGTATTCCGAAGGAACCTCGATAGACCCAGTTGTCCATCAAGACAGAAACGAAGGTCGCCAGCGGGTGCTTCGCGGCGGGAGCTGGTTCAACAACGGTAGGAGCTGCCGCTCCGCCGAGCGCCACGCGAACGAGCCGGATCACCGGGACTACGGCATCGGCTTCCGTCTGGCCCGAGGGTTTGCTGACCAGCCAGACCAGCATCGGAAATTTTTTAGCCAGCCGGAGTCTGGCGGGGCGAAGCCCCCTGGTATTTCAGGTATTGCGCGTAACTCGGAGAGCGAAGCGCCGCCGCCGGGCTTCTTCAAGCGCGTGCTGAGACGATTCCGCCAAGACAAGCCATGACCACCGCTGTTTGGCCCCCTTCCCCCAGCGGGGGGAGGGCTGGGGAGGGGGGCTCGCAGTAGCAAAAGTCTGCCCACTGCGCAGACCCCCACCCAACCTCCCCCGCTGGGGGAGGAGCAATACCGCTGCAGCAAGGTCAAGTAACTTATAAACTACACCGACAATGATCGACCTCTACCGCTACCAGCGCCCCGACGGCCGAGAACCCTTCACCGAATGGCTCGACGGTCTGCGGGACAAGGTGGCGCAGGCCCGCATCCGCATCCGTTTGCGCCAAGTGCAGGCGGGCAACTTCGGCGACTGCGAGCCGGTGGGCGAGGGCGTCATCGAGTTGCGCGTGCATGTCGGTGCGGGCTACCGCGCCTACTGCGGGCGGCACGGTCGCACGGTCGTCTTGCTGCTGTGTGGCGGCGACAAGCGCAGCCAGGCGTCGGACATCGACCGTGCCAAGGCCCTGTGGAACGAATGGAAATCGAGACAACCATGACCACCCTGACGATGACGAGTCCCCCTATGCCCGACATCTCGCGTCGGAGCAAGTCCCTGCGCGGCGCAGTGTCGCACCACGAGCGCGAGCTGGCTGAACTGCGCGCCGACCGCGAGCTGGCGGTCGAGTACCTGAAGGCGGCGATGGCCTCGCTGGACAATCCAGACGACCGCGCCGCTGGCCTGCTGGCGCTGCGCACGGTGGCAGAGGCGCATGGCGGTCTGGCGGCAGTGGCGGCGGACGCGGGCATCAGCCGCGAGGCGCTCTACCGTGCCTTGTCGCCCAAGGGCAATCCGACGCTGAAGACGCTGCTGGCGGTACTGAAGACCGTGGGGATGCGGCTGTCGGTCGAGTTGGAACCGCAGGCGCACGGATGAACAACAAGTTGCCACCCGTCATGCCCTTCCGCTGGGCCTGCGCCTACGGCGAGGACCGCACCGGGCTGTGGCAGGCGTTCGAGGTCGCGGGGGTGCGGCAGGTGATGCGGTGGATTCCGCCGGGGGAGTTCCTGATGGGGTCGCCCGAGAGCGAAGCCGAGCGATCCGACGATGAACGCCAGCACCGCGTCGTGCTGACCGAAGGTTTCTGGCTGGCCGACACCGCCTGCACGCAAGCCCTGTGGGAAGAGTGATGGGCGAGAACCCGAGCCAATTCAAGGACGACCCGCAAAACCCGGTGGAGCAGGTGAGCTGGCTCGACATCACCGATGAATTCCTGCCGAAGTTCAACGCGCTGGCGCCGGGGCTGCAACTGGAGTTGCCGACCGAGGCCCAGTGGGAGTACGCCTGCCGGGCAGGGACGACGACACCGTTTTCGTTTGGCAAGCAGATCACCACCGATCAGGTGAACTACGACGGCAACTATCCGTATGCGGGTGGCAAGAAGGGCGAGTACCGGGAAAAGACGGTGCCTGTGAAGGCGCTGCCCGCCAACCCGTGGGGGTTGCACCAGATGCACGGCAACGTGTGGGAGTGGTGCCAGGACGAGTACGGCGAGTATCCCGAAGGAACGGCAGAAAACCCAGTTGTCCATCAAGACAGAAAAGAAAAAGATCGCCGGCGGGTGCTTCGCGGCGGGAGCTGGATCAACGACGCCCGTAACTGCCGCTCCGCCCTCCGCAACGCGATCGGGCCGGATGGCCGGAACAACCTCATCGGCTTCCGTCTGGCCCGACGGGCTTGCTGACCAGTCAGCCAGATCAGACCAGCATAGAAATTTTGGTATTGCCAGCCGGAGGCTGGCGGGGCGGATGCCCCCAGGTATTTCGCTGCGCCCGGAGGGCGGAGCGCCGCCGCCGAAGGCGGCGAAATTTTTGAACGCCGCACTACACTGCCCCGATGCACACCCCGCCCCCCCGCCGCAAGCTCCCGATCGGCATCCAGACCTTCCGCGAGATCCGTCAGGAAGGTTGCTACTACGTGGACAAGACTGGCCTGATCGCCGATCTGGTCGAGGCGGGCAAGTCCTACTTCCTCAGCCGCCCGCGCCGCTTCGGCAAGAGCCTGCTGGTGGACACGCTCAAGGAACTGTTCGAGGGCAACCGGGCGCTGTTCACGGGCTTGGAGGCGGACACGCGCTGGGACTGGTCCGTGCGCCATCCGGTCGTCCGCATCAGCTTCGGCGGTGGCGTGGCCCACACGGCGAGCCAGCTCGGCTACCGCATCCAGTACAACCTGCAGGCCAGCCGCACCGCACTGGACCTGCCTCGCCCGCCGAGCCTGCCCCCGGACGACATGGCGGGCGACCTGATGGACCTGATCGTGCAAGCCCACGCACGGCATGGCGAGCGCGTCGTCGTGCTGATCGACGAGTACGACAAGCCGATCCTGGACAACATCGAACACCCCGACCGCGCCCGCGAGATGCGCGAGGGGCTGAAGAACCTGTACTCGGTGCTGAAGGATGCGGATGCGCACCTGAAGTTCGTGTTCCTGACGGGGGTGAGCAAGTTCAGCAAGGTGAGCTTGTTCTCGGGGTTGAACCACTTGCAGGACATCACGCTGGACCCGGAGTACAGCGCCCTGTGCGGCTACACGGAGCGTGACCTCGACACCGTGTTCGCACCCGAGCTGCCCGGACTCGACCGCGACGAGATCCGGCGCTGGTACAACGGCTACAACTGGCTGGGCGAGAGTGTCTACAACCCGTTCGACGTGCTGCTGCTGTTTCGCAAGCGGCGTTTCCGGGCGTATTGGTTCGAGACGGGCACGCCGACTTTTCTGCTCAAGCTGCTGACGGAGCGGCGCCAGTTCACCCCCGACCTCGGCCGACTGGTGAGCACCGAGTCGATCCTCTCCACCTTCGACGTGGACACGATCCCGACCGAATCGCTGATGTTCCAGGCCGGATACCTGACGATCGCCTCGGAACACAGCCGACCGGGGCGACTCGACCTGCAGTTGAAATACCCGAACCAGGAGGTCCAGTCCAGCCTGAACGACGTGCTGCTGCAGCAACTCGCGGGCGGCGTGTCGGTGCCGGGGCCGCAGATCAGCCGGCTGTGGGATCTGCTGGCGCTGGGCGATCCGCTGCCGCTGAAGGAGTTGTTCCACGCCTTCTTCGCGTCGATCCCGAACGACTGGTACCGCAACAGCCCGCTCGCGCAGTTCGAGGGCTACTGGGCCAGCGTGTTCTACAGCCACTTCGCCGCGCTGGGCCTGGACATCCGGGTGGAGGACACGACGAACAAGGGCCGCATCGACATGGTGGTGCTGACCTGCGGGGCGGTGTGGGTGTTCGAGTTCAAGGTGGTGGAGCTGGTCCCGGAAGGCCGCGCCATCGAGCAGATCCGCCGCAAGGGCTACGCCGAGAAGTACCGCGACCGGGGCGAGCCGGTTCACCTGATCGGCGTCGAGTTCAGCCGGGTGGAGCGCAACCTGGTGGCGTTCGACGTGGAGACTTGGCAGCCATGACGACGACCCGCAAGCAGAATCTCCCGATCGGCATCCAGACCTTCGCCCGACTGCGCGAAGAGGGCTGCTATTACGTGGACAAGACAGGCCAGATGCTCGACCTGATCGCGTCCGGCAGTACCTACTTCCTCAGCCGCCCGCGCCGCTTCGGCAAGAGCCTGCTGGTGGACACGCTCAAGGAGTTGTTCGAGGGCAACCGGGCGCTGTTCACGGGCTTGGAGGCGGACACGCGCTGGGACTGGACGGTGCGCCATCCGGTCATCCGGCTGAGCTTCGGCGGCGGCGTGCTGCGCGACCGGGTGGAGCTGGACCAGCGCATCGCCGAACTGCTCGATGTCTACACCGGGCCGCTCGGCCTGAAGGTCCAGCACCAGAGCATGGGCGGGCGGCTGGAGACGCTGATCCGGCACCTGC
>NZ_JAAFKF010000012.1 GCF_013299175.1 Sphaerotilus sp.
ATGACTCCTTCGTGTTGTGGTGGATTACAGACCGGCGAACGGCAGCATCTGTGCCATGTGACCCATGTTGGTCTCATGCACAGCGGTCGTTCCACGCAGGTGGCGCTTGGTCTTGGTGGACTTCTTGGTCAGGATGTGACGCTTGAAGGCGTGACCGCGCTTGACGGTGCCACCGGGACGGACGCGAAAACGCTTCTTCGCGCCACTCTTGGTCTTCATCTTGGGCATGACTGCTCCTTGGGGTTGTTCCTGCGAGGCGGCATGAAACGACTCATGCGCTTTGGGGCCTGCGGGCACTGAGGGGCGCAGCGACCAGACCGCACCCACTCAAATTGCTTGCTGCCGATCGCTCGGCTTACTTCTTGCGCTTCGGGGCCAGCACCATGATCATCTGGCGGCCTTCGAGCTTGGGCATGTGCTCGACCACCGACACGTCCGTCAGCTCGTCGCGCACCCGCTCCAGCAGGCGCATGCCGATGTCCTGGTGCGTGATCTCGCGACCACGGAACCGCAGCGTGACCTTGCCCTTGTCGCCGTCTTCGAGGAAGCGGCGCAGGTTGCGCATCTTGATGTTGTAGTCGCCTTCGTCCGTGCCGGGACGGAACTTGACTTCCTTGACATCGATGACGTGCTGCTTGGCCTTGGCCTCGGCCGCGCGCTTCTGTTCCTGGTACTTGAACTTGCCGTAGTCCATCAGGCGGCACACCGGCGGCTGGGCCGTGGGCGAGATTTCCACCAGATCGACATCACCATCGGCCGCCAGCCGCAGGGCTTCCTGGATGTTGACGATGCCCAGCGGCTCGTTCTCGGGTCCGTTCAGGCGGACCTCCAGGGCAGTGATCTCGCGGTTCAGGCGGTGCTTGCGCTCGGCGTTCGGCGTACGGCGGTCAAGAAAGGTAGCGATGGTGAGATTCCTTCAGGGGCACACAGCCCGATAACCCAAGATTCGCGCCCCGGCAAGGGAGAAGAAAACCGACAGCGCGAATCCCGTCACCGGAGGGTGGAGAGGTCTGCTGCGACTTTCTGGGAGAAGGCTTCCAGAGCCATCACCCCGAGGTCTTGATTGCCCCGGGCGCGCACTGCGACGGTTCCTGAAGCCCTCTCCTTGTCACCGACAACGAGCAGGTACGGAACCTTCTGCAAAGAATGCTCGCGGATTTTATACGTGATTTTTTCGTTGCGCAAATCAAGCGAGACCCTAAGTCCTTGTTTTTGCAGCGTTTTGGCCACGTCGCGGGCGTAATCGGCCTGCGCGTCGGTGATGTTGAGCACCGAGACCTGCACGGGGGCGAGCCAGGTCGGCAAGGCACCTGCATGCTGCTCGATCAGGATGCCGATGAAACGCTCCAGGCTGCCGACGATGGCGCGGTGCAGCATGACCGGGTGGTGGCGCACGCCGTCCTCGCCGACGAACTCGGCGTCCAGCCGCTCGGGCAGGTTCGGATCGACCTGGATCGTGCCGCACTGCCAGGGTCGGCCCAGCGCGTCCTTGAGGGTGTACTCGATCTTCGGCCCGTAGAAAGCGCCCTCGCCCGGCAGGTACTCGAAGTCGCAGCCCGACGCCCGCAGCCCTTCCGCCAGCGCGTGTTCGGCGCGGTCCCAGCTTTCTTCGGTGCCGATGCGCTTGTCCGGCCGCGTCGAGAGCTTGTAGAGGATGTCCGTGAAGCCGAAGTCCTTGTAGACCTTCTGCAGCAGCGTCGTGAAGGCGATCACCTCGGCCTGGATCTGGTCCTCGGTGCAGAAGATGTGGCCATCGTCCTGCGTGAAGGCCCGCACGCGCATGATGCCGTGTAGCCCGCCGGTCGGCTCGTTGCGGTGGCACTGGCCGAACTCGCCGAAGCGCAGCGGCAGGTCGCGGTAGCTCTTGATGCCCTGCTTGTAGATGAGGATGTGGCCGGGGCAGTTCATCGGCTTGAGCGCGTAGTCGCGCTTCTCCGACTCGGTCACGAACATGTTCTCGCGGTACTTGTCCCAGTGGCCGGTCTTCTCCCACAGGCCCTGGTCGAGGATCTGCGGGCCCTTGACCTCCAGGTAGCCGTTGTCGCGGTAGACGCGGCGCATGTACTGCTCGACCTCCTGCCACAGCGTCCAGCCCTTGGGGTGCCAGAAGACGGTGCCGGGCGAGTGTTCGTCGATGTGGAACAGGTCGAGTTCGCGGCCGAGCTTGCGGTGGTCGCGCTTCTCGGCCTCTTCGAGCATGACGAGGTACTTCTGCAGGTCGTCCTTGGTCGCCCACGCCGTGCCGTAGACGCGCTGCAGCATCTCGTTGCGGTGGTCGCCGCGCCAGTAGGCCCCAGCCACCTTCATCAGCTTGAAGAACTTCAGCTTGCCCGTCGAGGGGACGTGCGGGCCGCGGCACAGGTCGGTGAACGCGCCTTCGGCGTAGAGCGACACGTCCTCGCCCGCCGGGATGCTGGCGATGATCTCGGCCTTGTAGTGCTCGCCGAGCGACTTGAAATAGGCGACGGCCTCGTCACGCGGCAGCACGCGGCGCACCACCGGCTCGTCCTTGTTGGCCAGCTCGGTCATCTTCTTCTCGATGGCCACCAGATCGTCGGGCGTGAAGGGGCGCTTGTACGAGAAGTCGTAATAGAAGCCGTGTTCGATCACCGGGCCGATCGTCACCTGCGCCTCGGGGAACAGCGACTTGACGGCGTAGGCCAGCAGGTGGGCGGACGAGTGGCGGATGACCTCCAGGCCGGCGGTGTCCTTGGCGGTGATGATGGCCAGGGACTCGTCGGACTCGATGCGGTGGCTGGTATCGACCACGCGGGCAGCGTCGCCAGTGCCGACACGGCCGGCGAGCGCCGCCTTGGCCAGACCGGCGCCGATCGAGGCGGCCACTTCGGCCACCGTCACGGGGCCAGGGAATTCACGTCGGGAGCCGTCGGGAAGCTGGATGGAAATCATCGCTGGAAACCTTGGAAAACAAAAAAGCGCGGGGACGCCGCGCTTTCCTGGGGGACTCGGTGGAAGAGCCGCGGCTGGCTGGTCAGACCTCGGAGGTCGAGGCGGTGGTAGTTCGCGGTGTCATAACCGAGGTGCCTTTCCCGTGTCTTGTGCAGATGATGAGCGCACCAGTTTACCCGAGCCCGAAAAAAAGCCCCAGGGCTTGCGCGCTGGGGCTTGTTGGTCCGCGCGAAATCAGTGGAACTGCTCTTCTTCGGTCGAGCCGGTCAGCGCCTTGACCGAGCTGGAGCCGCCCTGGATCACGGTGGTCACGTCGTCGAAGTAGCCGGCGCCGACTTCCTGCTGGTGCGACACGAAGGTGTAGCCTTGTTCGCGGGCCTGGAATTCCGGCTCCTGCACCATGTTGACGTAGTGCTTCATGCCTTCGCCCTGGGCATAGGCGTTGGCGAACTGGAACGTGTTGTACCAATTGATGTGGATGCCGGCCAGCGTGATGAACTGGTACTTGTAGCCCAGCGCCGACAGCTCTTCCTGGAAGGTGGCGATCTGCGCATCGTTGAGGTTCTTGCGCCAGTTGAACGACGGCGAGCAGTTGTACGACAGCAGCTTGCCCGGGCAGGCGCCGTGGACGGCTTGCGCGAATTCACGGGCGAAGCCGATGTCCGGCACGCCGGTCTCGCACCACACCAGGTCGGCGTAGGGGGCGTAGGCGATGCCGCGGCTGATGGCCTGCTCCAGGCCGTTCTTGACGCGGTAGAAGCCTTCCTGCGTGCGCTCGCCGGTGACGAACCGGCGGTCGTTGTCGTCGCAGTCGCTGGTCAGCAGGTTGGCGGCTTCAGCGTCCGTGCGGGCCAGCACGATCGTCGGCACGCCCATCACGTCGGCGGCGAAACGCGCGGCGATCAGCTTTTCAACGGCTTCACGGGTAGGGACCAGCACCTTGCCGCCCATGTGGCCGCACTTCTTGACCGCGGCGAGCTGGTCTTCGAAGTGAACGCCAGCGGCGCCCGACGCGATCATGTTCTTCATCAGCTCGAAGGCGTTCAGCACGCCGCCGAAGCCGGCTTCCGCGTCGGCAACGATCGGCAGGAAGTAATCGACGAAGCCCTTGTCGCCCGGATTGATGCCACGGCCCCACTGGATTTCGTCGGCACGCTTGAACGTGTTGTTGATGCGGCGAACCATCGTCGGCACCGAGTCGTAGGCGTACAGCGACTGGTCGGGGTACATGGTTTCCGACGTATTGCCGTCGGCGGCGACTTGCCAGCCCGACAGGTACACGGCTTCCAGACCGGCCTTGGCTTGCTGCATGGCTTGACCAGCAGTGATCGCGCCGAACGCGTTCACGTAGCCCTTCTTGGCGCCGCCGTTGACCTTGTCCCACAGCTTCTCGGCGCCGTTCTTGGCCAGCGTGTACTCGGGCTGCATGGAGCCGCGCAGACGCACCACGTCGGCGGCGCTGTAGCCGCGCTTGACCAGCT
Source organism: Sphaerotilus sp. (assembly GCF_013299175.1). Classification (GTDB taxonomy): domain Bacteria; phylum Pseudomonadota; class Gammaproteobacteria; order Burkholderiales; family Burkholderiaceae_C; genus Sphaerotilus. The sequence continues at coordinate 4,392 of NZ_JAAFKF010000012.1, forward strand.
TCCAGCGGGGGTTTTCAGCCCAGTCTTTTTCGAGGGCGGCGATCTGTTGTTCGCGGGTCAGGTTCGTCATGAGGCGCTCCAGAGGGCAAGGGGTTGCGGTGAATCGGATGGCCCAAGCTTAGCGGCAGTCCGTGAAAACGAGAAGACTTATGTCTTATATAAGACATAGCTTTGTTCTCAATGAAATCAATGACTTGCAGAACATCAACCACCATGCGGAATTTGTTTTCTCACAATGGAAAAAATTGATGCGCTGCACCATGCATTTTTCCCACATTGTGAAATCATCTTCAGTGTCATGAAAACGCAAGTTTCGGGCGGCGCATCCCGGTGCATCCGGCACACTGGCGGGCTACCCACCGCCACCGTGCCCACCGCCCGCCATGACCGACTTCGCCTTTCTCAGCGCCCACAGCTTCCTCAAGGTGCCGATGGGGCCGCGGGCGCCGTCCGAGCGGCCATTCGGACTGGCCGGCATCGCCTGGGACGGCGCCGTCACGAACCGCCCGGGTGCGCGCATGGCCCCGCGGGCGATCCGCCAAGCCAGCCACATGCTGTGCGACGGCACGCACCCGCTGTTCGAGGTGTCGCCGGCCGACGTGCTGTGCGACCTGGGCGACCTGCCGCTGCCGAACACCAGCCTGGAGCGGATGCGCGAGGCGATGGCGCCGCAGGTCGCCGCGCTGCTCGCGCAGCAGCGGCACATGGTCTGGCTCGGCGGTGACCACTCGGTGACGCTGCCGCTGCTGCGTGCCTACCGGCAGCATTTCGGGCAACCGCTGGGCGTGCTGCACTTCGATGCGCACTGCGACACCTGGGAAGACCACTTCGGCGAGCCAAGCGGACATGGCACCTGGGTGTACGAGGCCATCCAGGAAGGGCTGGTGATGCCGCAGGCGTTCGCGCAGATCGGCATCCGCAGCGCCGGCCTGCGCGAAGCCCGCGACTACGTGCGCGACCAGGGCGGGCTGATCTGGACAGCGCGTGACCTGCGCGGGCGGGAAAGCGCGGCGCAACTGGACGACGTGGTCCAGACGCTGCGGCGGCGCTGGGCGTCGTGCGGGAACCCTCCCCTGTACCTGAGCTTCGACATCGACGCGCTCGACCCCGCCTTCGCCCCCGGCACCGGCACGCCCGAACCCGGTGGCCTGACCACGAACCAGGCGCTGACGCTGATCGAGGAACTGGCCGGCGAACGCTGGGTCGGCATGGACTGCGTCGAGGTGGCGCCGCCGTATGACCACGCCGAGCTGTCGAGCAACGTCGCGGCGAACCTCGTCTGGACCTACCTCTGCGGGCAGGTGGCGCATCAGCGCCAGCGTCGGCAAGGTCAGGCGGTGCCCGCGTGATGCCCGAAGCACACTGGCTGCTGCTCGTCGCGGCGGCGTTCGGCGCCGGGGCACTCAACGCCATCGCGGGCGGGGGCAGCTTCCTCACCTTCCCGGCGCTCGTCTTCACCGGCCTGCCCCCGATCACCGCCAACGCGACCAGCGCGGTGGCGGTCAGTCCGGGCTACCTGGGCAGCACGCTGGGGTTCCGGCAGGAGCTGGCCGCATTGCCTCGGGCGCGGCGACTGCGCGAGGGCTTGATCTGCGCAGCGGGCGGGGTCGGGGGCGCGCTGCTGCTGCTGCTGACGCCGGCCAAGGTGTTCTCGGCGGCGGTGCCGTGGCTGCTGCTGTTCGCCACCGGGCTGTTCGCGGTCGGGCCGAGGCTGGTGGCGGCGCGTCAGCGGCGCGGGGCGGGCGAGTTTCATCCGCTGGCGCAGTCGCTGGGGCTGCTGGCGGTCGCTGTTTATGGCGGGTATTTCAACGGCGGCCTCGGCATCCTGCTGATGGCGCTGTACACGCTGACCGGCGAGCGCCACGTCCACACCGCCAATGCGCTGAAGAACCTGAACTCGCTGCTGCTGTCGCTGCTGTCGGTGGCGGCGTTCGCCTGGGCGGGGGCGATCGCGTGGCCGCAGGCGGGGGTGATGATGGTGGCGGCGACGCTGGGCGGTTTCATCGGTGCGCGGCTGGCGCGGCGGCTGCCGGCAGCGGGCGTGCGGGCGGTGGTGGTGGTCACCGGGGTGGTGATGGCGGTGGCGTTTTTCGCTCGCGGCTAGACCCTTCGGGCGCGGCGAGCGTGGCGGGCAGGAACGCCGGGTCGGTCAGCGTCTTCAGGAAGGCCACCAGCGCAGCCTTGTCCTCCCGCGACAGCTTCAAGCCTTCCGGTGGATGCTTGGCGAGGTTGGGGTCCAGGTTCGGATGCCGCACCACGCCGTGGTCGTAGTGCTCGATCACCTCCTCCAGCGTCTTGAAGCGTCCGTCGTGCATGTACGGCGCGGTGACGGCCACGTTGCGCAGGCTGGGCGTGCGGAACTTGCCGCGATCGGCGGGCTGACCGGTCACCTGCTCGCGCCCGGTGTCTCCGCCCGGCCCCAGGCGCAGGCTCAGGCCGTTGTTCATGAACTGCTGGTTGGTGAACAGCGCCCCGCCGTGGCAGTGAAAACAGTCGGCACCGCGCAGGCCGAGCCGGGGGTCGCGCTCGGTCAGGAACAGCTCGAAGCCGCGCTTTTCTGCCGGCGTCAACGGCTCGCCGCCCTGCATGGCGCGGTCGAATTTCGAGTCCTGTGACACCCGCGTGAGCATGAACTGCTCCAGCGCCAGCCCGATGCGCCCGGCCGTGACCGGGCCGCCCAGCGCGGTCTTGAAGTGCGTGACCATGTCGGGGTCGGCGCCAAGCTTGGCGACGACGTGCGGCAGGGTGTCCGCCATTTCGTGCGGGTGTTCGATCGGGCCGACCACCTGCTGGCGCAGCGTGGGTGCCCGCCCGTCCCAGAACAGCGCGGGCGCCCACGCCAGGTTGAACAGCGGCATGGCGTTGCGCGTGCCCAGCCGCCCGCCCACGCCGGCACTCACCGCCTTGCCCGGGTCGGCAAAGGCATGCGCCGGGTCGTGGCAGGACGCGCAGCGCACGGTGCCATCCCGCGACAGGCGCGGGTCGTGGAACAGCCGCTCGCCGAGCGCCACGCCCTGCGCTGTCGGCACGTTGTCGGCGGGCAGCGCGACCGAGGGCATGTGCGTGCCGACGGACCAGGCGTAGGGCATGGCCGCCTGGCTCGGCGCGTTGGGCATCCCGGAGATCGCGGGCAGTGCCTGGAGCGTGAACGCCCGTTGCAAGGCCGCCTTGATCGCACGGACAGGCACGTCCTGCTGCCGGGAATGCGTGGACTCGCCATCGCGAACGATGTCCACCCCGGCGAGCAAGCGCGTGGCGTCGAGTTGCAGCCGCAGCATCGTGCCCGCCTGCACGCGCAGCTTGGCCGGCAGCGTCACGGTGACCCGGTTCTCGTCGCCGGCCAGGTGGTACGAATACCCGCCCGTGCGGCCCGCGGCGGCGTGGTCGTACTGCCAGTGGCCTTCGAGCGCCAGGAAGATGTAGCCGCCGGTCCAGCCCCAGTGCAGACCGTTGACCACGGGATTCAGCGGGTGCTCCGGCCCGAAGCGGTTCGGGTCGGCGTGGTTCTGCGTGGGCGACACCCCCACCGCAAACCGCACCGCCCCATACGACCCCGGCGCCACCGCCGGCACCGCTTGTCGCCGCAGCGGCTGCTCGGCGCGGAAGTAGCCGTTCCAACCCGCCGGGTCGGTCCAGGTGCCATCCAACCGCTGCAGGCTGAAGTCCGACAGCAGCAGGTCCAGCCGGGTCACCGCCAGCGCACGGTGGCGGCGGTCGGCGAGCTGGCCCGGCCGGTTCATCACCAGCGGCGTTCCGGCGGCCGTGACCTGCACCTGGACCTGCACCGGCCCCTCAGGAGCCGACGCCCGGCTCCCCCCGGACAAGCTCAGCAGCACACACGCCACGGCTGCACATCGGCTCGCATCAATTTGAATCATTTGATTACATTATTAACAACAAGTAACATTTGAGCATCGATTACAAATTTGTGAGGATTCATGAACCACCTGATGACCACCTGGACCAGGGTGACCCGCCTGCTGCTGGCCACCGCCGCCGCCAGCACGCTGCTGCTGCACGCCCCCACGTCGGCCCAGACCGCCGCCTCGCCCCAGGTGCTGAGCAGCGGCGTCAGCGTCGGGCCGATCACCGACGCCCTCCAGAGCACGCGCTACTACGCCCTCACGGTGCCGGCCGGCGCCACCGCCGCCAGCTTCGCCATCACGGGCTTATCGGGCGATTGCGACCTGTACGTGAAGCAAGGTGCGCTGCCCACCACCACCGCGTGGGACTACCGGCCGTACCTGTCCAGCTCGAACGAGTCGGTGTCGGTGACCAACCCCGCCGCCGGCACCTGGTACGTGATGCTGCGCGGCTACCAGGCGTACAGCGGCGTCACCCTCAAGGCCACCTACACCGGCGGCAGCGGCGCGGTCACTGCAGCAGCCACGCCGGTGTTCAGCCCGGCCCCGGGCAGCTATTCGGGCCAGACCAGCGTGAGCCTGTCGTCGGCCACCGCCAACGCCGTCATCCGCTACACCCTCAACGGCACGGCCCCCACCACTGGCTCGGAGGTGTACGTCGCCCCGATCCTCGTGACCGCGACCACGCAGATCAACGCCGCCGCCTTCGCCACGGGACTCGCCACCAGCCCCGTCACCGCCGGCACCTACACCATCAACAACCCGCTGCAGGCGCTGGTCAACAACACCCCGGTGGGCAACCTGGCCGGCGCCCAGGGCAGCACGGCCAACTTCAAGTTCGCCGTGCCCAGCGGTGTCAGCAGCGTCACCATCGCCCTGTCCGGCGGCACGGGCGACGCCGACCTGTACGTCAAGTACGGCCAACTGGCGACCACCAGCGTCTATGACCAGCGCCCCTACCTGAACGGCAACAACGAAACCGTCACGGTCACTACGCCCCGGGCCGGCGACTACTTCGTGATGCTGCACGGCTACGCGGCCTACTCGGGCGCCACGCTCAAGGCCAGCTACGCCGGCACGGCCACCGCGGGCAAGCCGGACATCGTGGTGGACATGAGCGCCGCCAACCCCCGCATCACCACCGAGACCTTCGCCGCCAACGCCTGCGAGATCCAGGAAGGCACCATCACCGCCGGCACGCACAAGCTGCTGCGCTTCACCACCCAGACCCGCAACATCGGCACCGCCGACCTGGTGCTCGGCAACCCGGCCACCAGCGGCATGTTCGAATACGGCAGTTGCCACGGCCACTACCACTTCCGCAGCTTTGCCCAGTACCGCTTGCTCGACAGCACCGGCGCGGTGGTGCGCAACGGCAAGAAAGTGGGCTTCTGCCTGATGGACATCACCCGGATCAACACGGCGGCCAATCCGTCGGCACGCTACACCTGCAGCAACCAGGGCATCCAGGTGGGCTGGGCCGACGTGTACAGCTCCAACCTGTCGGGGCAGTGGATCGACATCACCGACGTGCCGGCCGGTGCCTACGTGCTGGAGGTCACCATGGACCCGATGAACGTGATCGACGAGCTGGACGAAACCAACAACACGGGGCGCCTCAATGTCACCATCCCCTGAACGCACTGAACACCCTGGACATCCTGATCCTGGTGCGCGGCCCCTGGGCTGGCTGTTGCCGCTGGCGGGCGTGGTGGCCATCGCGGCTGGCGTCTGGTGCTACCAGAACCCGGAGGCCGTGCCCGCCGTGGTCCGCGACGCGGCGACGGTCTCCGGCACCGCCGCGGCCCTGCCAGGGGCGTCCGCAGCGGTGGCCGTGGCGAACAGCGGACACCTCGACGTGCCCGCAGGCGCCACGCCGCTCCCCCGCGCCACCAAGGCCCCGCGACCACTCTCGGCCGCCGCACAGGGCATGGCCCGGCAGATCGACCAGCTCGCCAGCCTGCCCCCCGGTGATGACGCCATCGCGCAGGGTCGCCAACTGGCCGCTGCCGCCACACCCGCCACCGCGCCGGCGTTCCGGGAAGCTTTGCTCAGCACGACCAACCCGGCCGTGGAGCGGATCGCCATCGCGGCCCTCGCCCGCACGGCCGACAGCGCGCTCGTGCAGGCCCTGGCGAACGACTATGGCGAGCTGCCTGCCGAACAGCGCGGCCGGGTGCTGCAGGTGCTGGAAGGGGCGGCCAACCCGGCGGCACTGGAGGGCCTGTCGCAGATCGTGGCGGCCGACACCAGCGAGAAACGCTCGCCCTTGGTCATGTCGGCGCTGTACGGCATCGCCAGCCTGGGCACGATGGAGAGCGTCGATTACCTGCTGCGGCAGTCCGCCACCGACGCGGGCGACTATGCACTGATGGCCATGGAGCGGGTGCATACCCGGCAAGGCGTGGAGCTGATCCGGGCCGCCGCCGCGGGCAGCAAGGGCCACGAGCAGCTCACCCCGAGCCTGCGCAGCAACCTGAACCGCATCGCCAGCGCAGCCGAGGCGAAAATCACGCCATGACAATGCCCATGCCCATGCCCATGAATTTCTCCGACACCCTCAAGACCCTCCCCGGCATCGGGCATCTGGCCGGACTCGATCTGCTGGATGCGGCTGGCCGAACCATCGCCACGGTCAGCAACCGCCCCGGCCAGGCCGGCTCGGTCTGCGTCTACCACGCCCTGGCACAGCGCCATGGCCAGATCGACGCCGACGCGGCCCGCACAGGGCTGGCCCTCTACGCCGAGCACACGGCCGACGCCCGCGCCTTCCCCGGCAAGCACCCGAACATCGACCGGCTCCTGGCCATCACGGCTGGCACGCTCGGGCCGCTGCAGGTGTGCCCCATTCCTGTGGAGGGTCCAGGCACCTGACACCGGGATGGGCGCCGACGCTGTTGCGCTGGCTGACAAAGGACACGAAGGTATCGAAGGTCAGCGGCCGGCCATAGCCAAAGCCCTGCACCACGTCGCAGTGCATCCCGCGCAGCATCGCCATTTCCTCCTCCGTCTCGGCGCCCTCGGCCACGACATCCATGCACAGCGCGTGCGCCAGACCCACCAGGCTGCGCACGATGGTCTCGACACACAAGGTCCGACTCGCTTGCATCAATTCCCGCTCCTGGACACGGCCGACGGCAGATCGGCGAATGGTGGTATATCGACGCGCGGAGCCGGTCGTCGTAGCACCCCGGAACGGCAAACTGGCCCCGGTTTCGGCCGCACTCCCGCCGACCAGCAGACCGAGGAAGCCGCTCAGCCCGGACCCGGCAGATCGACCAGCGCCGCCAGCGGCACCCCGTCCAGCGCGGTGTGGTGGGCGACCAGGAGGGCGCGCCCGGTGGACGCGGCGCACTCGGCGCACTCGGCCAGCCGATCGAGCACATGATCGACCGAGCGCAGGTCCAGCGCCGCGAACGGGTCGTCGAACAGCGTCAGCGGCGCCCCGCTCGCCAGCCCGGCCGCCAGCCGCAGCTTGCGGCGGGTGCCGGTGGACAGCGCGTGGAGGGGCTTGTCGAGGTGGTCGCGCAGGCCCAGCGCCGCCAGATCGTCCTCCAGCACCGCGTCGTCCCAGGCCGGGTGCTGGCCGCGGCGCAGCGCGAGGTAGTCGCGGGCGCCCAGGTGGTCCAGCGCCGCATCCGCCGGATCGCACCAGAACACCTGCGCCCGGTAGGCCAGCGGCTGCTCGGCCAGCGCCGCGCCGTGGAGCGTCAGCCGCCCGGCCTGCGGCGCCAAGACCCCCGCCAGCAGCCGCAGCAGGGTCGATTTCCCACCCCCGTCACCGGCCCGCACCAGACTGACACCGGGGCCGAACCGTGCCGACCAGTCCTGGAACAGCGCCGGCTGCAGGTGTCCTGGCGGCAGGGGGAAACGAAAGGTCAGGCGCTCGATCTGCAGCGCCACGGGCGACGCCGTGCCCGGCTCCATTGGCTGTGCCATGGTCACACCTCCAGCGCGGTGGTCTTCTTCACCGTGCGCAACACCAGCATCGAGTTCAGCCGCATCACCCCCGGCAGCCGCGTGAGCACCTCGGTGTGGAACCGCTCCAGGTCGTCGGCGTCGCGGTAGGCAAAGCGAATCAGGTAGTCATTGCCGCCGGCGACGTAGAAACAATCGAGGATCGCCGGCTCCAGCCGCACCGCCTCCTCGAAGCGGCGCAGGGTCTCGGTGGTCGTGCGCTCGATGTTGACCACGGTGTACGAGGTGCCGCTCTGGCCGACCGTGCGCGGCTCCAGCAAGGCCACATAACGCGCCACGACCCCCGCCTCTTCCAGCCGCCGCACCCGCCGCAGGCAGGCCGATGGCGAGAGATGGACCTGCTCGGCAAGCTCGACATTGGACTGCCGCGCATCCGCCTGCAACTGGCGCAGGAGGGCGCGGTCGGTGGCATCGAGTTGCACGGGTTGAACCGCAGCGACCATGTTGTTGCGTCTCCAGTGGATTTTGCACAATTCTAGGGCGCAGAGACCTGGGCGCCACCCCCAATTGGCAACCCTGTTGCGTGCGGGTCTGCCTAGACTTCAGGCTGTCACCACACCACCAACACACCAGTCACGACGCCATGACCACCGCGCACCACGACCCCCGCCTCGACGCCTACTGGATGCCCTTCACCGCCAACCGGCAGTTCAAGCAGGCCCCGCGCATGATGACCCGCGCCGAGGGGATGCACTACTGGACCGACGACGGCCGCCAGATCCTCGACGGCGTGGCGGGCCTGTGGTGCGTCAACGCCGGCCATGGACGGCCGAAGATCGTGCAGGCCATCCAGCAGCAGGCCGCCGAGATGGACTTCGCGCCGCCCTTCCAGATGGGCCACCCCAAAGCCTTCGCCCTGGCGGACGCGCTCACCCGGCTGACCCCGCCCGGCCTGAACCGCGTGTTCTTCACCAACTCCGGCTCCGAGGCCGTGGAGACCGCGCTCAAGATGGCGCTGGCCTACCACCGCGCCCGCGGCGAGGGCACCCGCACCCGGCTCATCGGCCGCGAGCGCGGCTACCACGGTGTCAACTTCGGCGGCATCTCGGTGGGCGGCATCGTCACCAACCGCAAGCAGTTCGGCGCCATGGTCTCGGGCGTCGATCACCTGCGCCACACCCACGACCCGGCCCGCAACGCCTTCAGCATCGGCCAGCCGGAACACGGCGCCGAGCTGGCCGATGACCTGGAGCGGCTGGTGGCGCTGCACGACGCCTCGACCATCGCCGCCGTCATCGTCGAGCCGATCGCCGGTTCGACCGGCGTGCTCGTGCCGCCCAAGGGCTATCTGCAGCGCCTGCGCGAGATCTGCGACAAGCACGGCATCCTGCTGATCTTCGACGAGGTCATCACCGGTTTCGGCCGCACCGGCCAGCCCTTCGCCGCGCAGACCTTCGGGGTCACGCCGGACATGATCACCGCCGCCAAGGGCATCACCAACGGTTGCGTGCCGATGGGCGCCGTGTTCGTGCAGCAGGCGATCCACGACACCTTCATGCAGGGTCCGGAACACGCCATCGAGTTCTTCCACGGCTACACCTACTCGGGCCACCCGCTGGCCTGTGCCGCCGGACTGGCCACGCTGGAGACCTATGCCGACGGCGGTCTGCTCACCCGCGCCAGCGCGCTGCACGACACGCTCGGTCAGGCGCTGCACGGCCTGCGCGAACTGCCGCACGTGGTGGACATCCGCCACTTCGGGCTGGTCGGCGGCATCGAGCTGGCGTCGCGGCCGGGCGCCGTGGGACAGCGGGCGTTCGACGTGTTCCTGGACTGCTTCGCGCAGGGCGTGATGGTCCGCACCACCGGCGACACGGTCGCGCTGTCGCCCCCGCTGATCATCTCGGCCGACCAGATCGGGCAGATCGTCGAAACCGTGGCGACGGCCATCCGGCGCGTGGCCTGAGGGGGAACCCGAGGTCCGGCCACGCGGCGGTGCTGGCACACTCCATGCAATGGTTTTCGCGCCCATGACCATCCAAGACCCCCCTCCCCGGCGCCGTCCCACCGTGCTGGTGCCCGCCTGCCAGCGCACGCTTGGGCAACACCCCTTCCTGATCGCTGGCAAGAAGTACCTCGACGCCGTGCGGCTGGCCGGCGCGCTGCCGCTGGTCGTGCCGTGGGCGACACCGGACGAACTTGAGGGCCTGCTCGATCTGGCCGATGGCGTGCTGCTGACCGGCTCGCCGTCGAACGTGCATCCGAGTCATTTCGGTGAAGCGGTCCACGACACGACGCTGCCGCTCGATCCGGTGCGCGATGCGTGGACGCTGCCGCTGATCCCGAAGGTGATCGCGCGCGGCATCCCGCTGCTGGCGATCTGCCGCGGCTTTCAGGAAACCAATGTCGCCCTCGGCGGCTCGCTGCACCAGGCAGTGCAGGAAGTGCCGGGGCTGCGCGACCACCGCGACCGCGACGAAGACCCGGTCGAGGTGCAATACGGTCGGGCGCACCCGGTGCAGGTACAGCCCGGCGGCCTGCTCGCCCGGCTGCTCGGCGCGGGCATGGGCGAGGTCCAGGTCAACAGCCTCCACGGCCAGGGCATCCACCGCCTCGCCGACGCAATACGGTCGGGCGCACCCGGTGCAGGTACAGCCCGGCGGCCTGCTCGCCCGGCTGCTCGGCGCGGGCATGGGCGAGGTCCAGGTCAACAGCCTCCACGGCCAGGGCATCCACCGCCTCGCCGACGGGCTGCGGGTCGAGGCGCTGGCGCCGGACGGGCTGGTCGAGGCGTTTTCCGTGGCGGACCCGCGTGGCACCAGTGCCAGCACCGGCCACGGCTTCGTGCTCGGCGTGCAGTGGCACCCGGAGTGGCAGGCGGCCGACAACCCGGTCTCCCTGGCGATGCTGCGGGCCTTCGGCGCCGCCTGCCAGGACTACCGCGACCTGCACCGGCCACCGAGCCGCTGATCCACCCCTCTCGGGCGGGCCGCAGGGCACGGTGACCGACACCGATCGGATCGCCACACCCCTGCTGGTCCGCACCCCGCGACGAACCACGGATCTGCCCATGAACACCCGCAAGCACTTCACCTTCAGCGACCTCGAACACTGGCTCAACGAGCGCCGCGTCACCGAGATCGAATGCCTCGTGCCCGACCTGACCGGCGTGGCCCGCGGCAAGATCCTGCCGCGCCAGAAATTCACCGAAGACCGCGGCATGCGGCTGCCCGAGGCGGTGGTCGCCATGGGCGTGACGGGTGAATTCCCCGAAGAAGGCCCGTACTACGACGTGATCAACCCCACCGACCGCGACATGCACCTGCGCCCCGACCCGGCGACGGTGCGCATCGTGCCGTGGGCGACCGACCCGACCGCGCAGGTCATCCACGACTGCTACGACAAGGACGGCAAGATGGTGCCGTTCGCGCCGCGTTCGGTGCTGCGCCGGGTGTGTGACCTGTTCGATGCCGAGGGCTGGAACCCGGTCGTGGCGCCCGAGCTGGAGTTCTACCTCGTCGCCCGCAACACCGACCCGGACATGCCGCTGAAGCCGCCCATCGGCCGCAGCGGTCGGGCGGAGACCTCGCGCCAGGCGTATTCGATCGACGCCGTGAACGAGTTCGACCCGCTGTTCGAGGATGTCTATTCGTACTGCGAGCAGATGGAGCTGAACGTGGACACGCTGATCCACGAGATCGGCGCCGGGCAGATGGAGATCAACTTCTTCCACGACCACCCGCTGCAGCTCGCCGACGAGGTGTTCTTCTTCAAGCGCACGCTCAGGGAAGCGGCGATGCGCCACAACATGTTCGCCACCTTCATGGCCAAGCCGATCGCGGGCGAGCCGGGCAGCGCGATGCACATCCACCAGAGCATCGTCAACAAGGACGGCCAGAACATCTTCAGCAACCCGGATGGCACGGCGAGCAAGGAGTTCTATTGGTACATCGGCGGGCTGCAGAAATACATCCCCGCCGCGATGGCGCTGTTCGCCCCGTATGTCAACAGCTACCGGCGGCTCTCGCGCTTCACGGCCGCCCCGATCAACATCCAGTGGGGCACCGACAACCGCACCGTCGGCATCCGCTCGCCCGTGGCGTCTCCGGCGGCGCGGCGGATCGAGAACCGCGTGATCGGCGCCGATGCGAACCCGTATGTGGCGCTGGCGGCGACGCTGGCCTGTGGCTACCTGGGCATGAAAAACCAGATCGAACCGACGCCCGAATGCAAGGGCGATGCCTACCTGGGGGATTACCAGTTGCCGCGCAGCCTGGGCGAGGCGCTGGAGAAACTGCGCAGCGAGAAGGCGCTGGCGGAGGTGCTCGGCGAGTCCTTCATCACCGTCTACACCGAGATCAAGGAGATCGAATACGCCGAGTTCATGAAGGTGATCTCGCCGTGGGAGCGCGAGCACCTGCTGCTGCACGTCTGAATCCGCTCGACGACCGACTCCAGACACCAGAAAGACCTGACCATGACCCCCCGCACCACCGCCGACTGGCAAGCCGCCGACGCCGCCCACTTCCTGCACCCCTTCACCGACTTCCAGCAGCTCGCCAAGAAGGGTTCGCGCATCATCACGAAGGCCGACAACCTCTACCTCACCGACAGCGACGGCCACCGGCTGTTCGACGCGATGAGCGGGCTGTGGTGCGTCAACGTGGGTTATGGGCAGCAGGCGCTGATCGACGCCGCCGCGCACCAGATGGGTGAACTGCCCTTCTACAACAGCTTCTTCCAGACGACGACGCCACCCGCCATCGAACTCGCCGAGCTGCTGGCCGAGGTGATGCCGCCGCGGTTCAAGCACGTCTTCTACGCCGGCTCCGGCAGCGAGGGCAACGACACCGTGGTGCGCATGGTGCGGCGTTACTGGGATCTGCAAGGCCAGCCCGAGCGCCAGGTCATCATCAGCCGCTGGAACGGCTACCACGGCTCGACGATGGCCGGCGCCTCGCTCAGCGGCATGAAGTACATGCACGCCCAAGGCGGCCTGCCCATCCCCGGCATCACCCACATCGACCAGCCGCACTGGCTCGAACACGGCGCCGACATGACCCGCGACGCGTTCGGCGTGGTGGCAGCCGGCTGGCTGGAGAAGAAGATCCTCGAAGTCGGCCCGGACAAGGTGGCCGCCTTCATCGGCGAGCCGGTGCAGGGCGCGGGCGGCGTGATCGTGCCGCCCGCGACCTACTGGCCCGAGATCCAGCGCATCTGCGACCAGTACGGCATCCTGCTGGTCAGCGACGAGGTGATCTGCGGCTTCGGGCGCACGGGGAACTGGTTCGGCTGCGAGACGATGGGGACGCGGCCGGACCTGATCACCTTCGCCAAGGGCGTGACCTCGGGCTACATCCCGCTGGGTGGCGTGATGGTCGGCGAGCGTGTCGCCAAGGCGCTGATCGAGCAAGGCGGCGAGTTCGAGCACGGCTACACCTACAGCGGCCACCCGGTCGCCTGCGCCGTGGCGATCGCCAACATCAAGCTGATTCAGGAGCTGAAGCTGGTCGAGCGGGTGCGCGACGAGACGGGGCCGTATCTGGCGGCGCAGTTCGCCAAGCTGAACGACCACCCGCTGATCGGCGAGACGCAGACCTGCGGGCTGATGGCGTCGATGCAGCTCGTGAAGGGCAAGGACCGGGGCGACGGGCATCCGGTGCTGTTCGATTCGGCGCTGGGCGTCGGGATGCTCTGCCGCGGGCACTGCTTCGGCAATGGGCTGGTGATGCGTGCAGTGGGGGATCGGATGATCATTGCGCCGCCGCTGGTGATGACGGTGGCGCAGGTGGATGAGTTGATGGGGTTGATCTGGCGGTGTCTGGATTTGACGCTGGGGGATGTGCGGGCGCGGGGGTGGCATGCGTGACGATGCCGTTCACCTTCGTGGGAGGCTGGTTGATCGCTACATGCAGGCGCTGGCAGATCATCTGACGCCCGAACTCCGACAAGACACAACCCTTTCCGGCATCTTCCTGCCCGATGTGTTCGACGAGTACCTGAACGCACCACTGGGTCTGCGGGTAATGCTGGTCGGCAAGGAGACCAAAGGGTGGTTCAAAGGGATGGCACACCTGCGGACTTTCCCTCGCCTGGATGGGTATGTTCAAGCGGCCATGACCAACTGGCGGGACATTGACAGAGTCCCACCCGGCCGCTCGAAGTTCGGTCAATTCCGCCGCAAGCTGGATGCACAACTGAGTGCCCAGGCGGGCCCCCCCGTGCGGCATCACTGGAGCAACCTGTTCTGCCTTGACCACAAAGACCACGCTCCTGCACACCACCCACACGTTGATGCCATCGTGGCGCTCTCCAAGGCGCTGTTCAAGGCACAGCTTGATGTGCTGAAGCCAGACGTTCTGCTGTTCACCACGGGTGTCGGATCGACAAGTTACGACAGCCACATCAAGCACATGCTCAACGTCACCCACAGCAGCGTCGGCACAGACCGCCACATGCCCAAACAGCTCTGGAGCTTCCAAGCCGACGGAATCAGGGCATTGCGCACCGCTCACCCACGCTACGCCCCCGGCGAGGCGGGGCGTCAACAGGCCCTGAAACAGCTATGAACACCGAACGCTTCCACCAACGCGCCCACGACCTGCGCCGCGCCGTGGCCCGGCTGGTCGAGGCGTGCGAACAACCTTTCAACACGTTTGTGCGCGACTCGGCCATCCAGCGTTTCGAGTTCTGCTGGGAGCTGGCGTGGAAAACGCTCAAGTTGCGGCTGGAGGTGGTGGGCATCGACGCGCTGACGCCCCGCGATGTCTTTCAGGCGTCCCTCCAGAACGGCCTGATCCACGACGGCAACCTCTGGAGCGACGCGCAGAAGATGCGCAACCTGACCAGCCACACCTACGACGAATTGCTGGCCCAGAAGGTCTACGAATTCCTGCTCGAATCCGGACAAGGCATCTTCAAGCAACTGGCTGTGGACGTGGCGCAATGGCAGACCGAGACCCCTTGACCTTCGGCATCGCGCAGCGGCACCTCGACGCACTGCGTCAGGTGTTCGCCCGGCACGCCACGGTCGATCAGGTGCTGGTCTTCGGTTCGCGTGCGCGAGACACCGCCAGACCAGGGTCCGACATCGATCTGGCGGTCATCGCACCCCGCATGGACGACGCTGAATTCACGACGCTCTGGAACGAGATCGATGCACTGCCGATTCTGTTCAAGATCGACCTGCTGCACTGGGACCGGATCACCAACCCGGCGCTGAAAGAGAACGCGATCCGTGAGGGTGTACCTCTGGGTTGCCATGTCGGCTGACCTCGAAAGCCCCCCTCCCAACCTCCCCCCGCTGGGGGGAGGAGTTCAGGCACGGCTCCGTCCTGTTGCTCGCTCGCTGGCCGACAGTAGCCACCTGTCCGGCTCCCTTCCCCCAGCGGGGGGAGGGCTGGGGAGGGGGGCTGGGGTCGCGCCAACCGTCCATCAACGCTTGACGCAACACCAGATCCCCTGGGCGCCCTCGTCAAACACACCACGACCACGAGCCTGACATGAGCCATTCGCAGCAGTCCTGGCACACCCGCGCCGCCACCTTGGCCATCGACGGCCGCGCCCTCATCAACGGCCAGCGCGTCCCCAGCGCCAGCGGCGAGACCTTCGACAAGCACTCCCCCATCGACAGCCGCCACCTCGGCGCCATCTGTCGCGGTCAGACGGCCGACATCGACGCCGCCGTCGCCTCGGCCCGCGCCGCCTTCGACGACGGCCGCTGGGCGCACCAGCCGCCGGCCGCCCGCAAGAAGACGCTGCAACGCTTCGCCGACGCGATCCTCGCCCACCGCGACGAACTCGCCCTGCTCGAAACACTCGACATGGGCAAGCCGATCCAGTATTCGCGCAGCGTCGATGTGCCGGCCGCCGCCCGCACCATCGCGTGGTACGCCGAGGCGATCGACAAGGTGTACGACGAGATCGCACCGACCGGCCGCAACGCGCTGGCGCTCATCACCCGCGAGCCGATGGGCGTGGTCGGCGTGATCGTGCCGTGGAACTACCCGATGATCATGGCGGCCTGGAAGCTCGGGCCGGCGCTGGCCACGGGCAATTCGGTCGTGATGAAACCCAGCGAGAAGTCGCCGCTGACCGCACTGCGGCTGGCGGAAATCGCGGTCGAGGCCGGTTTGCCGCCGGGCGTTTTCAACGTCGTGCCGGGCTACGGCCACGAAGCCGGCGAAGCCCTCGCGCTGCACATGGACGTGGACGCCATCGGCTTCACCGGCTCGACCCGCACCGGCCGGCGCATGCTCGACTACGCCGGGCGCTCCAACCTCAAGCGCGTCTACAACGAACTCGGCGGCAAGTCGGCCTTCCTCGTCTTCCCCGACCACCGCGACCCGGCTAAAGCGGCCCGCACCGTCGCCGGCAGCCTGTTCTTCAACCAGGGCGAGTCGTGCAACGCGCCGTCGCGGGTGCTGGTCCACGCGTCCATCGCCGACGCGTTCGTGGCGACCGTCACCGCCGAGATGCCGCAGTACCAGCCCGGCGACCCGCTCGACCCGGCCACGGTCATGGGCGCCTTGGTCGATGAAGGCCAGATGCGCAGCGTGCTGGACCACATCGACGCCGGTCGTGCGGAAGGCGCGGTCTGCCACGGCGGCCGGCAGGTGCGCGCCGAGACAGGCGGCTTCTACGTCGAGCCGACCGTGTTCGACCACGCCACCAACGACATGCGCATCGCCCGCGAGGAGATCTTCGGGCCGGTGCTGTCGGTGATCCGCTTCTCGACCGAGGAGGAAGCCGTGCGGCTGGCCAATGATTCGCCCTACGGCCTGCAGGCCAGTGTCTGGAGCCACGACCTCAACCGCGCCCACCGCGTGGCACGCGCCCTGCGCGCCGGCACCGTGCATGTGAACCAGTACGACGAGGACGACATCACCGTGCCCTTCGGCGGCTACAAGCAGAGCGGCAACGGCCGCGACAAGTCGCTGCACGCGCTGGAAAAATACACCGAGCTGAAGACCACCTGGCTCAGGTTGGACGATGCGTGAAGGCGCATCCTCCAGCGTGATGAAATGACGGAAGCTCGGGCCATAATCCCGCCGCACGCAGGGGCATTCCTGCGCCAGCACCAACCGTTACCACTGCCCCCCCCACTTCTGGAGCACTCATGAACCTGTTGTCCTCCCGGCCCGCCAAGGCCCTGAATGTCCTGGTCGCCGCTGTCGCGGTGCTGTGCTCGGCGGGTGCGCGCGCCGAGGAAGAAAAGGTCCTGAACATCTACAACTGGTCGGACTACATCGCCGAAGACACGGTCAAGAACTTCGAGAAGGAAACGGGCATCAAGGTCCGCTACGACAACTTCGATTCCAACGAAGCCCTGCACGCCAAGCTGATCGCCGGCAAGACGGGCTATGACATCGTGGTGCCCGGCTCGAACTGGGCCAAGTCGCAGATCGAGGCCGGCCTGCTGATGAAGCTCGACAAGAGCAAGCTGACCAACCTCGCCAACCTCGACCCCGCCATCCAGGCCCAGCTCGCCAAGATGGACCCGGGCAACGAGTACCTCGTGGACTGGCTGTGGGGCTACACCACGGTGGGCATCAACGTGGACAAGGTCAAGGCGGCGCTCGGCAGCCAGCCCTTGCCCGACAACGCCTGGGATCTCATCTTCAACCCGGCCTATGTCGGCAAGCTCAAGGGCTGCGGTGTGGCGGTGCTGGACACGCCGTCGGAAATCCTGCCGCTGGCGCTGAACTACCTTGGCAAGGATCCGCACAGCAAGAACGCCGACGACTACAAGGCCGCGGCCGAGATGCTCAAGAAGATCCGCCCGTCGGTGACGCGTTTCGTCGGCTCGGGTTCGGACTACATCGAGCAGATGGCCAAGGGGCAGATCTGCGCGGTGGTGGGCTGGTCGGGCGACATCATGATCGCCAAGGACAAGTCCACCGCGGCCAAGAAGCCGCAGAACCTGCAGGTGATGCCGCCCAAGAACGGCGGCCTGCTGTTCTTCGACACGATGGCCATCCCGAAGGACGCCAAGCACCCCGAGAACGCGCTCAAGTGGATGAACTACATCCTGAAGCCCGAGGTCCACGCATCGCTGACCAACAAGGTCTTCTACGCCAACCCGAACAAGGCGTCGCTGAAGTTCGTCAAGCAGGAACTCGCCAAGGACACGACCGTGTTCCCGGATGAAGCCACGCTGGCCAAGATGATCCCGCCCGGCACGCCCGACCAGGCCACCCGCAAGCTGATCACCCGCACCTTCACCAACTTCAAGTCCGGGCGCTGACACCATGACGACGGCCAAGGAGGACAGCGCCTTCCTGCGGATCGACGCCGTGGTGAAGGAGTTCGGGGATTTCCGGGCGGTGGACCAGGTGAGCCTGGACATCGCCAAGGGGGAAATCTTCGCGCTGCTCGGCTCGTCGGGCTGCGGCAAGAGCACCTTGCTGCGCATGCTCGCCGGCTTCGAGTCGCCGACCTCCGGGCGCATCGTGCTCAACGGCCAGGATCTCGCGGGCAAGCCGCCCTACGAGCGCCCGGTGAACATGATGTTCCAGTCGTATGCGCTGTTTCCCCACATGACGGTGTGGGACAACATCGCCTTCGGGCTGCGCCGCGACGGCCTGCCCTCGGGCGAGATCACGGCGCGGGTCGAGGAGATGCTGCGCCTGACCCAGCTCGCCAAACTCGCCAAGCGCAAGCCGCACCAGCTCTCCGGCGGCCAGCAGCAGCGGGTCGCCCTGGCGCGTTCGCTCGCCAAGCGGCCGCAGTTGCTGCTGCTCGACGAGCCGCTGGGCGCGCTCGACAAGAAGCTGCGCGAGGCGACGCAGATCGAGCTGGTCAACATCATCGAGACGGTCGGCGTGACGTGCGTGATGGTGACGCACGACCAGGAGGAGGCGATGACGATGGCCTCGCGCATCGCAGTGATGAGCGAAGGCCGCTTCTTGCAAGTGGGCAGCCCGGCCGACATCTACGAGACGCCGACCACCCGCTTCGTCGCGGATTTCATCGGCAACGTCAACCTCACCGACGGCACCATCACCGTGGACGAGGCCGACCACGCGCATGTGCAGTGCCCGGATTTCACGCACTACATCGGCCACGGCATCACCGGCTACCTCGGCCAGCCGGTGACGGTGGCCGTGCGGCCCGAGAAGGTCTCGGTCAGCAAGGACAAGCCCGAGGGCGCAATGAACCAGGTGCGCGGCGTCGTCAAGGAGATGTCCTACTTCGGCGACAGCACGCTCTACCACCTGGAACTCGCCAGCGGCGCGCGCTTCAAGGTCACGGTCGAGAACGACAGCCGCGACCGCTCCGGTGCGCCGACCTGGGGGGATGCCGTCTGGGCGCACTGGCAGCCGTCCGCCCAGGTCGTGCTGACGCAATGACAGGCCGGCAAGCATGACCCCGGTCACCCTGCTCCAGCGCCTGCGCACCGTCTTCAGCGGTCGCAGCCTCGTCATCGGCATGCCCTTTGTCTGGCTGCTGGTGTTCTTCCTGCTGCCGTTCCTGATCGTGCTGAACATCAGCTTCGGGGAGATGGACGGCGCACGGGTCACCGACCTGTTCACGTTCGCGGACAACGAGCTGTTCATGAAGCTCAAGCTCCAGAACTACCTCACCATCTTCCAGGACGACCTCTACCTCACGACCTACGCCCAGTCGCTGCTGTACGCGGCCATCACCACGCTGGCGTGCCTGGTCATCGGCTACCCCTTCGCCTATTTCATGGCCCGCTCGCCGGCCAGCGTGCAGCCGCTGCTGCTGATGGGCGTGATGCTGCCGTTCTGGACGAGCTTCCTGCTGCGCGTGTATGCCTGGAAAGGGCTGCTCGACGCCGACACCGGCTGGGTCGGCACCTTCCTGAAGGCCATTCACGCCGACCAGGTGCTGCTGCCGCTGGGCCTCATCACGGCCGAGGGGCAGTTCATGTACACGCCGTTCTCGCTGCTGCTGGGCATGGTCTACACCTACCTGCCCTTCATGGTGCTGCCGCTGTACGGCACGCTGTCCAAGCTGGACCTGCGCCTGCTGGAAGCCGCGCAGGATCTGGGGGCGACGCCGTGGCAGGCGTTCTGGCGCATCACGGTGCCGCTGTCCAAGGGCGGCATCGTCGCGGGGGCCATGCTGGTGTTCATCCCGTGTGTCGGTGAATACGTCATCCCCGAACTGCTCGGCGGCCCGGAGACGCTGATGATCGGCCGCGTGCTGTGGGACGAGTTCTTCAGCAACAACGACTGGCCGATGGCGTCGAGCGTGGCGGTGACGATGGTGCTGCTGATCCTCGTGCCGCTGGCGATCTTCAACCGCAACCAGTCGCAGGGAGCCACGAAGTGATCGTCACCCCCGCCGGACGCTGGACGAGCCGGATCTGGCTGACCGCCGGCTTCGTCTTCCTCTACCTGCCGATCATCGCGCTGGTGGTCTACAGCTTCACCGACTCGCCGGTGCCCAACGTCTGGGCCGGCTTCTCGCTGCGCTGGTACGAAAAACTGGTCGGCGACGAGGCGATCCGCAACGGCCTGTTCCTGTCGCTGCAGATCGCCACCGCCACCGCCACCGGCTCGGTGATCCTCGGGACACTGGCCGCCTTCACGCTGGAGCGTTACCCGCGGTTCAAGGGCCGCACGCTGTTCTCCGGCATGGTGAACGCGCCGCTGGTGATGCCGGAGGTGATCGTCGGGCTGTCGCTGATGCTGATGCTGGTGTCGATGCAGCGGCTGCTTGGCGTGCCGGAGAAAGGCGTGGTGACGATATGGCTCGGCCACATGCTGGTGGGCATGGCCTATGCCACCGTCGTGATCGCCGCCCGGCTGCGCGACCTGAACCCGCAGTTCGAGGAAGCCGCGCAGGACCTGGGCGCCCGGCCGCTGCAGGTGTTTTTCCTGGTCACGCTGCCGATGGTCGCGCAGTCGATGCTGGCGGCCTGGCTGCTCACCTTCACGCTGTCGCTGGACGACGTGGTGATGTCGGCTTTCCTGTCCGGCCCTGGCTCGACGACGCTGCCGCTGGTGATCTTCTCGAAAGCACGGCTGGGGCTGGACCCGGCGGTGAACGCGCTGGCGACCGTCGTGATCGTGGTGGTGGCGGTGTTCGTGGTGGTGTCGAGCTACATGATCGCGCTGCGCGAGCGGCGCCTGCAGCAAGAGCAGCAGGCCGCGCTGAAAGGCCACTGAGTGCGGTGCTCAGCTCGGTGCAGGGTTTCATGGTCTATTCAGGGGGAAGTTATGCGTCACGCTGCAGAGAAAAACCAATCCCGACAACGACTTACGAGCGGCCTTCGCTCTGAGTTAGGCGTCAAGAGCCAAGTTAGACAGCAGGGCCGTGAGGTCTAAATTACGTTAGGCGTCATTCAGTTTCACCAGCTTTGCCTTCCTGACGGAACTTAAGATCTCGTTCATTCCTCTTCTTACGCACACTCCGAAAGTTTTCGTGCCAATCATCCTATATTCACTCTTAGGCCCTCCGATCGGTGCACTCGTCTTCTGGTCCATCACGCTTCTTCCCGTAGCCATCTTTGCGATGTTTCGAGATGCGAGTTGGCACGCGGACTCGTGGTCTAGCATAATAAAGCTACTTGTTGGCTGGTACCTTCCATACAGTTATCTTATTGGCGTCTTGCCAGCGGCCGGCGCCGGAGTCAGCCATGTTGTTTGCCTGCGCAAACAAAGTACTACCAGAGCGAGAATCGCCCTCGTCGTCGCTACAGGCGCGGTATTGCAGTTTGTCTTGCTCTTGTTCTCAGGCGCTCTCGGCGATGTCGCCATGGCGCTTGGTCTTGTCGCAGCAGCAACTGCGGCAAGCGGACTCATCGCAATGGCGGTCGAGACAATGCAGTCAAAAGTTGTGCGAAACAAGTCTACGATACGCAATGACGCCTAACCATTCGTTCAACCGGACAAATGCCGGCAGGCTTCGCCTACCGGCATTTGCCGGTTAACTCAAACGTTAGGCTTCCAAATTCCCATTTTGTGCCATGGTCACCATTGAACAGCCCCGCAAAACTACATCGCACGGTCGCATAGGTGAGGCAGCAGTCACTGCAAAGTGCTGGATGAATGGCGTACCCGCGCATAACACAAATGGACTTCGCGCAAACTTTGCGGGTAGCGACATCATCATCGATACCTCTGATCCGAGCAAGAAATTGCTTGTGCAAGTAAAAACGGGCTATTCGCCTGCAAAGAAGCAGGTTTACCTTACTCAGGCGACGGGTGAGCAAGATCTAGAAAACCCGAAGTTTAAGGCTGATTTCGTAGTCTTCGTAAATATCGACAAAAAGGCAGGTGAATCTCATCAGCACCGAGGTACGCTAGGGTTTGAGCACTTCACCTACTTCATAGTCCCTGTCGTCGACGCAAACAAAATGTTCCGCGACGCGGTTCGTCGAGAATATGATAGACCTCTTATCAAGACTGGCGAACGCCGCAAGTTGACTAATCTTGCAGTATATGTTGAACCTGAGCTTATTAGTAAGTACCAGAACGCTTGGCATCTTTTGCGTGGCGAGCCGCTTTGAAGCCTAACTCAAACGTTAGGCATCTCAACCATGGCGCAACCACTTGCTCAGGCACTTAAGAGCTTTACTTCGCCGCACGATGAAGCGCAGCTACGGCAGCTCGACGAGACAGTAAGCTCCCTTCGGCGAGAGAACTGCGGTCCGGATGAGTTCCGAGAACTACTCGGTGTCTTCGAGCGATTCCCAGAAGACGATGGGTATGGAATCTTCTGGTCGATCGTTCACTTCCTCGAAACCTGTTCAGGCTACGAACCGTTGCTAATCGAGTCCGTAAGTCGTGTCCCCACCGAATTCAATGTCCTCATGGTCAATCGTCTGATCAATGGAAATGTTCTCGAAGTTGACGGTCAATCGCTGCTGTCAGTGCTAGCCTCCTTGGCTTCGAATCCAGCAGCATCAAGCAGTGCCCGTAGGTCCGCCCAGGGCTTTCTCGAATACCAGGCCAAGCATGGACGCACAGATGCCTAACCCTTCCTTCAAGCGGACCCGCCACGGCAAGCCGCGCGTGGCCTTCATTTCATTCTCGGCCAAGCGCGCCTCGCCGCGGCGGTCCGCTTAAGTCAAACGTTAGGCCTCACCAAAACCACCCACACCACCGTTGTATGCCAATATTCATCAGCTATTCGCACAAAGACAAAGACTTTGTAGATCGCCTAGCGATGCAACTCGTCCGCAGCAATGTCCACGTTTGGCTTGACCGATGGGAATTGTCAGTCGGTGACTCGATTGTGGATAAGGTCCAGGAAGCCGTAGACGGCGCAAGTGCTCTACTTGTCATCTTGTCGAAAGCATCTGTCGAGTCTGAGTGGTGCAAGAAAGAACTCTCGGCTGGGTTGCTTCGAGAGCTAGAAGAGAAACGGGTTGTAGTCATGCCCGTCATGCTCGAAGAGTGCACAGTACCGGTCTTCGCGCGCGGGAAGATGTTTGCTGACTTTCGCACCGACTTTGATGCCGGATTCAGATTGATTACAGAGGGTATCGCAAAGGTAACTAGTGCATCGCTTGGCCGAATCAAGGAGGCGACATATCACACCGACTGGTCAATAGACTGGGGCGATGTGAACGGCCGATTCGCGATCATCCTGAACTACGTGCAAGTCCCAAACAAGGAACCGCACACCTGCCTTACGAATATCGAGATTCTCGCAACACCTGCCGCTACGCGCGCATTCGAGAGGACCAAGGAAGCCGAAGGCGTTGAGGCGGCCAAGCTACACGTCGTTAAGCTCCTACTCGACAAAGTCAATGAGGCAGGCGGCTTGCAGCCGCGCCTAGCTGATGAACGAGAGAAGATCTATAAGTTCGCGATGAAGGGGACGGGAAGGGGTGAGGCCTATGAAGTCCGGATTGGCGTGCGCCGAATAGGTGAGGACAGCGGTCGGGACATCCTCGTGAACACGGGAAACGTCATCGCTGGGACATATCAACACATGACTGAGGTGCTCGGGAAGCCGAAGAACCAACGCCCGTGAGGTGATGCCTAACTCAAACGTTATGCATCAGAGGGTGCGTTATTTCTGCGAGCAAAACGATGAGCAATAAAGGAAGTGAGTTTCCCCCGGAGGTGTTAGAGCACATCGGCCAAGCTCGTGCCGCCCGGAGCGCAGTACAGTCAAGAAATCCGAGACTTTTCGCGGCAGTGGCCAAGGCAATGTTTGAACGTAACCCCATCGGCATCAACTTCACGGACAACACTGATGAATACGACGCGGAGGCTGGCACCGTTATTCCAAGACTAGCGGCATGCAGGTCCGCCGAAGACGTTGCTCAGATTCTTCACGAAGAGTTCCGGACATGGTTTGGAGAAGAAACAGCCGGCGAGGTATCAGCGTATCGTTCTCTCGGCGAAGATATCTGGCTTCTAAAGGATCAAGAACTTCGATAGATCCGCTTTTTCTCGCGAAGAAAAAGGCAATCAGGTGGGTGCGGCAACTCAGTTCCGCCATCTAAAGCGACTCCCATAGGTGCCCACGAAATCCATTAACACGCCATGTTGAACTGAACCCAATGGAACGCACCTGCCACAGCATCAGCCTCGTCATCCCCTGCTACAACGAGGCGAGCAACCTGGACGCCCTGCTCACACGCTGCATCGCCAGCCTGGACGCGCTCGGCCTGCGCTGGGAAATCCTGCTGGTCGATGACGGCAGCCGGGACAACACCGCCGTGCAGCTCGCGCACTGGGCCGCCCGTGAACCTCGGGTGCGCGCCCTGCTGCTGTCGCGCAACTTCGGCAAGGAGGCCGCTCTCAGCGCCGGCCTGGACGCCGCCCGCGGCGAAACCGTGGTGCTGATGGACGCGGACCTGCAGCACGAGCCGGAGCTGATTCCCACCATGCTGGCGCGTTGGCAAGCCGGCATCGATGTGGTCTACGCCCGGCGCAAGGACCGCCGCGACGAGCCATGGTTCAAGCGCGTGTTCACGCACCTGTTCTACCGCATGCTCAACGCCACGCACCCGCGGGTGAAGATTCCGGCGGATGCGGGGGATTTCCGGCTGCTCGACCGGAGCGTGGTCGATGCGCTCAAGTCGCTGCCGGAGCACAACCGCTTCATGAAGGGCATGTACGCCTGGGTCGGATTCCGCTCGGAAGAGCTGCCCTACACGCCGCAGGCCCGCGCCAGTGGCCGCAGCCACTACAACCTGCACAGCCTCGTCAGCCTGTCACTGAGCGGCATGACGGCTTTCACCACCTGGCCGCTGCGCGCGTCGAGCGTGATCGGGGTGAATCTCGCGCTGCTGGCGTTCTGCTACGGCGGCTACCTGGTGATGGACTACTGGCTGTTCGGCGCCGAGGTCTCGGGCTGGACCACCATCGTGGTGAGCACCATGCTGTTCTCGGGCGTGCAACTGCTCAGCCTGGGCGTGCTGGGCGAGTACATCGCCCGCATCTACGACGAGGTCAAGGGCCGTCCGCTCTACATCGTGCAGCGGCAACTGGGTGCGGGTCTGCCGGCCGAAACGCCCACCAGCGACTGACCACGAACGTCACCCCCGCCAGCCCGACCAGCACCAGCCCCAGGGCCACGTCATAGCGCACGCCGCCCAGGTGCAGCACGGCGGCATAGCTCAATTCGTTGAGCACGAAGCCCCCGAGTGACACCAGCCCGAAGCGCCACAGGCTCTGGCCGGTGCCCAGGCCGGAGGTGGCGGCGAAGGTCCAGTGGCGGTGGCCGCTGAAGGACACGACAAATGCGATCATCCAGCCCAGCACATTGGCGCCCAGTGGCTGCAGCCCCAGGCGCTCCACGGCCAGCCAGACGACGCTCCAATGCACTGCCGCCGCGGTGGTTCCCACGGCGATGAAGCGCAAACCCTGCACACGATCATTGTTCGACATGCCCGACATCCTAGCCCCTGCCCACCCGCTTCGACGCCTGGCGGTCTGCATCGACGACTACGGCCTGCACGCCGGCATCGACGAGGCGAGCGTGCGGCTGGCCCGCGCTGGCCGCATCAGCGCGGTCAGCGTGATGAGCGAAGGCCCGACATGGCCGGACAGCGCCGCGGCGCTGCGCCAGGCCGTGCAGACGCACCCGGTCGATGTCGGCCTGCACCTGAACCTCACCGAGCCACTGCCCGGCGTGGCGGGCGAGCCGCTGCAGCGTGTGGTCCTGCGCGCCGGGCTGCGCGGGTTCAACGCGCGGGCCTTGCGCCAGCGCATCGACGGGCAGTTGGACCGGTTCGAAGCGGGCTGGGGCGCCGGACCCGACCATGTGGACGGGCACCAGCATGTCCACCAGTTGCCGCAGGTGCGCGCCGTGCTGCTCGGTGCGCTGGAGGCCCGCTATCCCGACGCCAGCCGACGCCCTTGGCTGCGGGCGAGCCGGGCGCCGCTCGGGGCGGGGCTGCCGCTGCGGCGCAAGGCCGACGTGATCTCGTGGCTGGGTGCGGCCGAGCTGCAGCGTGCGGCGCAACAGCGCGGCTGGTCCTCGAACGGCTACCTGCTCGGCGTCTACGGTTTCGACACCGACGCGCCGGGCTACCGGGCGCTGCTGCAACGCTGGTTCGCGCTGGCGCAGGACGGCGACCTGCTCATGTGCCACCCCGCCTGCCATGCCCCTGCCGACGACGTGATCGGTGCAGCACGGCAGGTGGAGTGGGCCGTGTGGCAGTCCGACACCCTGCCCGGCGATCTGGCGCGGGCCGGCGTGGAGGTCACGGCGCTGCGCAGTGTGCTGGCAGGACGATCATCCAGTGCAGCGTCTGGTGGGGCGCATTCTGTTGCGCCGGCACGTCAAAGCTGAACTCCCCCCGCAGCACCTCGCCGGACACCCACTCGTCCAGCGGCGGCGCAGAACCCAGCCGCACCGCCACATGCCCCGCCTCGGCGAACACCGACGGCCGCAGCCAGGGGGTGTGCAGCACGGTGTCATCGACCACGGCCGGGTGCGCCGCCGCATAGACGCCGACGATGCCTGCCTCGAAGCCCGGACCCCGCACGAAGCGCAGCGGGCAACCCGCCGGCACCGCCTGTGCCCAGCGTTCCTCCACCACGTCGGCCATGGCCTGGGCGGGGTAGAACTGGTCCAGCCGTGGCCGGGTCGAGCGCATCCGGTCGGTCCAGCGCGGTGCCACATACGACAGCGCAAAGACCGTGTGCAGCACCAGCGCCAGCGCCACCCAGCGCCGCCAGTCCGGCCGCACCGACCGCGGCCACAGCGCCGCCACCGCGATGCCGAGGAACTGGAAGGTCTGGATGCCCCAGTGGTCCTGCAACCGCAACCCGCCCAGCAGCGCCGCGATCAGCACCCCCGCCACCGGAACGCCCAGCAGCCCGATCAGCCAGTCCCGCTGCAGCGTGGACTGTGGCCCGCGCGCCAGCACCGGCCGCCCCCGCGACCACCACGCCATCCCGCCCACCAGCAGCAAGGCCGGCGCCAGCACCCGCACCTGGATCACCAGGAACTTGACGATGCTGCCCAGCCGCTCGGGGAAGGTCTGCGAGACACCGGCCTGCGTGGCATAGGCGATCGTGCTCCAGCCATGCGTGACCACCCAGGCCATGTGCGGCGCCAACAGCAGCAGCGCCAGCGCCGTCGCCAGCAGGAGTCCGCGGCGGTGGGCCGGCTGCGCCAGGACACCACTGCGCCACATCGCCACCATCAGGCCCAGCAGCGGCAGCGCCGCCTGGTACTTCGACAGCAGCGCCAGCCCGGCTGCCACGCCCAGCGCCACCCAGCGGCCCGTCTGCACGGCGGTGGGTGCCAAGGTGGCTTGCCGGGTGGCGCGCAGCGCGAGTAGCGTTGCCGCCGACACGCACACCACCATCACCGAGTTGTGGTTGAACAACTGCGCCTTGAACATGAAGCCCTGCTGCAGACCGGCGAACAGCACGGCCAGCCCCGCCCGGTCCTCGCCCAGCAGCCAGCACGCGATGCGCCAGGTGAGCACCAGATTCAGCGCGATGCAGCCCCCCGCCAGCACGGAAGGCCACCACGCATGCAGCCCCCCCAACTGGATCGCCACGGCCAGCAGCCAGCTCGGCAGCGGCGGGTGCTTGTGGTAGCCCCACTCCAGGGACTGTGCCCACGAGAACTGCTCGAAGTGGTCACCGTACTGCGCCGTGTTGGTCAGCAGGGCCAGCACCACCCAGGCCAGCACCAGCCCCGCGGCCAGCAGCGGTGGATGGGCCAGCCACGCATTCAAGCCCGCGGTGGCATCCACGCGCGCGGGCATCCAGGCGATGCGCGCAGCGGGCAGCACCTGCACCACGCCGTTACCATTCAGAGCACTGTTCTTCATTCGGTGAACTGCTTTACAAAACGAAATCAAAACGAAATTTTTTACAACGCAGCATTTTCAAGCATCTGCATGACACACGCCACCGCAATCACCCCGATGACCAGCCTGCGCTGGGCCTACCTCTGTCTGGCCGGCAGCATGGCCCTGGTGGGCAGCTATGTGGGGTTGTCGAAGCTGCTGGTGGCGGTCTTTCCGGTGTTCCTGCTGGCTTGGCTGCGTTTTGGCATCGCGGCGGTGGCGATGGCGGGGTGGCTGCGGCGACCGCAGGACGAGGCGCCGATGGTGGCGCAAGACCGGGTGCTGTTGTTTCTGGAAAGCTTTCTGGGCAATTTCCTGTTCTCGGTCTTCATGCTGTACGGCATTTCGCTGAGCACGGCGCTGGCGGCGGGCGTGGTGATGGCCGCGTTGCCTGGCGTGGTGGCGCTGATGTCGCGGATCTTTCTGGGCGAGCGGCTCACCGGGCGCGTGCTGGCGGGGATCGGCTGTGCGGTGGCAGGCATCGCGCTGGTCTCCTGGAGCAAGCGGCATGGCGCCGCCACCCCGTCCGCCGACCCGTGGCTCGGCACGGCGCTGCTCATCGGCGCCGTGTGCTGCGAAGCCAGCTATGTCGTGATCGGCAAGAAGCTCTCCGGCACCCTCGGCCCGCGCCGCATCAGCGCGCTGGTCAATCTCTGGGGGCTGGCACTGGTCACGCCGCTGGGGCTGTGGCAGGCGCTGTCGTTCGATTTCAGCCGTGTGACGCTCCCCACCTGGACCTTGCTGCTGTTTTACGCCATCGCGGCGAGCATGGTCACGGTCTGGCTCTGGATGACCGGGCTGCGCCAAGTGCCAGCCGCGCGCGCCGGGGTGTTCACGGTGATGCTGCCGGTGTCGGCGACGGCGGTGGGGGTGCTGCTGCTGGGCGAATCGTTCAGCGCGGCACAGGCCGGCGCGTTCGCACTGGCGATGCTGGGGGTGCTGCTGGCCACCTGGCCGGAGCGCCAGTCCGCCTGACGGTCCAGCCTCGCCCCCTGCCGACAGCGGCACCTCATGCGGCAACACAATCCCATATTTCCAACAATTGTATTGCACACAATTAAACTGCACCCACCATGAACGACGCACCCCACAGCCACCCCGACGGTGACGACCGCAGTGCCCCCGGCTGGCTGGCCCTCGACCGCCAACTGTGCTTCGCGCTGTACTCGGCCTCGCTGGCGATGACCAAACGCTACCGGCCGCTGCTGGAGCCGCTTGGGCTGACCTATCCACAGTACCTGGTGATGCTGGCTCTCTGGCAGCAGGACGGCCGCAGCGTCGGTGCGCTGGGCGAGGCACTGTCACTCGACTCCGGCACGCTGACGCCACTGCTCAAGCGCCTCGAAGCCGCCCGACTGATCCGCCGCCAGCGCAACCACGAAGACGAGCGACGCGTCGATGTGTACCTCACCCCCGCCGGCGCCACCCTGCGCCAGCAGGCCGAGGCCATCCCGCCGCAACTGGCGTCATCCGTCGGCTGCTCGCTCGACGAGATCGGCGCCCTCACCGGCGAGTTGCACCGGTTGCGCCAGGCACTCGCCCAATTCCGTTCCCCCACCCCGACCTGAAAGGTTGCACCATGTCCCTCGACAAAGTCCTCTACACCGCCCGCGCCACCGCCACCGGAGGCCGCGACGGCGGCGCCGCCAGCGACGACAGCCGCCTGAGCGTCAAGCTCTCCGTGCCCAAGGGCCTTGGCGGCGACGACGGCGCCGGCACCAACCCCGAACAGCTCTTCGCCGCCGGCTACGCCGCCTGCTTCCTGGGCGCGATGAAGTTCGTCGCCGGACAGAAAAAGGTCGCCCTGCCTGCCGCCACCTCGATCGCCTCGGAAGTCGGCATCGGCCCGATCCCGACCGGTTTCGGCATCCAGGTGACGCTGAATGTCAGCATTCCGGGCATGGACCGCGACAGCGCCGAGGGCCTCGTGCAGGCCGCGCACACCGTGTGCCCCTACTCGAACGCCACCCGCGGCAACATCGACGTCACCTTGAACGTGGTCTGACGCCTGGCCCCTCAGGCCCGCCGCGAGAGCAGCCGCAGCAGCACCTCGACGCGGGCCTGTGCCGCCGTGAGCGCGCCAGCGTCGGGCACCAGGTCATGACCGGTCGGGACAATGCACCCCGCCCCGCCCCGCAAGGCCCGCACCACCGCCACACCCGCCGACTGCGCCCGCAGGAGCGCGGCCTGCAGGTCGTGGTGGACCGTGCCATTGCCGGTGGCCGCGACCACCACCCCTTGCACGCCCGCCTCCATCAGCAGGTCCACCACCCGGCCATCCGCGCCGGCGTGGCTCACCACGATCTGCACCTCGGGCCAGATGTCGGCGGCCAGCACCTGCAGCCCGAGCGGCGTACCCGTCGGCCAGTCGCGCAGCAACCGCAGCCGACCCTCCTCGACATGCGCCAGCGGTCCCGCGTCACCCGCATCGAAGGCATCCGGTCGGTAGGGATGGACCTTGCGCACCTCGGAACCCAGCCAGACCTTGCCCGCCAGCACGGCCACCACGCCACGGGCACCCACCTGCCCGGCCACCGTGACAGCGTCCGCGAGGTTCTGCGGGCCATCGGGCTGGGCGGCGCTGGCCGGACGCATCGCGGCGGTCAGCACCACCGGCTTGGTCGGCGCGAGCACGCGCTGCAGCAGGTAGCCGGTCTCCTCCAGCGTGTCGGTGCCGTGGGTGACGACGATGCCATCGACCTCGGGGCGGTCCAGGTGCCACTGCACGCGCTCGGCCAGCCGGCGCCAGACGGCGTGGCTCATGTCCTTGCTGTCGAGCTGGGCCACCTGCTCCGACTCGATCGACCAGCCCTCGGCACAGCGCCGCTGCAGCGCCGGCACGGCCGCGAGCAGTTGCGACACCGCCACCTGGCCGGCCGTGTAGCCGACGTTGTCCTCGGCGCTGGTGGCCATGCCGGCCAGCGTGCCGCCGGTTCCCAGCACGACGATGTGCCGCGGGGCGCTGGTCGGGTTCGAATCAATGCTTGTCATTTGCGTTGGGCTGGATAAAAATACAGGTACTGGATGTTTTCTCAGCCGACAAGCGGCCGACACGGACATCCAGGCAACGTCACCGCATAGCGAGGAACCCGTGGACGACAGCCCCAAGCTCACCAACCGACAGCAACAGATTCTGGAGCTGATCCAGCGCGCCATCGAGCGCACCGGCGCGCCGCCCACCCGCGCCGAGATCGCCTCCGAGCTGGGCTACCGCTCGCCCAACGCCGCCGAGGAACACCTCAAGGCGCTGGCCCGCAAGGGCGTGATCGATCTGGTGAGCGGTACCTCGCGGGGCATCCGGGTCAAGTCTGACACATTGCGCCGGCTCAACGCCGCACGCTTGCGGGCCAGTGACGAGCTGGTGTTCGAGGCGGTGCCGGCGGCGCTGCTGTCGCTGAACCTGCCGCTGGTGGGCCGGGTGGCGGCAGGCAGCCCGATCCTGGCGCAGGAGCACATCGAGCGCACCTTCTCCGTCGAGTCCTACCTGTTCACCAGCAAGCCCGACTACCTGCTCAAGGTGCGCGGCATGAGCATGCGCGACGCCGGCATCCTCGACGGCGATCTGCTGGCCGTCCAGAAGGCCAGCGACGCCAAGAACGGCCAGATCGTCGTGGCCCGGCTGGGCGACGAGGTCACGGTCAAGCGGTTCCGCCGCACTGCGGCTGGCATCGAGCTGCTGCCCGAGAACCCCGATTTCCAGACCATCCAGGTGCCCGCGGGCAGCACCGACTTCAGCCTGGAAGGGCTGGCCGTCGGGTTGATCCGCAACACGCTGCCGGGCTAGCCCGCCCGGGCCCATCACCTGCGCAGGCGATTGCGCGGTCAAGTCATCCCAACGCCGGTCGATAGCTCTGGTCATGCGCCAGCTCCATCGACCTCCAGGAGGTCATCCATGCACCCACGGTTCATTCCGCTGCGTCCGCGACGTGCTGCGTGGCACGCGGTCCCGCACGCGCTGCGCAGGATGGCGCTGCCCATGATGCGCCAGCGGCCGTCGATCGACACCGTGCTGGCCGATCTGCAGGCCATCGCTCCGACACCCGAGCCGGACAACGCACCGCGCACGACCAACCCAGTCGAGTGCGAGAGGGTCCACCTCCACATCGATCCGCACGACCACCAGCGCGTGCGGATCAGCGGCAGCATGCGCGAGGTCTGCGCGGCACTGGACGCGCTGATCGCCGTCCAGTGAGGCAGAACACGCGCAGCCCGCTCAGCCCATGTGCAGGCCGCCGTTGCAACTGAAGTCCGCACCCGTGGTGAAGCCCGAATCGTCACCCGCCAGCCACGCCACGATCGCGCCGATTTCTCCCGGCGTGCCCAGGCGCTTCACGGGAATGGTGGCAACGATCTTCTCCAGCACTTCCGGCTTGATGGCGCGGACCATGTCGGTGCCGATGTAGCCGGGGCTGACGGTGTTGACCGTGACACCCTTGCTGGCCATTTCCTGCGCCAGGGCCATCGTGAAGCCGTGCATGCCGGCCTTGGCCGCCGAGTAGTTGGTCTGGCCCGACTGGCCCTTCTCGCCGTTGACCGAGCTGATCTGGATGATCCGGCCCCAGCCCTTGGCCACCATGTCCGCGACCACCTGCTTGGTGACGTTGAACATGCTGTTCAGGTTGGTGTCGATGACCATGTCCCAGTCGTCACGGGTCATCTTCAGGAACATGCGGTCCTTGGTGATGCCGGCGTTGTTGACCAGCACGTCGATGATGCCGTGCTCGGCCTTGGCGCGCTCGAAGGCTTCGACGGTCGAGTCCCAGCTCGCCACGTTGCCCACGGAGGCGTGGAAGGTGTAGCCGGCCGCGGCCTGCTCATCGAGCCACTTCTGCGCATCGCGCGTCGGGCCGCAACCAGCGATGACCTTGAGGCCGTCCTTGTGCAGGCGGCGGCAGATCGCGGTTCCGATGCCACCCATGCCACCGGTGACGTATGCAACTTTTTGACTCATGTGAATCTCCTCGTGGTGTGAACCGTGTTGTGAAAACTGGTGTGCCGCGCGTGCTGTCCAGCCGCGCTCAACGCTCGACCGTCAGCGCCACACCCATGCCGCCGCCGATGCACAGCGAGGCGATGCCCTTCTTCGCGTCGCGGCGCTGCATCTCGTGCAGCAGCGTGACCAGAATGCGGCAGCCAGACGCGCCGATCGGGTGGCCGATGGCGATGGCGCCGCCGTTGACGTTGACCTTGCTGGTGTCCCAGCCCATTTCCTGGTGGACGGCGCAGGCTTGCGCAGCGAAGGCTTCGTTGATTTCGAGCAGGTCCAGATCGGCCGGCGACCAGCCCGCGCGCTGCAGCGCCTTGCGTGCGGCCGGCACCGGGCCCATGCCCATGTAAGCGGGATCCAGACCGGCACTGGCGTAGCTGGCGATGCGGGCCAGCGGGGTCAGCCCGAGAGCGGCAGCCTTGGCCGCCGACATCAGCACGACACCCGCAGCGCCGTCGTTCAGGCCGGACGCATTGCCGGCCGTGACGCTGCCCGACTTGTCGAAGGCGGGGCGCAGACCGGCCAGCGCGTCGGCGGTGGACCGGCGGTTGATGAACTCGTCACTGTCGAAGACGACCGGGTCGCCCTTGCGCTGCGGAATCGACACGGCGGCGATTTCGTCCTTGAACTTGCCGGCTTCCTGGGCAGCGGCGGCCTTCTGCTGCGAGGCCAGCGCCAGCGCATCCTGCATCTCGCGGGTGATGCCGTACTTCTTGGCGATGTTCTCGGCGGTGGTGCCCATGTGGTACTGGTTGTACACATCCCACAAGCCATCGACGATCATCGAATCGACCATCTTCCAGTCGCCCATGCGCTGGCCGTCGCGCGAACCCGCCAGCACGTGCGGGCTCATGCTCATGTTTTCCTGGCCGCCGGCGATCACGATCTCGCTGTCACCGTCGCGGATGGCCTGGGCGCCCAGCATCACCGCCTTCAGGCCAGAGCCGCAGACCTTGTTGATGGTCATGGCCGGCACGCCCTGGGGCAGGCCGGACTTGATGACGGTCTGGCGGGCGGGATTCTGACCGGAGCCGGCGGTCAGCACCTGACCGAAGATCAGCTCGCCGATCTGCTCGCCCGAGAGGCCCGAACGCTGCAGCAGCGCGCGCACCACGGTGGCGCCGAGTTCCGGCGCGGCGGTCTTGGCCAGGCTGCCACCAAATTTGCCCACCGCGGTGCGGGCGGCGGCGACGATCACGATGTCCATCATGCAATGCTCCAAGTGTGAAAATTGAACGGACGAGACTGTATCCCAGTCAGACCTTGGCCTTGACGTAGCGGCCCGGCGCCGGCTCGATCGCCTTGTGCTGGCGGTTGCCGAAGGACTTGGGGGCCGTCTTCTTCTTGCCGGCGTGCGGCACCAGCCAATCCGACCAGTCGGTCCACCAGCTTCCCGGGTGGCTGGTGGCGGCGTCGAACCACCCTTGCGCGGAATCGGCGGCAGCGTCGTTGGTCCAGTAGTTGCGCTTCTTCTTGGCCGGGGGATTGACGACGCCGGCAATGTGGCCAGACGCTCCGAGCACGAAGCGGCGCGCGCCGCTGAACAGCCGCGTGCTCTGGAAGGCCGAATCCCAGGGCACGATGTGGTCTTCGCGCGACGCATACAGGTAGACCGGTGCCTCGATCGCGCCGAGATCGACCTTCTCGCCACACACGGTCAGCGCACCGGGCACCTTCAACTGGTTCTGCAGGTAGGTGTGGCGCAGGTACCAGCAGTACATCGCGCCCGGCAAGTTGGTGCTGTCGGAGTTCCAGTACAGCAGGTCGAACGGCGGCGGCGTCTCCCCCTTGAGGTAGTTGCCCACCACGTAGTTCCAGACCAGATCGTTCGGACGCAGGAAGCTGAAGGTGCTGGCCAGCTCCTTGCCCTTGAGCATGCCGGGGCCTTGGGGCGCCTCCGGGCCGATGGTCATCTCGCGCAGGCGCACCGATGCCTCATCGACAAAGATGTCGAGGATGCCGGTGTTGCTGAAATCGAGCAGCGTGGTCAGCAGGGTCAGGCTCGCCGCCGGCTGCTCGCCCCGCGCCGCCAGCACGGCCAGCGCGGTGGACAGGATCGTGCCGCCGACGCAGAAGCCCAGCATGTCCAGCGTCTTGGCGCCCGTGATCGCCTGCGTGACATGGATCGCCTCGATGGCGGCCTGCTCGATGTAGTCGTCCCATGTCACCGCCGCCATGTCGTCGGTCGGGTTGCGCCAGCTCACGACGAACAGGCGGTGGCCCTGCTCGACGGTGTAGCGGATGAGCGAGTTGTCGGGCTGCAGGTCAAGGATGTAGAACTTGTTGATGCAAGGCGGCACGAACAGCATCGGCTTGTCGAACACCTGCGCGGTCAGCGGCTTGTATTCGATGAGCTGGAACAGGGCGTTCTCGAACACCACCGCACCTTCGGTGGTGGCCACGTTGCGGCCCACCTCGAACAGCGACTCGTCGGTCTGCGACACATGGCCCTGCTTCAGGTCGCCCAGCAGGTGGTGCATGCCTTGTGTCAGGCTCTCGCCCTTGGAGTCCACCGCTTTTTTCAGCGCCTCCGGGTTGAGCGCCAGGTAATTCGACGGCGCCGAGGCATCGACCCACTGCTCGACGGCAAAGCGGATGCGGGCACGGGTCTTGGCATCGCCCTGCACCACGTCGGCCAGCGCCATCAGCGTGCGGGCGTTGAGCAGATACGTCGCCGCCGAGAAGCCGGCCAGCGGGTTGTCGCTCCACTCGGGGGCAGAGAAACGGCGGTCCTTGGGCAGCGCCACCTTGCCGCCACTGCCCAGGCTGGCGTTCCAGAGTTCACCTGCCTCGCGCAGGTACTCGCCCTGGATGCGGGCGAATTCCGTGGGAGGAATCTGCAATTGCGACAGGGTCTTGAACAGACCGGCGACATCCTGCCCCATGTCGGGGGCGTTGAACATGGGCTTGCCAAACGGGTTCATTCATCTGCTCCGGTGCATGAAAACTGCATTCAGAGGCATTATGCATTCCGTACCCATACAAGCACCTTGCTCGCGGCAACGCGTCAGATAGCGGAAAATCCCCATGTACTTGGTCGCAATTGCGTGGCTTTATGTCACGTTGATGATGGCGCTGGCCGAAGCCACCCACCCGAACGGCACCCTGCTCGGCGCCTTCGTGACGCTGCTGCTCTACGGGGTCGGGCCGCTGTCGCTGGTGCTCTATCTGATGGGCACGCCGCTGCGCCGCAAGAAGCGGCTGGCCGAGGAACAGGCGCAGGAGCCGCCGTCGCCCTGATCAACGCAGCCAGACCAGGGCCGCCATGCGTCCCGTGTGACCGGTCTGGCCGGCACGGCTGGCGTGGCGGTAGGAAAAGTAGCGTTCTGGGTGGCCCAAGGTACACCACGCACCCGAGCCGTCGTTGCCCGCCAGCCGCGCCACCCCCGCCTGCGCCAGCCGCTGCCGGGCCAGTCCGGGCAGATCGGCCCACCACTTGCCCGGCACGTCCGGCGCCCGCGGCTGGAACCGTGGCCCCGGCGCGTCGGGCGAGGCCCCGAACGCCTGCAGCACCTCCGCGCCCACCTCGAAGCGCGTCGGCCCGATGCAAGGCCCCAGCCAGCACTCGATGTCCTGCGGCGGTGCCTCGGCCAGGGCACAGATCCGTGCCAGCGTCGCCTCCAGCACCCCACCGGCCAGTCCACGCCAGCCCGCATGCGCCGCCCCCACCGCCCGCCCGCCCACATGGGCGAACAGGACCGGCAGACAGTCCGCCACCTGGATCTCGCACGCCGCCTCGGTCGCATCCGTCACCACCGCATCGGCCACGGGCAACGCATCACCCTCGCCAGTGGCGCCGTGCAGGGTGTGAACCGCTGCGCCGTGGACCTGCGTGAGCAACTGGGTGGGCAGACCGACGGTGGCCTGCAGCCGCGCCCGGTTGGCCTGCACCACCAGCGGATCGTCCCCGAGTCCAGGGCGAAGATTGAAGCTGTCAAACGGCGCCACCCCCACGCCGCCGGAGCGCCCGGTCATCAAGGCGCCCACACGGGGATGCGAGAACGCCGGGCGCCACCAGTTGGCCTGCATGCCAGCCTCCAGCGGCTCAGGCATCGGCATCCGGGCAAGCGGAAGGCTGCGCAGCCTGAAACGCTGGCAGGTCCATGCAAGTCTCGAAGACGCGCATCACGGTCGGCACATGGTCGAGCCGGCAGTCGAACCGCTGCGCGTTGAAGATCTGCGGCACCAGCACGCAGTCGGCCATCGTCGGCGCGTCGCCGTGGCAGAAGGCGCCCGTGGCCGGGTGGTCGCACAACTGGCGCTCCACCACCTCCAGCCCCACCTCGACCCAGTGCCGGTACCAGGCGTTCTTGGCATCTTCGCTGGCCCCGAGTTCCTTGACCAGATAGCGCAGCACGCGCAGGTTGTCGAGCGGGTGGATCTCGCAGGCGATGTCCTGCGACAGCGAGCGCACCCGCGCGCGGCCCAGCGGGTCCGCAGGCATCAGCGGCGGCTCGGGATGCACCTCGTCGAGGTATTCGATGATCGCCATCGATTGCGTCAGCGTGGCCTCGCCATCGCGCAGCAACGGCACCAGACGTTGCGGCGAAACGGCCGCGTACTCCGGGCCGGACTGCTCGTTGCGCACCAGATGCACGGTGCGGTAGTCGTAGGGAAGCGACTTCAGCGCCAGCGCAATGCGCACCCGAAACGAGGCGGACGAACGGAAATAGCTGTAAAGCTCCATGGTGAACGGCTCCTCTTGGCTCAGGCAGTTTGTTTCAGATCATGCCATGCGAAGCAGGCGATACACTGCCCCCATGCCATTGCCGCGACGTATCAAGCACTGCCGGGAGTGCGGGTCCGAGGTCCAGTACCAAGTCCCTGCCGCCGACAACCGGGAGCGAGCCATCTGCACGGCTTGCGCCACGATCCACTACGAAAACCCGCTCAACGTGGTGGGTACAGTGCCCTTCTGGGAGGATCAGGTGCTGCTGTGCCGGCGCAACATCGAGCCGCGCCACGGGTTCTGGACCCTGCCCGCCGGCTTCATGGAACTCGGCGAGACGCTGGCCGAAGGGGCCGCCCGCGAGACCGTCGAGGAGGCGGGTGCGCACATCGAGCTGCTGGACCTCTACACGGTGCTCAACGTCGTCAAGGTCGGGCAAGTGCATCTGTTCTACCGCGCAGCCCTGCTGGATACCGTCTTCGATCCTGGCCCGGAAACCATCGAGGCCCGGCTGTTCCGCCAGCAGGACATCCCCTGGCATGACCTGGCGTTCCGCACCGTGCGGGTGACGCTGGAGCGTTATTTCGAGGACCGCGCCCGCGGTCAATACGGCCTGCACTGTGCCGATATCGGCTGAGCATTTCAGCGTTCACCGCCTCCCACATGAACCCTCCACGTCCTGTCGCAGCGGCCCGCGACGCCGCCACCGAGCGCCTGCGCGAAGACCTGCTCCACCCCGACCCGCTGCTCGACTGCCTGCTCGAAGTCTGTCGGCTGCATGGCGTCAACGCATCGCGTGCGTCACTGTCGGCTGGCCTGCCGCTGGAAGACGGCCGGCTCACCCTCACCCTGGCCGAGCGCGCCGCCCAGCGTGCCGGCATGTTCAGCAAGCTCCAGCGCATCAAGCCGAACAAGATCGACGCCGCCACGCTGCCGGCGGTGCTGATCCTGCGCGGCAACGACGCCTGCGTGCTGCTGGGCTGGACTGCGGAAGGCGACGCCCGCGTCCTCATGCCGGAAACCGGGCAAGGCGCCGTGGTCATGGCGCGCAAGGATCTGGCGCGGCGCTACAGCGGCGTGGTGCTGTACGTGCGTCCGCATTTCCGCTTCGACGAGCGCACACCCGAGGTCCGCGCCACGCAGCAGGGGCACTGGTTCTGGAGCGCCGTGCTCAGCCAGCGGCTGGTCTACCGCGACGTGCTGTGGGCGGCGCTGCTGATCAACGTGTTCGCGCTGGCGTTTCCGATCTTCACGATGAACGTCTACGACCGTGTCGTGCCCAACCATGCCATCGAGACACTGTGGGTGCTGGCGGTCGGGCTGATGCTGGTGCTGCTGGCCGATGTCTACATGCGCAAGCTGCGCAGCCACTTCGTCGATGAGGCGAGCGCACGCATCGATGTGCAGCTCTCCTCGGTGCTGATGGAGCGGGTGCTGGGCATGCGGCTGGAGCACCGGCCGCAGTCGGTCGGCTCGTTCGCCTCGAACCTGCGTGGCTTCGAGTCGGTGCGCGATTTCATTGCGTCGAGCACGGTGACGGCGCTGATCGACCTGCCCTTCGCGCTGATCTTCCTGGGCGTGATGGCGTGGATATCGCCCTGGATGGTGCTGCCGGTGCTGCTGGCGTTCGTGCTGATCCTGGGCCTGGGCTACCTGTTGCAGCACCGCCTGCACGAACTGTCGCAGACCACCTACCAGGCCAGTGCCCAGCGCAACGCCACCCTGGTCGAAGCCCTCACTGGCATCGAGACCATCAAGACGCAGGCCGCCGAGAGCGTCATCCAGTCGCGCTGGGAGCGCGCCAACCAGTTCCTCGCCCAGACCAATGTGCGGATGCGCTCGCTGTCCAGCTCGGCCAGCTACGGCACCAACTGGCTGTCGCAGGTCGTCAACCTCAGCATCGTGCTGATCGGCGTCTACCTGATCTCGCAGCGCGAGCTGACGATGGGCGCGCTGATCGCCTGCACCACGCTCAGCTCGCGCGCACTGGCCCCGGCCGGGCAGATCGTCGGGCTGATGATGCAGTACCAGGGCGCACGCACCGCGCTGGAGTCGCTCAACAAGGTGATGGCCAATCCGGTCGAGCGCGAGGCGGGCCAGCACTTCCTGCACCGGCGCGAGCTGAAGGGCGACATCGAGTTCCGCGACATCAAGTTCGCCTACCCCGGCCGCGACGATCCGGTGCTCGATGGCGTGAGTTTTCGCATCCAGCCGGGCGAGCGCGTGGCGCTGATCGGCCGTGTCGGCTCGGGCAAGACGACGCTGCAGAAGCTGATGCTCGGGCTGTACCAGCCCACGTCGGGGGCCGTGCTGCTCGACGGCATCGACCTGCGCCAGCTCGATCCTGCCGACGTGCGCCGCAACCTGGGCTATGTGTCGCAGGACGTGACGCTGTTCTACGGCTCGCTGCGCGAGAACATCACGCTGGGCCTGCCCTACGCGGACGAGACCGCCGTGCTGGCCGCCGCCGAGACCGCCTGCATGACCGAGTTCGTCAACCGCCACCCGCGCGGCTTCGACATGCCGGTGGGCGAACGCGGCGAGCTGCTCTCGGGCGGCCAGCGCCAGAGCGTGGGCCTGGCGCGTGCGGTGCTGCACAACGCGCCGCTGCTGCTGCTGGACGAGCCGACCAGCGCGATGGACTTCTCCACCGAGGCACAGGTCACCCGCAAGGTCACCGAGTTCGCCCAGGGCAAGACGGTCGTGCTGGTCACGCACCGCACCTCGATGCTGGCCATGGTGGACCGCGTCATCGTGGTGGACCAGGGCAAGGTCGTCGCCGATGGTCCGCGTGACCGCATCCTGGAAGCCCTGCAAGCGGGCCGCATCGCGAGGGCCGCATGAGCGCCAATACCCCCAATACCCCGAACACACCCAACGCACCAGCGGAGACCTCCAACCGCTGGTCCGCCCGCCTCGGTGCCATCACCCGTGCCCTGTTCGGCAAGACCGTCGCCGATGGCGCCGGGCCGCAAGGCTTGCGCGACTTCGAGCACGAGGCCGCCGACATCATGTCGAGCCAGAAGACCGCCCGCGCCCAGCGCATCGTGCGCTCCGCACTGGTCATCGTCGTGCTGCTCATCGTCTGGGCCGGATTCGCCGAGATCGACGAAGTGACCAAGGGCGACGGCCGCGTCATCCCCTCGCGGCAGTTGCAGGTGGTGCAGTCGCTGGATGGCGGTGTGGTCTCCGAAATCCTGGTCAAGGAAGGCCAGGAGGTCGAGGCCGGACAGTTGCTGCTCAAGGTGGACGAAACCCGCGCCACCTCGGGCGTCAACGAAAGTGCGGCCAATGTGTTCGCGCTGAAGGTCAAGGAAGCGCGCCTGAAATCGCTTGCCGAGGGGGGCGCCTTCAAGCCCCCGAAGGGCAATGGCGGCGAGGACGAGGACCGCATCATTGCCGAGGAACGCAACCTCTACCTGTCGCGGATGTCGGAGCTGCAGTCGATGCTGTCCGTGGTGCAGCAACAAGGTGCCCAGCGCCAGCAGGAGGTCTCCGAGGCACAGGCCCGGCGCTCGTCCGCGCAACGCTCGATCGACATTTCCCAGAACGAGCTGCGCCGCACCAAGCCGCTGCTGGCCACCGGCGCGGTGTCGGAGGTCGAGGTGCTGCGGCTGGAGCGCGAAATCAGCCGCTACCGGGGCGAGATGGAGCAGGCCGCCGCCAACATGGCCCGCGCGCAGGCGGCGATCGGCGAATCACGCCGCAAGGCACAGGAGACCGAAATCACCTTCCGCAACGAAGCGCGGCGCGATCTCTCGGATGTCCTGGGCAAGCTCAACGCCATGAACCAGGGGGCTGCGGCGCTGGTGGACAAGGTGGACAAGTCGAGCGTGAAGTCGCCGGTGCGTGGCCGGGTGCAACGCTTGCTGGCGAACACGGTCGGCGGCGTGGTGCAGCCCGGCAAGGACATCGTGGAGATCGTGCCCGTGGACGATGCGCTGGTGCTCGAAGCCAAGGTGCAGCCCAAGGACATCGCCTTCCTGCACCCCAACCAGCTCGCCACCGTCAAGTTCACGGCCTACGATTTCTCGATCTACGGTGGCCTGGAAGCCAAGGTCGAGAACATCAGCCCCGACACCCAGCTCGACGAGAAGGGCAACGCCTTCTACATCGTCAAGGTCCGCACCGCCCAGCCCCGCTTCAGCGAGAGCCAGCCCATCATCCCCGGCATGACGGCCGAGGTGGACATCCTGACGGGCAAGAAGACGGTGCTGTCCTACCTGCTCAAGCCGGTGCTCAAGGCCAAGGCGTATGCGATGCGGGAACGCTGACGCAGCCGGAGACCCTGCGCCCGCCTTGCTTGCCTGTCTGCCTGCCGACCAGCCCCTCATCCGAGGGGCTTTTTCTTGGCCAGGCGCCAGGCGCTCACCACGCGCCTCTATCTTCGTTATCCTGCTCGGACTGCGCACGCCAGTGCATCAAGTCACGGTTTTTGGCGTATTCGGCGCGTTAACGAAACTGCGTTTGGTCTATTCTGACGGGGTTGCCTCGTCGAACTGAAAGATCTCCATGGCCACCATCAAAGCCACTGCCCTGAAATCCGCCGCTCCCACCGGCAAGTCCAGCCTGCTGCAAAGCCTGCAGCGCCTGACGCTGGACCCGAGCTACGTGCCGGCCCGCCTGCCCGAAGGCATGGTGGTGGGCATCTGGGGCGAGGCCGTGGTCCGCACGCCGGACGGTGCGGTGCGCGCGCTGCAGGTCGGCGAGATGGTCCGCAAGGGCTACGTGATCCTGACCTCGCAGAACGGCATCGTGCAACTGGAGGTCGATGGCGACCGGCTGGCACGGGTGCCAGCACAGGTGGACCGCGATGGGCTGGAGCCAACCGGCACCGGCATGACCGGCGGCGAAGATGGCTCGCTCAACAACGCCGAGCGTGTCGGGCGGGTGATCGAGGTGGTCAGCCAGGCGGACTTCAACTTCAGTGCGGCAGCCGCATCGGCCGCCTCGCTGGTGGGCGTCACGGCGGCTGCCCTGGCGGCGGGCAGCGGCTTGCCGGCCGTGTCGGTGAACGACGTGACCGTGGCGGAAAACGCCGGGCATGCCGTGTTCACGGTCACGCTCGCCCGCCCCTCGGGCAGCGCCACCACGCTCGGTCTGGCGCTGTCGGACGGCACGGCGCAAGGCGGCGGCATCGACTACGGCACCTCGGGCACACCGGCCAACCTGGAGGTCTCGCTCGACAACGGCGTGACCTGGGCACCGGCGAACAGCGTGACGATCCCGGCCGGCAGCCTGAGCGCGCTGGTCCGCACACCGATCGCGAATGACCTCCTGCACGAGCCGAACGAGACGTTCACGCTCACCACCACGCTGCTGGCCGGCGATGTCAACGTCACCCGGCCGGTCGGCACCGCCACCATCCTGGACGATCCCACCGACACGCTGCCCTTCTTCCAGAAGGTGGCCCCTGTCACCGTCAACGAAAACGCCGGGCAAGCGGTGTTCACGGTGACGCTGTCCGAGCCGTCGAAGGACACGGTCACGGTGCGCTACACCACGTCGGACGGCACGGCCACCGCAGGCAGCGACTACACCCCCACCACGGGCGTGCTCACCTTCGCGCCCGGCGAGACCTCCAAGACCATCTCGGTGCCGATCCTTCCCGACACCGTCTACGAAGGCCCCGAAACGTTCAAGCTGACCCTGAGCGAGCCGGTCAACGCGGGCCTGCCCAACCCGGACGTGC
Source organism: Sphaerotilus sp. (assembly GCF_013299175.1). Lineage (GTDB taxonomy): Bacteria > Pseudomonadota > Gammaproteobacteria > Burkholderiales > Burkholderiaceae_C > Sphaerotilus. The sequence goes on from NZ_JAAFKF010000012.1 coordinate 47,766, forward strand.
TCGGCACCATCCGGGACGACGGCCAGGGCACCGGCGGCACCGACGACGACCGGCCGCGGGTCGGCACCGTCTCCAGCCCGACCACGCAGGAAGGCCAGCCGCTCGACTTCGCCATCACGCTGACCCACCCCTCGACCACGCCGACCGTGCTCGACGTGGTGCCGCGCTCGGGCACCGGCACCGTGGGCACGGACACCGGGCCGCTGGAAGTCTCCTTCGACGGCGGCAAGACCTTCACGCCCATCACCGGCACGACCGTCACCGTCCCGCCGGGCACGGACACGCTCATCGTGCGGGTGCCGACCGTGCCGGACCAGAACCCGGAGACCAGCGAAACCATCTTCCTCGATGTCAAGGCGCCGGCCGATCCTGGACCCATCTACGGCACCGGCACCATCGAGGACGCCCCGATTGCGTCGATCTCTGGTCCGGCGATCGTCGATGAGGCCATCGGCAACGCCGCCTACACCGTCAGCCTGACCCACGCATCGACCGTGCCCGTGAAGGTCACGGTGAAAACCGCCGATGGCGTGGCCCTGGCCGGCAGTGACTACACCGCCGTGGACCTGGTGCTGACCTTTGCACCGGGAGAGATCAGCAAGACCGTCCTGGTGCCAATCCTCAACGACAACCTGCTGGAGGGCAAGGAAGCCTTCACCGTCAAGATCGAAACGCCGTCTGGTGCGGTGATCGACACGGCGCGGGCCAGTGTGGTCACGGACATCGCCGATGACGGCCTGCTCGACAACGGTGTCAACAAAGATGCCCCGAAGCTGGCCGTCACCGACGTGAACGTGCCCGAATCGGCCGGTTTTGCCACCTTCAACGTGACGCTGGACAAGGCATCCGGTCTGGCCACCACGGTCACGCTGGCCCTGGCCGACGGCACCGCCAAGGGTGCGGGCATCGATTACGGCAGCACCGGCACCAGCAACCTGCAGGTCTCCACGGACGGCGGCACCACCTGGACCAACGCCACCAGCGCCACGTTCGCCGCGGGCAAAACCAGCGTGCTGGTGCGGACTCCGGTGATCGCCGACACCATCGACGACTCGGGCGAAACCTTCTCCCTGACCGCCACCACCACCGCCCCGGCCGGCGGCACCTCCAACGCCAAGGCCACCGGCACCGCCACCGTCTTCGATCTGCCCGGACTCACCATCGACGACCAGACCGTCAACGAAGGCACCGGCACGGCCACGTTCACTGTCACCCTGTCCGGCCCGTCGTCCACCCCGGTGACGGTCAGCTACGCCACCGCGGACGGCACGGCCACCAACGGCGCCGACTACACCGCCCGATCGGGCACGCTGACCTTCGCGCCGGGGGAAGTGACCAAGACCATCACGGTGCCGATCGCCGAGGACCGGGTCTACGAAGGCCCGGAAACCTTCACGGTCAACCTCAGTGGCGCCAGCGCCAACGCGTTGATTGTCGATCCGCAGGGCCTGGGCACCATCATGGACGATGGCACCGGCACCGTCCCGCCCGACAAGACACCGACCGACGACCGCCCGCACGCCACGATCGACGATGTGGTGGTCAACGAGGCAGCGGGCACGGCCACCTTCACCGTCACGCTGACTGGCACGGCCACGATGCCACTGACGCTGAACTTCGACACCACGGACGGCACAGCCAAGGCCGGATTCGATTTCACCGCTGTCGCTGGCTCGCTGACCTTTGCGCCGGGCGAGAAGACCAAGACCATCACGGTCCCGATCCTCAACGAAGCAGACCCGGCAAAGCCCATCTACGAAGGCCCGGAAACCTTCACCGTCAACCTGCGCAGCCCGAGCGGCACCATCGTGCTCGACGATCCGACCGGTCTGGGCACGATCAACGACGACGGCACCGGCACGGTGCCGCCTGGCACGCCGCCCGACAACGAAAAGCCGCTCGTCACGATCAACGATGTGCTGGTCAACGAAGCGTCGAGTTCTGCGATCTTCACGGTGAAGCTGTCGAACGCTTCGGACTTGCCGGTCACGGTCAAGTACACCAGCATCAACGGCACGGCTGAAATCGGACTCGACTACGACGTTGTGCCGGGCACGCTCACCTTCGCGCCGGGCGAGACGACCAAGACCATCGCGGTCACGATCCACAACGATACCCAGTACGAAGGCGCCGAGACCTTCCAGATCATCCTGACCGACCCGACCAACGCCACGGTCAACACCGCCGGCGCTGGCGTGGATGCCGAGAAGGACGGCACCGGCATCGGCACCATCGTGGATGACGGCACGGGCACCGTCCCGCCGGGCGTGACCCCGGACAACGACAAGCCGTCGTTCTCGATCGGCGACGTGACCGTCAACGAGGCGTCGAAGTCGGCGGTCTTCACGGTGACGCTGAGCAACACAGCCAAGATGCCGGTGACTGTCACCTACAACACGGCCGATGGCACCGCGGTCCAGCCGGGCGACTACACCGCGCAGACCGGCACGCTGACCTTCGCTCCCGGCGAGACCAGCAAGACCATTTCCATCCCGATCCGCAATGACTTGCCGGCCGTCTTCGAGGGGGACGAGACCTTCACGGTCAACCTGACCTCGCCGACGAACGCCACCATCGCCGACGGTGTTGGCATCGGCACCATCAAGGACGACGGCACGGGCGGCCCCCTGTCGCCGGACACGCCCACCGGCACGCCGATGGACGACGACCGCCCGCTGGTGGCGATCAACAGCCTGCCTGTGGTGGAAAACGACGCGGGCCGCCATGCCGTGTTCACGCTGACGCTGAGCAATCCTTCGGCGACGGCCACCACGGTCGGTCTGGCGCTCTCGGATGGGACCGCACTGGGGCTGGGCGCCGACTACGGCAGCACCGGCAGCAACAACCTGCAGGTCTCGACGGACCGCGGCACCACCTGGGTGGATGCGACCACGGCCACCTTTGCGCCCGGCAGCCTGTCGTTGCTGGTGCGCACGCCGCTGAACAACGACAAGGTGATCGAGCCCTCGGAAGCCTTCACGCTGACGGCCACGACCACGGCCGGCACCACGCGCACGCCGACCGCCACCGGCACGGGTGACATCCGCGACGATGACGTGGCCCCGGTCGCGCTGCCCGACACCGGCCGCGCCGACGAGGACACGCCGATCACCGGCACCGTGCTGACCAACGACAGCGACGCCAACGGCGACCCGCTCACCGTCACCGGCTTCAGCATCGGCGGCACGCCCTACACGCCGGGCACCACCGCGACGATTCCCGGCGTCGGCACGATCACCATCGCCCCGACCGGCGTCTACACCTTCACCCCGCTGCCCAACTACGACGGCGCGGTGCCGGTCATCACCTACACCGTGAGCGACGGCGTCAACTCGGTGACGAGCACGCTGACGCTGACGATCACGCCAGTTAATGATGCGCCGACGATCGCAAATGCAGCGGGCAATGTCTCGGAAGAGGGTTTGACTGGAGGAATTCCAGACACGGCAGGGGCGATTGACACAACCAATTCGGAAGTTTTAAGAGGCACCATAGCGGTGTCTGACGTAGAAGGAAGTTCGACTACAGTTAATTGGGGTTTGGCGCCGACGGGCTCATATACATCAGACGGCAAAAAAATCGTCTGGTCAGGAATGGGAACCCAGACCTTGGAGGGGAAACTGGCAGAAGGCACAACCATTCTGACAGCCGTAATTGATAATTCAGGCAAATACACAGTCACCCTGAAGGGGCCATTCGATCACCCCGCCCGAGGAGAGGATGCGCTCAGCGTCGCACTTAACGTGACCGCCAACGACGGACAACTCAGCACCACGGGAACGCTGTCCCTCACCATAGAAGATGATGCACCCTCTTTGATTTCGACTCAGACCAGTGGTGTCCGGATACAGGATACCAATATATTGATCATGCTTGATCTTTCTGGATCAATGAACACTTACGTCGCCGACACAGGAAGTGTCACACGTTTGGATAAGGCCCGTGAAGCTCTGATCAATATCATTGATGCCTACAAAGAATTTGGAGACATAGCGATTCGTTTGGTGACGTTCGCCGGTACCGGCACAGCGACCTCTATTGGATCTACGTGGCTGACAGCAGCCAACGCCAAGCAAGAGCTGAACAACCTTACCCAAGGTGACGGAGACACAGACTATGACGACGCCCTAGCAGTCGCGAGGGCGGCTTTCGCGACCTCGGGAAAAATTGCAACGGGACAAAACGTAGCTTATTTCTTGTCGGATGGCAATCCAAATCAATCAAGCGGAACCATAGGCATCGACAGCGCCGATGAGCAAGCATGGGTAAATTTTGCATCAGCGAACCAGATGAATGCGTTTGCTGTCGGCATGACAACAGATGCAACCTTGTCGGAGCTGAATCCAATCGCCTGGAATGGACGAGACGGCGTCAACACCAATGCAAAAGTAGTGACTGACCTATCACAACTTAACTCCGTCATGCAAGGCACGGTGCCGATCCCTAGTGGAGAGTTAGTGACTGGCGGAAAAATTGGGAAGGGTGGACAAATTGGTGCAGACGGCGGTTACATCAAGACAGTCACCGTTGATGGGATCACCTATTCATGGAAAAATCTATCCAACACGATAACCACCAGCGGCGGCACGGGCGATTACAAATTTGACACGTCGATGATAAGCCAGACAGAGAAAGCCTATGTACTAACTGTCAACACGGCTCATCATGGTCGATTCATCATTGACATGAACGACGGCACATATGAATATCGAATCCCTACATCACTCGCGACAGACACAGTAGAAACGATGAGCTACACTCTTTCCGACAAAGATGGTGATACCCAAACAGCTCAAATCATCGTTCATGTCGGTACCCCAGCATCGCTAGGAAACAACGTTCTCACTGGGGGAGGCGGTCAAGACGAAATCTATGGTGGTGATGGCAACGACCTGCTCAGCGGCTTGGCTGGCAATGACAGCCTCGACGGAGGCACGGGCTCGGACACTCTTGATGGCGGCATTGACAACGACTGGGTTCTTGGAGGTGTGGCAAATGACACTCTGACTGGGGGCCTAGGTTCGGATGTGTTTGCATGGAATCTCAACGACGGCGGCGCCCGCGGCACCCCCGCCATCGACACCATCACCGACTTCAACCCCAGCCTCCCCTCCGCCGGCGGCGACATCATCGACCTGCGCGACCTGCTCTCCGGCGAGCGGACCACCACGCTGGAAAACTACCTGGAGTTCACCTTCGCCGGCAGCGGCGGCGCGGCCACGACCACCATCCACGTCAGCTCCACCGGCGCCTTCGCCGGCGGCAACTACAGCGCCGCAGCCGAAGACCAGACCATCGTGCTGTCGGGCGTCGATCTGCGTGCCTCGCTGGGCCTGGCCAACACCGCCACAGACACCCAGATCATCTCCACCCTGCTGACCCAGGGCAAACTGATCGTGGACAACTGAGCGTCCCGCACACCCCGCAAGGGGTGTCACCCAGACGCACAAAAACCGCCTTGGCATTCCACCAAGACGGTTTTTTCATGTCCCGAGCATCCCGCTCACTTCACGGCCGGCCCCGTCACCCCATCCACCCCGCAGGCCCACAGCTCCGGCAGATCCTCGGCATCCTGCACCCCCTCCACGAACACCTTCAACCCGACGCCGTGCAGCATCGCCACCGAGCTGCGCAGCCACGCGCGCCGTGCTGCGTCATGCCGCACACCGCTCGCCCAGCTGGACGCGATCTTCACGTAGTCCAGCCCCGGCTCCAGCAACAGCCCGATCGACGACAGGCGATCACCCGCGTGCTCCAGCCCCAGATGGACACCGTGCGGGCGCAACTGGCGACACAGCTCGATCAGCGCATCCGGATGCCGCTCCAGCGCCGACTCGTCCACCTCGACCCACAACTGCCGCGCCGATGCCCCCGCCGCCACGATCCGCTCGCGCAGACGCGGCAAGAACTGCGGATGCGCCAGTGACTGCGGCGACAGGTTCACGCCCCGCGGCCGACCGTCCGACGCAATCGCCGTGACCGCCAGCGCCACCGCCGCCATGTCCACATCACAGCTCATGCCCGTGCGCAGCGCAAACGGCAGCCAGCGCGCCGCCGGCTCGAACGGCCCGTTCGCTTCGAGCTGCAGCCGCATCGGGCATTCCATGTGGATCACCGCCCCCGTGCGGTCGCTGACCGGGAACTGCATCAACTGCACCCGCGCGGCCAGCAACGTCGCCTGCAACGCCTTGCGCCAGGTGTCCTCACCGCCCTGGATCGGGGCAGGCTCCAGCCCGTTGGCGACATACGCGAAATCGCCTTTCGCCTCGGCGTCCGCCAACCCCATGTCGGCCTTGGTCAGCAGCTCCGGCACCGTGGTCCCGATGCGGCACCCCACCGAAGACACGACCACCGCCACGCCCGGCGTGTCCGCCAGACAACGGCGCAGGCGCTCCAGCATTTCCACCGCCGGATCGTCCCGCTCATTGGCATGGGGATAGATCACCGCGAAATCCGAGCCGTTCAAGCGCCCGTGGCACGACACCGCCACGCCGTTCGCGTTCGGCTCCCCGAGGGCATGGGCCATGGCACGCAGCAGTTGGTCCGTGCGCTGGTGGCCAAGCGCCCGGTTCACGTCGGCCAGCCGCCGCACCCGCACCAGCACCAGTTGTGCTGACGCGGACGATTCCTCGCGGCCCAGGTGCGATTCGAAGCTCGCCAGGAAATGCCGCC
>NZ_JAAFKF010000120.1 GCF_013299175.1 Sphaerotilus sp.
ACAACCCCACAAGACACCCATGGCCCAGTACGTTTTCACGATGAACCGCGTCGGCAAGATTGTTCCGCCGAAGCGCCAGATCCTCAAAGGCGTCTCGCTGTCGTTCTTCCCCGGCGCGAAGATCGGTGTGCTCGGCCTCAACGGTTCGGGCAAGTCCACGCTGCTGAAGATCATGGCGGGCATCGACAAGGACATCGAGGGTGAAGCCACCCCGATGCCTGGCCTCAAGATCGGATACCTGCCCCAGGAGCCACAGCTCAACCCGGACCAGACCGTGCGCGAAGCGGTCGAGGAAGGCATCGGCGGCGTGATCGCGGCCAAGAAGCGCCTGGACGAGGTTTACACCGCCTACGCCGACGAGGACGCCGACTTCGATGCGCTGGCCGCCGAGCAGGCCGAGCTGGAGTCGATCATCGCCGCCGCCGGCAGCGAGAACACCGACCTGCAACTGGAAATCGCCGCCGATGCGCTGCGCCTGTCGCCGTGGGACGCCGTGATCGGCAACCTGTCGGGGGGCGAAAAGCGCCGCGTGGCGCTGTGCCGGCTGCTGCTGTCCAAGCCGGACATGCTGCTGCTCGACGAACCCACCAACCACTTGGACGCCGAGTCGGTCGAGTGGCTGGAGCATTTCCTGCAACGCTTCACCGGCACCGTGGTGGCCATCACCCACGACCGCTACTTCCTCGACAACGCCGCCGAGTGGATCCTCGAACTCGACCGGGGCCAGGGCTTCCCGTACAAGGGCAACTACTCCGATTGGCTCGAAGGCAAGGGCAAGCGCCTGGAGCAGGAGCAGAAGACCGAAGACGCCCGCGCCCGCGCGATGAAGGTCGAGCTGGAATGGGTGCGCAAGAACGCCAAGGGTCGCCAGGCCAAGAGCAAGGCGCGTCTGGCCCGTTTCGAGGAATTGAGCGACGTTGACTACCAGAAGCGCAACGAAACCAACGAGATCTTCATCCCGGTGGCCGAGCGCCTGGGCAATGAAGTGATCGAGTTCGAGGGCGTCACCAAGAGCTTCGGCGACCGCGTGCTGATCGACAACCTGAGCTTCAAGGTGCCGGCGGGTGCCATCGTCGGCATCATCGGCCCGAACGGTGCCGGCAAATCGACGCTGTTCCGCCTGATCCAGGGCGTGGAGAAGGCCGACACCGGCGAGGTCAAGATCGGCAAGACCGCGCGTCTGGCCTTCGTGGACCAGAGCCGCCAGAGCCTGGACGACACCAAGACGGTGTGGCAGGACGTGTCGGGTGGCCTCGACAACATCGTGGTCGGCAAGTTCGTGATGCCGAGCCGTGCCTACATCGGCCGCTTCAACTTCAAGGGCAACGACCAGCAGAAGCTCGTCGGCAGCCTGTCGGGCGGTGAGCGGGGGCGTCTGCACCTGGCCAAGACGCTGGCGCAGGGCGGCAACGTGCTGATGCTGGACGAGCCGTCGAACGACCTGGACGTGGAAACCCTGCGCGCGCTGGAAGAGGCGCTGCTGGAGTTCGCCGGCTCGGCCATGGTGATCTCCCACGATCGGTGGTTCCTGGACCGCATCTGCACGCACATCCTGGCGGCGGAAGGTGATTCGCAGTGGGTCTTCTTCGACGGAAACTACCAGGAGTACGAGGCCGACAAGAAGAAGCGTCTGGGTGAAGAAGGCGCTCGGCCCAAGCGGTTCCGCTACAAGGCCCTGAAGTGATGCCGGCCCTGTCCGGTGTTAAATTCACCCAGACCTTGACCTTGACCCTGAGCTGCATTCCATTCGGAGACCACGCATGAAACAGATCACTGCCATCATCAAGCCCTTCAAGCTCGAAGAGGTTCGCGAAGCCTTGGCCGAGGTAGGTGTCACCGGCCTGACTGTCACCGAGGTCAAGGGCTTCGGCCGCCAGAAGGGCCACACGGAGCTGTACCGCGGCGCCGAGTACGTGGTCGATTTCTTGCCGAAGGTGAAGATCGAGGTCGTCGTGAAGACGGTGGATGTCGATCGCTGCCTGGAGGCCATCGTCAAGGCGGCCAAGACGGGCAAGATCGGCGACGGCAAGATCTTCGTGACACCGGTGGAGCAGGTCATCCGCATCCGCACCGGCGAGACCGACGAAGCGGCGGTCTGATCAGCGGGTCAGCGCATCAGCCGAAACGCTGCCACAGCGCGGCGATCCACAAGCCGCCGCACACGCTCAACGCCAGGAAAACGGCTGCACTGCCGTAGTCCTTGGCGCGTTTGGAGAGCGGGTGGTGGTCGAGCGAGATGCGGTCCACGGTCGCTTCGACGGCCGAGTTCAGCAGCTCCGCCACCATCACCATCACCACGCTGCCGGCGAGCAGTCCCACTTCGACCCAGTTTCGTCCCACCCAGAAAGCCAGCGGCACCAGCACCAGGGCCAGCCAAGTCTCTTGGTAGAACGCATTCTCATGGCGGTATGCGCTGTGCAGACCTTGGACGGAATAGCCCGCAGCGTGGCGGATCCGATCGACGCCCGTGCGGGTTTTCTGGGGATTGGATGTCATTGGCACGATTGTGCCAGCGCCTGTCAGCGTCGCCGGGGAGCCGGGCGCCAAGTCACCAGCCGGGTTCGGCTCAGGCGGTCGTGCAGGAATTGCCGGTCGGGCAACCACCATGCCATGCCCGCATAAGTCGCCACACCTGCCGCCAGCAGGAGCGCATATTGGCCCGAGGTGTGGAGCTTCAGCACGGCGGCCACACCGAGCGCCGGCAGAAACCACAGCCAGCTCAGGACATACCGGCCCAGTGCATGTGGCCAGGTGAGGGCACGGCCATCTTGTCGAACCACGCGCACATGCCATGTCTTCATCGCCACCGTCTGGCCACTGTGGACCCAGAACCAAGCGAAATACACACCGAGCATCGCGAAGAGGAAGGCTTGCAGTGCCAAGCGGCCCTGCAGTGCGTGGCGCTGGCCAGTCAGTGTCGAAAACAGCAGTCCTGACACCATCAAGACACCAAACAGCACGACGCCCTCGTAGAGCATGGCCGCCATGCGCCGGCGCAGGCCAGGGGTGGGTAGCGTGGCGGGATCGGCGTCGGCGGGGGTGTAGGGCAGGGCGGAGCGGGAAGCCATGGGGCGGTGGCGGACGGTTTTGGCGACTGCGCTGACCCCGTCAGGGGGTGTCCAGGTGCGAAAGGGGGCCGATGCCTGCGCCTTGCGGACCACGTTGTGGCAGCAAGGTATTGTCCTGGACGAATTCTGGCGTGGCTGCGATCTTGGGCATGCCGGCTTGCTGGTGGCGCGGTGGTGTGGGCGGTTTGCTGATCGGGCGGGTGCTGGCGCCGACGCCTGCCTGCACGGTGCCAGGGGCAACCGACTGTGGGCGGGCCGATTGCTGCGTCGTCACGATGTTGGATTTTTCCTCCACTCCCTCGGCGGACAGCGTCTTGCGCGCTGCAGCGGCCTGGGACGCGGCGGCAGCGGGAGTTCTGCTGGCCTGGGTGGACAGGGCCAGTCGTTGTTCTGCGGGCAGACTCTGGTAGGCATCCCAGCGGGTCTGGCGCTCGGTTGCCGGCAGCTTGCGCAGCTCTTCGAAACTGATGCGGGCCATGTTGCGCTGAACAGGGGTCATCGTGGCCCATTCGACCATGCGCTCGTGCAGGCGCTCCTGCTGAACCAGCGGAAGACCGGCGTAACGGGCAGCGACATCGCGCCACTTCTGCTTGCGCAGACTGTCGATGTCGTTCCACTGGGCCTGCAGTGGCTGCAGCGCCTGGCGTTCACTGGCGCTGAGCGTGGTCCATGCCGGACCTGCTGGCGTGGAGGTGGCAGGTCCGGTCTGGGCTGAAACGGGTGTGGACAGCACCAGTGCCGCAGTGAACAGCACACCGGCTCCCCAGCACGTTTGCGCGACGCGACGCTGCATGGTCATGGTGTCAGTTCCCTACCGAGACAAGCAGGCTGTGGGTTTCTTCCGCTGGCGTGACCACCGGCACTGCGTGCTCCGGTGGGCGGCGCAAGAATTCACCAAACCCCGCATCCAGATAGGCCGCAGGGGGCAGATCGTCGCCGAGCAGTTCAGTATCGATCGCTGCTGCCTGGGCGATTTGTTCGCGCGATTGCCACTCGCCCAGTCCGGTCAAGCCGACCGCCAAGACCAGGGTCGGCACCAGCCAGCCCAGCCGGCCCCACCACACGGATTCTTCACCGCCGTGACCACTACCACCCAGGCGCCCGAGCGTGGCTGCACCCGAGCGGGTGTCGATGCCGACGATCGAGATGCCTGTGGCAGATGCCGCTTCCGGGCGCCGCGCCGTGATCGCCTGGTGGCGCGCTTGTGCCAATGCCTGCTGGCGTGCAACCCGCAGCCGCTCGCCGATGTCATGCGGCAAGGTCTGGGCGCCGGCTTCCAGGCGCGCCGTCAGACGCAATGCGAAACGGGCCTCCAGGGCATCGACCTCTGCGGGCAGTCTGGTGCGTATGTTCGACGCGGTATTCACAGTGATATTCCCTTGGCTTTGAGCGCTTTGGCCAATGCATGCACTGCGCGCGAGCAGTGCGTCTTGACACTTCCCTCCGAGCAACCCATGGCCGTGGCTGTCTCGGCAACATCCATTTCCTCCCAGTAACGCATAAGGAAGGCTTCACGTTGACGGCCAGGCAGCTTCGACACCTCTTCTTCGATCATTTGCAAGGTTTGTGTCCGTGCAAAGGCGGTGTCGGCGCTTTCGGTGTCGCCAGCGGTGGTCTCGGTGGCCAGATGTTCCAGCAGGTCAAAGTCAGCGTCGCCGTCGTTGCCCTCGAAATCGGAGAAGTTCTTCAGGACGGCGTTGCGCACCTTCTGGTGGCGAAACCAGTCCATTGTCGCGTTGGACAAGATGCGCTGGAACAGCATCGGCCACTCGTTGGTGGGCCGGTCGCCGTAACGCTGCGCCAGTCGGATCATGGAGTCCTGGACGATGTCGAGCGCCGCATCTTCGTCGCGCACCATGTAGACGGTGCGCTTGAAGGCGCGTTTTTCGACGCTCTGCAGGAAGTCGGAAAGGGCTTGATCGGCGGCCAAGGATGTTGCGCCGGTGAAGGCGGCGAGCAGCAGGGAGCGGGGTACCAAGGGGTATGGGCCATGGCGGGCGCGATTATGGCACCCGCCCGCATGGCGCTGCGCCGCAGCATGGTGCGCCGCAAGAGTGCGATAATCCCGCCTTCGCACGAAGCGTGCAATGGTCTGCGCTGCTCGCCCGACCCGGGTGACGGTGTCAAGACCCCCCGGCGCCAATCCCACCCCACAAGGGCGCGGGGAGGCGCACCGATCGATTTTCGTCAGAGAAAACCCGAAAGGTTCATTCACATGGACAACGCTACGCCCGAGCTGAACGGCTCGGAAATCCTGGTCCGCTGCCTGCAGGCCGAAAACGTCGAATTCATGTGGGGCTATCCCGGTGGATCGGTCCTCTACATCTACGACGCCCTCTACAAGCAAGAGACGATCCAGCACGTTCTGGTGCGCCACGAGCAGGCGGCCGTCCACGCTGCTGACGGCTACGCACGCGCCACCGGCAAGGTCGGCGTGGCACTGGTCACGTCCGGCCCTGGGGTCACCAATGCGGTGACCGGCATCGCCACGGCCTACATGGACTCGATCCCGATGGTCGTGATCACCGGCCAGGTGCCCACGCCCGCGATCGGCCTCGATGCCTTCCAGGAGTGCGACACCGTTGGCATCACCCGCCCGATCGTCAAGCACAACTTCCTGGTCAAGGACGTGCGCGACCTGGCCGTGACGATCAAGAAGGCGTTCCACATCGCCCGCACCGGACGCCCCGGCCCCGTGGTCGTGGACATTCCGAAGGACGTGTCGCTGAAGATGGCCGCGTTCCAGTACCCGGAAACGGTCGAGATGCGCTCGTACAACCCGGTGCGCAAGGGCCACGGCGGGCAGATCCGCAAGGCCGTCGCGCTGCTGCTGTCGGCCAAGCGCCCGTACATCTACACCGGCGGCGGCGTGATCCTGGGCAATGCCTCGGCGGAGCTGCGCGAACTGGTCGATCTGCTGGGCTACCCGGTCACGAACACGCTGATGGGCCTGGGGGCGACGCCGTCCACCGACCCGCGTTTCCTCGGCATGCTCGGGATGCACGGCACCTACGAAGCCAACATGACGATGCAGAACTGCGACGTCCTGCTGGCGGTGGGCGCGCGTTTCGACGACCGCGTGATCGGCAACCCGAAGCACTTCGCCTCTGTCGAGCGCAAGATCATCCACATCGACATCGACCCGTCGTCGATTTCCAAGCGCGTCAAGGTGGACATCCCCATCGTCGGCGACGTGAAGGACGTGCTGCAGGAACTCATCACTCAGATCCGCGAGCACCAGCAGCGCGCCGAGCCGGCCGCGATGAACGCTTGGTGGGCACAGATCAACGAATGGCGTGGTCGCGAGTGCCTGAAGTACAAGAACTCCGACGAGGTCATCAAGCCGCAGTACGTCGTCGAGACGCTGTGGAACCTGACCCGTGGCCGTGACACCTACATCACGTCCGACGTGGGCCAGCACCAGATGTGGGCGGCGCAGTACTTCGGCTTTGACGAGCCGCGCCGCTGGATCAACTCCGGCGGCCTGGGCACGATGGGCGTGGGCCTGCCCTACGCGATGGGCATCAAGCTGGCCAAGCCGGAGTCGGACGTGTTCTGCATCACCGGCGAAGGCTCGATCCAGATGTGCATCCAGGAGCTGTCCACCTGCCAGCAGTACGGCACGGCGGTCAAGGTCATCTCGCTCAACAACCGCTACCTGGGCATGGTGCGCCAGTGGCAGGAGCTGGACTACCAGGGCCGCTACTCGCACAGCTACATGGACGCGCTGCCGGACTTCGTGAAGCTGGCGGAGGCTTACGGCCACGTCGGCATCAAGATCGAGAAGCCCTCCGAGGTCGAACCGGCCCTGAAGGAGCTGATCCGCCTGAAGGACCGCACCGTGTTCCTCGACGTGCGCACCGACCGGACGGAAAACGTCTGGCCGATGGTCAAGGCCGGCCAAGGCATCACCGAGATGCTGCTCGGCTCCGAAGACCTGTGACCCCGCCCAGGAGAACGACATGAAACACATCATTGCCCTCCTGCTGGAGAACGAAGCCGGCGCACTCTCGCGTGTCGTCGGCCTGTTCTCGGCCCGTGGTTACAACATCGAGAGCCTGACGGTCGCCCCGACGGAAGACGCCTCGCTGTCGCGCATGACCATCGTCACCAGCGGCTCCGACGAGGTCATCGAGCAGATCACCAAGCACCTGAACCGCCTGATCGAGGTGGTGAAGGTGGTGGACCTGACCGAAGGCAGCTTCAGCGCCCGCGAGCTGATGCTCATCAAGGTGCGTGCCGTCGGCAAGGAACGCGAGGAGATGATGCGGCTGGCCGACATCTTCCGCGGCCGCATCATCGACGTGACCGACAAGAGCTACACCATCGAGCTGACGGGTGACTCCGAGAAGCTCGATGCCTTCATCCAGGCGGTGGACCGCACCGCCATCCTAGAAACCGTGCGCACCGGTACCAGCGGGATCGGGCGCGGTGAGCGCATCCTGCGTGTTTGATCGATCCCCGCTACAGCTCCCACAGCGATAACCGCTACAGATTCAGAACGGAATTCCCATGAAGGTTTACTACGACAAGGATGCCGACCTCTCCCTGATCAAGGGCAAGAACGTCACCATCATCGGCTACGGCTCGCAAGGCCATGCCCACGCCCAGAACCTGAACGACTCGGGCGTCAAGGTCACGGTCGGCCTGCGCAAGGGCGGCGCCTCGTGGTCCAAGGCGGAAAAGGCTGGCCTGAAGGTCGCCGAGATCGCCGACGCCGTGCGCGACGCCGACGTGGTCATGATCCTGCTGCCCGACGAGCAGATCGCCACGGTCTACAACGCCGAAGTCGGCCCGAACATGAAAGAAGGCGCTTCGCTGGCCTTCGCCCACGGCTTCAATGTCCACTACGGCCAGGTTGTGCCGCGCAGCGACATCGACGTGTGGATGGTCGCCCCGAAGGCCCCGGGCCACACCGTGCGTGGCACCTACGTGCAAGGTGGCGGCGTGCCGCACCTGATCGCCGTCTACGCCGACAAGACCGGCAAGGCGCGTGATCTGGCCCTCAGCTACGCCACCGCCAACGGCGGCGGCAAGGCCGGCATCATCGAGACCAACTTCCGCGAAGAGACCGAGACCGACCTGTTCGGCGAGCAGGCCGTTCTGTGCGGTGGCGCGGTCGAGCTGATCAAGGCGGGTTTCGAGACGCTGGTGGAAGCCGGCTACGCGCCCGAAATGGCGTACTTCGAGTGCCTGCACGAGCTGAAGCTGATCGTGGACCTGATCTACGAAGGCGGCATCGCGAACATGAACTACTCGATCTCGAACAACGCCGAGTACGGCGAGTACGTGACGGGTCCGAAGATCGTGACCTCGGCCACCAAGGACGCGATGCGCCAGTGCCTGAAGGACATCCAGACCGGCGAATACGCCAAGTCCTTCATCCTGGAAAACAAGGCCGGCGCCCCGACCCTGATCTCGCGCCGCCGCCTGACGGAAGAGCACCAGATCGAAGTCGTCGGCGAGAAGCTGCGCGCGATGATGCCGTGGATCCGTGCCAACAAGCTGGTGGACAAGACCCGCAACTGATCCCGAAACTGATCGATTCGGTTTCTTGATTGGACCGAAGCAGCGCCAAGGCGCTGCTTTTTTTTGTCTGTCCATCCCGTGAACTGGCGGTTTCCCTGTGGCTGTGTAATTATTTGCTTCATAAAATCATCAGATTCAGGAGTTCTCCATGCCGCAAGCCCGCGCGATCACCCGCTGGGAAGAGTTCTACGGCTCCACCGAGGTGGTGCGCCGCTACGCACAGCAGTCACGCCTGCAAGCCCCCGAGCGGACCATCTTCGAGCAGCGCATTGGTGCGGCGCTGGCGGACAGTGCGCTGCTCGACCTGGGTGTCGGCGGCGGGCGCACGACGGCGAATCTGGCCCGCCAGTGCTTGCGCTATGTGGGCGCGGACTATGCCGAGCCGATGGTGCAGGCGTGCCGTGAGCGGTTCGGCGGACTCATCGCCCACCGCGGTTTGCGCTTCGATGTGGTCGATGCGCGGGCGATGCCGTACGAGGATGCGTCGTTCGACATCGTGCTGTTCAGCTTCAATGGCATCGATCTGGTCGGCGCCGAGGCGCGGGCGACGGCGTTGCAGGAGTGCCGGCGGGTGCTGCGCCCTGGCGGGCATCTGGTGTATTCGTCGCACAACCTGAACTGGCTCGACAGCCGCCGCGGCATCCGCTGGTCGGGGCTGCGCAGCTATGTGCAGACCCAGTGGTTCTGGTCGCGGATGCGGCGCCTGAACCGCGCCGCCTGGCCGATCGCGCAGCGGGACTGGGTGGAGCTGATCGACCCGCTGGCAGGCGGTTGCAACTACTACATCCGCCCGGCCGAGCTGGTCCGCCAGACGCTGGCGCAGGGGTTCGAGGACGTGCAGTGCGTCGATCTGCTGGGGCGGGAAATCGACGATCCGCAGCAGCGGGCGCAATTGCCGGATGCGTGGGTGTACGTCCATGCCCGCGCTTCGCGATAATCGGCGGCATGAACGATCCCCTATCGCCCGACCGTCCCGACCCCCTTGATGAGCTGGATGGTCCGGCTCCGAGCCGTCCCCGCCGCAAGGGCATCTACATCCTGCCCAACCTGTTCACGCTGGCGGGCCTGTTCGGGGGCTTCTACGCCGTCGTGATGGCCATGAACGGGCGCTTCGACCAGGCCGCGATCGGCGTGTTCTGCGCGATGGTGCTGGACAGCCTCGACGGTCGCGTCGCCCGCATGACCAACACCCAGAGCGCCTTCGGCGAGCAGATGGACAGTCTCGCCGACATGGTGTCGTTCGGCGCTGCGCCGGCGCTCATCGTCTACGAATGGGCGCTGCGTGGTCTGGGCAAGCTCGGCTGGCTGGCGGCGTTTGTCTACTGCGCAGGGGCTGCGCTGCGGCTGGCGCGGTTCAACACCAACATCGGCATCGTCGATAAACGCTTCTTCCAGGGCCTGCCCAGTCCGGCCGCGGCCGCACTCGTCACGGGCCTGATCTGGGTGATGGACGACATGGGCTACAAGGGCGTGCGCGACATCCCGTGGCTGACCTGGGTGGCCTTCGCGCTGACGCTGTACGCCGGGCTGACGATGGTCACCAACGTGCCGTTCTACAGCTTCAAGGACGTGAACTTCAAGCGCACGGTGCCGTTCATCGTGATCGTCGCGATTGCGCTGGGCATCGCGGTCATCACCTACCACCCCCCGCTGGTGCTGTTCGCCGTGTTCATCGTCTACGGGCTGTCGGGCTACGTGGTCTACGCGATCAAGAAGTCCAAGGGCCGGCCGGTGAGCGTGATCGCCACCTCCACGGACGAGCCGGACGAAGAGGGCCTGCACCGCTGAAACGCCGTTCCTGCATGTGACC
>NZ_JAAFKF010000121.1 GCF_013299175.1 Sphaerotilus sp.
CCGCCACGCCGTCGCCCAAGGCCGCTGGTGCCTCGGCCAGTGCCGCCGCGCCCTCGGTCTTCAGCCGCTTGACCCATGCGCCCGCATCCCGCCCACCCGCAAACGCCACGCTCTGCAGCAGCACCCGCCCATCCGCCGCGGCGAGCTTGAAGTAGAACTGCCCGTCCGCCTCGCGGTACTGCTTGAACACCGCCAGCGCGGCCTTGCTCTCCTTCGCCGCGACCGCGGCAGCCACAGGCGCAGCGACCATCCGCCGCAGGCCCACCGCCTCGCGCAGCCGCTGCAGCAGCGGCGCCGCCTCGGCGCGGGCCTTGGCGGCACCGGCCATCAGGATCGCCTCCAGCTCGGCCGGCTGCGCGATCAACTCGGCATAGCGCGCACGCATCGGCGCGAGTTCGCCGTCGATCAGCGCGAACAGCCGCTGTTTGGCGTCGCCCCAGCCCAGCCCGGCCACCAGCTCGGCGCGGAACGCGGCGTTCTGCGCGGGGGTGCCAAACGCCTCGAACAGCGTCACGAGCGCCGAACCTTCCGGCTCCTTCGGCTCGCCCGGCAGCTTCGAGTCGGTGACGATGCGGGCGATCGCGTCCTTGAGCGCCTTCGAGCCGCCCTCGAACAGCGGGACCGTGTTGTCGTAGCTCTTGCTCATCTTGCGGCCGTCGAGGCCGGGCAGCAGCGCCATCTCGGCCTCGATCACCGCCTCGGGCAGCACGAAGAAGTCCGTGCCTTGGCCGTAGAGGTGGTTGAAGCGCTGTGCCACGTCGCGGGCCATCTCGATGTGCTGCACCTGGTCGCGGCCGACGGGGATCTGGTGCGCGTTGAACATCAGGATGTCCGCCGCCATCAGGATCGGGTAGCTGAACAGGCCCATCGTGATGCCGGCGTCCGTGTCCTCGCCGGCCGCTGTGTTCGCGTCCGCCGCGGCCTTGTAGGCGTGGGCGCGGTTCATCTGGCCCTTCGCCGTGACGCAGGTCAGCAGCCAGGTCAGCTCGGGGATCTCGGGGATGTCGCTCTGGCGGTACAGCGTGACGCGCTCGGGGTCGAGTCCCGCCGCCAGCCACGTCGCGGCCAGCTCCAGCCGCGAGCGTTCGATGCGCGCCGGGTCGTCGCACTTGATCAGCGCGTGGTAGTCGGCGAGGAAGAAGAAGCTCTCGACATCGGTGCGGCGGCTCGCGACCACGCAGGGGCGGATCGCGCCGACGTAGTTGCCGAGGTGGGGGGTGCCGGTGGTGGTGATGCCGGTCAGGACGCGGGTGGGCATGGTGGGCGGGCGGTGAGCGGTGGGGGGGCGGACAAGGCCAAGCCCCGATTGTGGCCGACGCCACCGCCCGCCCACCCCGCCTCAGGCCGCCTGCTTCAAGTCCGCCGCGGTGCGGCTGCGCAGCAGGATCTCGTCGATCAGCGCCTGCTTGTGCGCCACGGCCTGCGCGTTCTGGCCTTGGCAGGTGCCGGCGGCGTGGTGCCCGCCGCCGCCGTGCTCCAGCATCAGCGCGCCGATGTCCATGCGGTTGCGCGTGCCGAAGATGGACTTGCCGACGGTGTAGACGGTGTTCAGCTTCTCGCGGCCCCAGAGGACATGCATCGAGATGTCGCACTGCGGGAACATCGCGTAGACCACGAAGCGGTTGCCGGCGTAGATGGTTTCCTCGTCGCGCAGGTCCAGCACCACGAGGTTGTCGTGGACCTGGGCGACGCGGCGGATCTGGTCACGGAACAGGGCGTGCTGCGCGAAGAACAGCTCGGTGCGCTCGCGCACGTCCGGCAGCGCCAGGATCTCGTCGATGGGCATGTCGCGGCAGCACTCGATCAGCTTCATCATGAGCTGGTAGTTCGAGATGCGGAACTCGCGGAAGCGGCCCAGCCCGGTGCGGGCGTCCATCAGGAACGACAGCAGCTCCCAGCCCTGGGGTTCGAGCACGTCGTCGATGCTGAAGCCGGCCGAGTCGGCCTTGTCCACCGCCTCCATCATCGCATCGCTGACACGGGGGAAGCGGGCCTTGCCGCCGAAGTGGTCGTAGACCACGCGGGCCGCCGACTTGGCCTCTGCCTGGAGCACATGGCCCGGCGTGTCCCGACCCTGGTTGCGGATGGCCTCGCTGGCGTGGTGGTCGAAGCAGATGCCGCAGCCCGGCACGTAGGGCACGTTGGTGAGGATGTCCCGCTCGGTCACGGCCACTTTGCCGTCCTGCACGTCCTTGGGGTGGACGAAGGTGATGTCGTCGATCAGGTCGAGTTCGCGCAGCAGCACGGCGCAGACCAGGCCGTCCATGTCGCTGCGGGTCAGGAGGCGGTACTTTTGCGGGGTGTGGGTCATGGTGGCTATCGGGTCAGCGGGAGGGAAGGGCGCGCAGGAACGCGCCGCGGAACTCTTCGTTGACGGGCATATCGGCACCCGCCCCGCGCGCTTGACCCAGGACCGTCGCGGGCCTCAGGGGTAGCGCCGTGACACCGACTCCGCCACGCACACCGGTTTGGCCGAGCCTTCGCGCTCGATGGTGGCTTCCACGGTGACTTGCCAGCCGCCGTCGATCGGCTCGCACGCCAGCAGCCGGAACACGCCCCGCACACGGCTGTCCACCGGCAGCGGCGCGGGGAAGCGCACCTTGTTCAGCCCGTAGTTGAGGCTCATGCGCAGATTCGGGATGTCGAAGGCGTTTTCGCCCATCCACGACAGCAGCGACAGCGTCAGGAAACCGTGCGCGATCGTGCGACCGAAGGGGCCGGCCGCGGCCTGCACCGGGTCGGTGTGGATCCACTGCAGGTCGTTGGTGGCGTGGGCGAAGGCGTCGATGCGGGCCTGGTCGATGTGCAGCCAGGGGCTGGTGCCGAGCACCTCGCCGATGCGGCCGGGCAGGGTGGTCAGCGGGAGGGACGGCAGGGCCGGTGTGTCGTGGGCGGGCATGGGGGTTCCTTGGGCGGGTGAACGCCATGATAGGGAGCTGGGGCCGGCAGGTGGTGGTGTACGCTGACCCGCTCCACCCATAGGACCATAGGACTTCACCATGCCCTGGATCGACCTCGTCACCTTCCTCGCCCTCGTCCAGTACCTCGTTTTCGGAGGACTGGTTGGCAGCGCCCGCGGCCGCTACGGCGTCAAGGCGCCCGCCACCACCGGCAACGAGCTGTTCGAGCGCCACTACCGGGTGCAGATGAACACGCTGGAGCTGCTGGTGGTGTTCGTGCCGGCGCTGTGGATGGCGGCGAAATACTGGTCACCGGCCGCGATGGCCGCCGTGGGCGCCGTCTACCTGGTCGGCCGGGTGGTCTACCAGCGCGCCTACACCCGTGCGCCGGCGCAGCGCACCCTGGGCTTCGCGCTCAGCATCGGGCCGGTGTCGGTGCTGCTGGTGGCAGCGTTCGTGGGCGGAGTGCGGGCGGCGATGGCGGGCTGATGGCCACAACTTTGGGTACTTTGTCACGGTACAGGCCAGAACCCCGTGTTCATGGGGGGCGATTCGGCTAGCGTTGACGGTCGGTTACGTATTTGTCACAACCCGTTGCCGACAATGCGAATACCGACCGCCACCGAGCGGCTTCCCATCTGGACGGAGCAGAGCGTGTTTCCACAACGCCGACACCTTGACCGCATGTTGCGCGGGGCCGCGGGGGCCTTGCTGACCTTGGCCACCACCGTGTTCAGCCCGCCCGCCGCGGCGCAGAGCACGACCTTCGTCCTCGACGGACTGTCCTACACCAGCACCGCCTGCTCGGCCGAATGGGGCCGCTGCAACTTCACCGGCACGCGCCGCGTGGCCTACGGGGTGGGCACCCAGTGGGTGTTCCGCTACGCCACCGGCGGGCTGGACTGCAACAGCCCGGTGTTCGGCAAAGACCCCTCCTTCGGCAAGAAGAAGGCGTGCTACGCCACCGCTTCGACGCTGCTGATTCCGCCGACCTCGCCCTACCCGGCGCCGTTGACCACCGCCCAGAAGCAGGCCGCGCGGCTGCTCAACCAGGCCACCTGGGGCGCGACCGCCACCGAGATCACCCGCGTCTCCGCCATGACGCCGACGGCCTGGGTGGATGAGCAGCTCGCCAAGCCGCGCACCACGCCCAGCCACTTCGACTACGTGGCGATGAAGGGCCCGCTGGGCACGTCCGACTTCATCAACGCCTTCATGGAAAGCTTCTGGTCCCAGGCCGCCACCGGCCCGGACCAGTTGCGCCAGCGCATGACCTTCGCGCTGTCGGAGATTTTCGTCACCAGCGCCGCCAACAGCGCCATCGAGACGCAGCCGGCCGCCCACGCCGCCTACCACGACCTGCTCGCCCGCAACGCCTTCGGCAACTACCGCCAGTTGCTCGAAGACGTGTCGCTCAGCCCGGCCATGGGCAAGTACCTCTCGCACATGGGCAACCAGAAGGAGGACACCGCCACGGGTCGCCTGCCGGACGAGAACTATGCGCGCGAGGTGATGCAGCTCTTCAGCATCGGCCTGTGGATGCTCAACCAGGACGGATCCCGCCAGCTCGACGCCACCGGCAACCCCATCCCCACCTACGGCATCCCCGAGGTCATGGGCATGGCCAAGGTCTTCACCGGCTGGACCTTCAACGGCGTGCAGGCGTGGGACGCGCCGATGATGAACAACCCGGCGATCACCTCGACCAGCCAGAAGAACATCGTCAACGGCGTGGTCATCCCGGCGGGCACTGGTGGCCCGGCCTCGCTGAAGATCGCCCTCGACACGCTGGCCAACCACCCGAACGTGGCGCCCTTCCTGAGCGAGCAGCTCATCAAGCGCTTCGTCACCAGCAACCCGAGCCGCGCCTACGTCGGCCGGATCGCTGCGGTGTGGGCCAACAACGGCAAGGGCGTGCGCGGTGATCTGGGGGCGGTGATCAAGGCGATCCTGCTCGACACCGAGGCCCGCAGCGACGCCAACCTCGCCAGCCCCACCTACGGCAAGCTGCGCGAGCCGATGCTGCGCTTCGGACACTGGTTGCGCGCCTTCAACGCCAGGCCGACCGACGGCGTCTGGACGATCTGGAACCTCGAAGATCCGGTGAGCAGCCTGGGCCAGAACCCGCAACGCTCGCCCAGTGTCTTCAACTTCTTCCGTCCCGACTACGCACCACCGGGGCCGATCCTGGCGGCCGGGCTGACCGCGCCCGAGTTCCAGATCACCCACGAAACCACGCTCACCGGCTACACCAACTTCATGTCCTGGGCGGCGGAGCGCGGGTTCGCCAGCAAGATCCTGCCGAACTACGCCCCTTACGAGGCCATCGCCGACAACGCCGAAACCTTGCTCAGCCGCCTCAACATCGAGCTGATGGCCGGCCAGATGACCGACAGCACCAGGCAGACCATCACCAACGTGATGAACACGCTGCCGGTGACGCTGACCAACGCCCGCAAGCTGCGGGTCTGGCAGGCGGTCTTCCTGGTGATGACCTGCCCCGAGTACGTGGTTCAACGCTGAGATTCGACGGACTTACGCCATGACCTATCTGCACAAGCAACTGGCCCGTCGGGATTTCCTGCGCCGCGCCGCCCTGACCACCGCCTACGCGGGCACGCCGTTCGCGGCCACCCTCGCCACCTTCGGCGAAGTCGCCGCCCAGACGGCCACCGACTTCAAGGCCCTGGTCTGCATCTTCCAGTTCGGCGGCAACGACCAGAGCAACACCGTCATCCCCTACGAGAACGCCGCGTATGCCGGCTACCAGGCGGCCCGCCCGGCCATCGCGCTGCCGCAGGCGACCCTGCTGCAGCTCAACCTCGCCGGCTACGGCGGCCCGCAGCTCGGCCTGAACCCGGCGTTCGCGACGCTCAAGCCGCTGGTGGACGCCGGCCAGTGCGCGCTGATGGCCAACGTTGGCACGCTGGCGTATCCGACCACGCTGGCGCAGTACAAGGCCAAGTCGGTCCAGACGCCGCTCGGCCTGTTCTCGCACTCGGACCAGCAGGCGTCGTGGCAATCCGGGCTGCCCACCAAAGGCTCGGCCACCGGCTGGCTCGGCCGCGTCGGCGACCTGACCGCGAGCGCCTACAACCCAGGTGCCAGCGTCTCGATGTGCATGTCCCTGGGCGGCAACAACCTGATCCAGGCCGGCAACTCGGTGGTGCAGTACCAGGTCACGTCCTGGGGGCCAGTGGTCATCGACACGATGGACCCGACCCACTGGCGCTACAACGCCGAGATGGCCGCGGCCATGAACACGCTCATCACCCAGCCGCGCGCCAACATGCTGGAGCAGGCCTACAACACCGTCGGCACCCGCGCCATCAGCACCGGCCAGATCGCCAAGGCGGCGCTGGCGGCGGCCCCGGCCGTCAACACGGTGTTCCCGGCGGGCAGTCTGGCCGGCCAGTTGCGCATGGTCGCCCGCATGATCGCCGCCCGCAACGGGCTGGGCCACAAGCGCCAGATCTACTTCGTCTCGCAAGGTGGCTACGACTTCCACGACATGCTGGTCGAGAACCAGGCGCTGCGGCTCAAGGAGCTGTCGGACGCGATGGCGGCGTTCTATGCGGCCACGGTGGAGCTGGGCGTGGCCAACAGCGTGACGACGTTCACCGCGTCGGATTTCGGGCGCGGGCTGCAGTCCAACGGCCGCGGCTCCGACCACGGCTGGGGCGCGCACCACTTTGTCATGGGCGGCGCGGTCAAGGGCAACAAGCTCTACGGGCAGTGGCCGACCGTGGCACTCGGCGGGCCGGAAGACCTGGGACAGGGCCGCTTGTTGCCGAGCACGTCGGTGGACCGCTATGCGGCGACGCTGGCGACGTGGTTCGGCGTGCCGGCGGCGAACTTGCCGACGGTGCTGCCCAACCTGACCCGCTTCGCCACGGCCGCGAACGCGAGTCTGGGTTTCCTCTGACGGGCAGGCCGACGCGGCTGGGCGGAATCAGGCCCAGTCGCTGCTCGGCGCCCGCCACAGATCGACGCCACCCTCGCTGGCGTGGTGGTCGATCTCGGCGAGTTCCTCCGGGGTGAAGGCGAGGTTCTGCAGTGCGGCGACGTTCTCGCGGATCTGCGCCACGCTGCTGGCGCCGATCAGCGTCGTCGTCACCCGCGGGTCGCGCAGCACCCACGCCAGCGCCATCTGTGCCAGCGACTGACCCCGGCGCTGCGCAATCCCGTTCAGCGCCCGCACCTTGGCGAGGTTCTCCTGCGAGAGGTGATCGCGGGACAGCGAGCCGCCGCCCGGCCGGTTGATGCGAGCGTCCGCCGGAATGCCGTTCAGGTACTTGTCCGACAGCACGCCCTGCGCCAGCGCCGTGAAGGTGATGCAGCCCATGCCCTCGGCGGCGAGCGTGTCGAGCAGGCCGCGCTCGATCAGCCGGTTCAGCAGGTTGTAGCTCGGCTGGTGGATCAGCAGCGGCACCTTGTGTTCACGCAGCAGTTGCGCCATCTCCGCCGTCTTGCGCGGCGAGTACGACGAGATGCCGACGTACAGCGCCTTGCCCTGCTGCACGGCGGTCGCCAGCGCGCCGGCCGTTTCCTCCAGCGGTGTTTCGGCGTCGAAGCGGTGCGAGTAGAAGATGTCCACGTAGTCGGTGCCGAGGCGCTTGAGGCTCTGGTCGAGGCTCGCCAGCACGTACTTGCGCGAGCCGCCGCCTTGCCCGTAGGGACCGGGCCACATGTCCCAGCCGGCCTTGCTGGAGAGGATCAGCTCGTCGCGGTAGGGCTTCAGATCCTCGCGCAGCAGGCGGCCGAAATTCGTCTCGGCGCTGCCGTAGGGCGGGCCGTAGTTGTTGGCGAGGTCGAAGTGGGTGATGCCGAGGTCGAAGGCGGTGGTCACCATCTCGCGCTGCAGGCTGATCGGTGTGGTGTCGCCGAAGTTGTGCCACAGGCCCATCGACAGCGCGGGCAGTTTCAGGCCGCTGCGACCGCAGAAGCGGTAGGGCATGGCGTCGTAGCGGGTGGGGGCAGGGGTCCAGGGCATGGGGGTCTCCGTGGTGTTCGAGGGTCAGCCCCTGGATCATCGCCTGCTTGCCCGTGGGCGAACAGCGCAGGTGTCGCGGGGGATAATCTCGACGGCGCACCCAGTACCCCAGCCACCGACCTGGACTCCATCGCCCTATGCTCGAACGTCTGTACGTCCATAACTTTCGCTGCTTGGAGAACTTCGAATTCAAGCCGGGGGACGAGCCTTCGATGCTGCTGATCGGCAAGAACGGCAGCGGGAAATCGACGCTGGCCAACGCCCTGGCGGTGTTTCAGCGCATTGGCCGCGGGATCAACCGGGTCAGCGACCTGGTGAAGCCGTCTGATTGCACGCTTGGACGTACCTCGGTGCCGATGCGCTTCGAACTGCAGGTGCGGCTTGGCGGGCATGTTTTCCATTACGCGCTGGGGCTGGAGCTGCCTGATCGGTTCAAGGAACTGCGGGTGAGCGATGAATTGCTGAAGGTCGATGGCACGGTCATCTACACGCGAGCGCAGGCCGAAGTGACGATGCCCAGGACCAGTCATCTGGCGGGCGAGGCCCGGTTCAGCATGGACTGGCACCTGGTGGCGCTGACGGTGATCCAAGACCCTGCGCTCTCCGGCACGCTGGGAAAGTTTCGTGATTGGCTGGCCGCGATGGTGCTGCTGGCGCCGGTGCCGCAACGGATGGCGGGCGAGGCCCACAGCGAAACCCTCTCGCCGGTCGCGGACGGCAGCAACTTTGCCGACTGGCTGGCCGGCCTGCTGGCCCAGTACCCGGCCGCCTACACGCACATCAGCCAGCACCTGCAGCAGGTCATGCCGGATCTCCACCAGTTCCGCAATGTGCCGACCGGGCGTGATGCGAAGGCATTGATGGTGGAGTTTCGCTCCGGGCAGGACCGGCTGGAGCTGCCTTTCGATGCCCTGTCGGACGGGGAGAAGTGTTTTTTCGTCGGCGCCGTCCTGTTGGCGGCCAACGAGTTCTACGGGCCGCTGCTGGCGTTCTGGGACGAGCCGGACAGCCACCTGGCAATGGCCGAAGTGCGGCACTTCGCCATGGCGGTGCGACGGGCCTTCCGGGGCAGCGGGCAGGTGATCATGAGTTCGCACAGCGCCGAAACCATCCGCAGCTTCTCGGACGACAACACCTGGGTACTGGAGCGCAGGAGCCACCTGGACCCCACGGTGCTGCGTCCGCTGGCGGAGTTGGCCGTGGAAGGCGATCTGGTGCAGGCCATCCTCACCGGGGATCTGGCGGCATGAGCGTCAACAAGTTTCAGGACCATCTGCAGGTGCTGCCCGAGGACGACGCCAACCGCCAACTGCCGCTGCTCATCGACTTCGATGGCACACAGGTTGAAACGAGAACCCGGCTTTATCACGCGCACAAGGCCGCACTGCCTGCCACCGTGGCGGAACGCATCTACCTGCTAGGCAGCCTGGACGAACCCGAGAAACTCCAGGCGGCGTGCCAGCGGCAGCGGCTGGAGCAACTGGGGCTGGAGTTGTCGGTGGATTGCGCGCCTGCACCTGCCAGCAACCTCTGGCAGCACCCGCATCTGCAGCACAACGCGACTGAACTGGCTCGGCTGGTGGCCCAGGTGCGGCCTTTCCTGTTCTGGCGATGACCGTGGTGCATGGCACCAAGAAGACAAAACGATTCTGGGGGAATTGAACCGATGAAAACGAAGATCCAATCACTGCTGCAACAGCTCAACCAGGGGCTGGTCGAGCGCGAACACGTTCTGAAGCTGGCCATGCTGACGACGCTGGCCGGGGAAAACCTGGTGCTGGTGGGGCCGCCGGGGACGGGCAAGAGTCTGGTGGCGCGGCGCATTGCGAACAGCTTGTCCCACGAGGGCGAGGGCGGCGGGTACTTTGAATACCTGCTGACCCGGACGAAGCGACAAGCCCCGGGGTTCAGCCCGGGGTCGAGCGTTCAAGCCGGAACGGCTTGTCAAGCGACATGTATGGAAATACAGTTGTCGGATGGAAGCCGTGAAGACCCTCAAGCTACGGATCAAGGACAAGCACGCGGGCGTGCTGTCCTTGATGGCGCGCGAGGTCAATCAGGTGTGGAACTACTGTAACGAGACCAGTTCGCGGGCGATCCGCGAGCGCGGAAAGTGGCTGAGCGGGTTCGACCTGCAGAAGCTCACGGCGGGGTACTCGAAGTGCGAGGGCGTGCAGATCGGTAGCGCCACGGTGCAACTGGTGTGCGAGGAATACGCCGCCCGGCGCAAGCAGTTCAAGAAGTCGAGGCTGAACTGGCGGGTGTCGAACGCGAAGGCGGCGAAGCATTCGCTGGGCTGGGTGCCGTTCAAGGCGGGCGGCGCGAAGTACAAGGCCGGGCAGATCGC
>NZ_JAAFKF010000122.1 GCF_013299175.1 Sphaerotilus sp.
TGCGACCCTTCGTGCTGTCGGGCAAGTCGGTGCAGATGGTGGCGGGCGGCCTGACCCGCGTGGCCCTCAAGGAAGGCTCCCTGGTGGTCAACTCGTCGCAGGGCGGTGGCACCAAGGACACCTGGGTGCTTGAGGACTGATGCGGAATGCGGATTGAGGACTGAACAAATGCTGTCAAGAACTGCCGATCACCTGTTCTGGATGTCGCGCTACATGGAGCGCGCCGAAAACACCGCCCGGATGCTGGACGTGAACTACCAGACCGCCCTGCTGCCGCAATCGACGGCGGTGTCGGAGCTGGGCTGGCGCGGCCTGCTGAGCATCTCCGAGCTGAGCGGCGACTTCGCCCGGCGCTACGGCGATGTCACCGCCCAGAGCGTCATGGACTACATGGTCCGCGACGAGCGCAACCCGTCGTCGATCTTCAGTTGCCTGCGGGCGGCGCGGGAAAACGCCCGTGCGGTGCGCGGCGCCTTGACGACCGAAGTCTGGGAAACCACCAACCAGACCTGGCTCGAATTCAACCGCCTGCTGCGCGAGAACACCTTCGAGCGCGACCCGAGCGGCTTGTTCGAGTGGGTCAAGTTCCGCTCGCACCTGTCGCGCGGCGTGCAGGTCGGCACCATGCTCCAGGACGAGTCGCTGCACTTCGTCCGCATCGGCACCTTCCTGGAACGCGCCGACAACACGGCCCGGCTGCTCGACGTGAAGTTCCACGCCGTCGAGAGCGATTTCTACGGCGCCGCCGATGCCCGCGATCAGGAATACGACTTCTACCACTGGTCGGCGATCCTGCGCTCGGTGTCCGGCTTCGAGGTCTACCGCAAGGTCTACCGCAACGTGATCCAGCCGGAGAAGGTGGCCGAGCTGCTGATCCTGCGCCAGGACATGCCGCGCTCGCTGGCGGCCTGCACGCAGGAAGTGGTCATCAACCTGAAGCTGGTGGCGCCCGATCAGTCCTCCGAAACCCTGCGCCGCGCGGGCCGGCTGCATGCGGACCTGGAATTCGGCCGCATCGACGAGATCCTCTCCACCGGCCTGCACGCCTACCTGACGCAGTTCCTCGACCGCGTCGGCGACCTCGGGGCCGGCATCAGCCGCGATTTCCTCGTGGCCGTTCACTGACACCAGAATCCAGAAAGCACTCTCCCGTGTCCATCCACGTCGCGCTCAGTCACGTCACCCACTACACCTACGACCGCCTGGTCAACTTGGCGCCACAGATCGTGCGCCTGCGTCCGGCGCCGCACTGCCGCACGCCGATCCTGTCCTACTCGCTGCGGGTCGAGCCAGAAACCCACTTCATCAACTGGCAGCAGGATCCGTTCTCGAACTACCTCGGCCGCCTCGTCTTCCCGGAACCGACGCGCCACTTCAAGGTCACCGTCGATCTGGTGGCCGAGATGTCGGTCTACAACCCGTTCGACTTCTTCCTGGAGCCGAGCGCCGAGAACTACCCCTTCGTCTACGAGGACGGGCTGAAGCAGGAGCTGGCCCCGTATCTGGTGCCGGAGACCGCCACGCCGGCACTGCAGGCGTTCGTGGATTCGATCGACCGCAAGGAGGTCCGCACGATCGACTTCCTCGTCGGCCTCAACCAGCGGCTGCAACAGGACATCCAGTACGGCATCCGGCTGGAGCCGGGCGTGCAGACGCCGGAGGAGACGCTGACGCTGAAGTCGGGTTCGTGCCGTGACTCGGGCTGGCTGATGGTGGAGACGCTGCGCCACCTGGGGCTGGCAGCGCGGTTTGTCTCGGGCTACCTGATCCAGTTGAAATCGGACGTGAAGGCCCTCGACGGCCCGAGCGGCACCGAGGTCGATTTCACCGACCTGCACGCCTGGTGCGAGGTCTATCTGCCCGGCGGGGGCTGGATCGGTCTGGACCCCACGTCGGGTCTGATGGCGGGTGAAGGCCACATCCCGCTGGCCTGCACGCCGCAGCCGTCGAGCGCGGCGCCGATCAGCGGAGCGGTGGACAAGTGCGAGGTCGAGTTCAGCCATGCGATGCGGGTCACGCGCGTCTGGGAATCGCCGCGCGTCACCAAGCCCTACACCGAAGACCAGTGGGGCGCGATGCTGGCGCTGGGCGAGGCGGTGGATGCCGAGCTGGTGGCGGGCGATGTGCGTCTGACGATGGGGGGCGAGCCGACGTTTGTCTCGGTCGATGACCGGGACGGCGCGGAATGGAACACCGATGCGCTCGGCCCGACCAAGCGCCTGTACGCACAGGAGCTGGTTGGCCGCTTGCGTGACGAATACGGCCAGGGCGGTTTCCTGCACTTCGGCCAGGGCAAGTGGTACCCGGGCGAGCAACTGCCGCGCTGGGCCTTGTCGATCTACTGGCGCAAGGACGGTCAGCCCTGCTGGCACAACCCGGAGCTGTTCGCCGACGAGCGCGATCCGCACCAGTACACCGCCGCCGATGCGCAGCGGTTCATCCGCCACCTGAGCGCCAAGCTCGGCATGACGGACGACTACGTCCAGACCGGGCACGAGGACACCTGGTACTACCTGTGGCGCGAGCGCCGCCTGCCGGTCAACGTCGATCCCTTCGACAGCCGGCTGGAGGACGAGCTGGAGCGGGTGCGCCTGCGCCGGGTCTTCACGCAGGGGCTGGAGGCGCCGATCGGCTACGTGCTGCCGCTCAAGCCCGAAGCCGTGCCGGGCCTGAGCGGCCCGCGCTGGGTGACGGGTCCGTGGTTCTTCCGCGACGAGCGGATGTACCTGATCCCCGGTGATTCGCCGATGGGCTACCGGCTGCCGCTGGACTCGCTGCCCTGGGTGGCGAAGAAGGACTATCCCTTCCAGATCGACCACGATCCCTTCGCCCAGCGCGACGCACTGCCGCCGTCGTCCCAAGTCCGCAGCCAGTACGCCGCGCATGTCATCGGCGGTGGTTTCGCCGAAGGCGGCACGGTGGCGCTGCAGCGTGGTGGCCCGGCGGAAGGGGATTACGTGTTCGGCGATGTCTTCGGTGCCGAGGTGGCCGGGAACGGGCCGGGCGCCGTGCCGCGCGCGGCTCCGCTGTCGCCCCTGTCGGGTCTGAGCGCGGAGGAGCTGGCCCGCCATCCGCAGCGTTTCGAATCCGCGCACTGGATCACCCGCACCGCGCTGTGCGTCGAGGCCCGTGATCCGCGCCGCGCCAATGGCCCGAAGGCGGAAGGCGTGGGCCAGGCCACCGGCGTGCTCTACGTCTTCATGCCGCCGCTGTCGCACCTGGAGGACTACCTCGACCTGCTCGCCGCGGTCGAGGCCACGGCCGCCGATCTGCGCGTCCAGATCGTCCTCGAAGGCTACCCGCCGCCGCGCGACCCCCGCCTGACGGTGCTGCAGGTCACGCCGGACCCGGGCGTCATCGAGGTCAACATCCACCCGGCGCACAGTTGGCGCGATCTGGTGTCGCAGACCGAGTTCCTCTACGACGCCGCGTGGAAGACCCGCCTGTCCACCGAGAAGTTCATGCTCGACGGCCGCCACACCGGCACCGGCGGCGGCAACCACATGGTCATGGGCGGCGCGACCCCGGCGGATTCCCCGTTCCTGCGCCGGCCGGACCTGCTGGCCTCGCTGCTGACCTACTGGCACAACCACCCGTCCCTGAGCTACCTGTTCTCGGGCATGTTCATCGGCCCGACCAGCCAGGCCCCGCGGGTCGACGAGGCCCGCAACGACCAGGTCTACGAGCTGGAAATCGCGCTGGCCGAGATCGAGCGCAACAAGGCGGTCTACGGCACGGACATGCCGCCCTGGCTGGTGGACCGCACGCTGCGCAATGTGCTGATCGATGTCACCGGCAACACGCACCGCAGCGAGTTCTGCATAGACAAGCTGTATTCGCCGGATTCGTCCACGGGGCGGCTCGGCCTGCTGGAGCTGCGCGCCTTCGAGATGCCGCCGCATGCGCGCATGTCGATCGTCCAGCAACTGCTGCTGCGCACGCTGATCGCCCGGTTCTGGAAAGAGCCGTACCGCGCGCCGCTGGTGCGCTGGGGCACCGAGCTGCACGACCGCTTCCTGCTGCCGACGTTCGTGAAGATGGACCTCGACGACGTGATGGCCGATCTGCAGGCGGATGGCTATGCGTTCGACGCGCAGTGGTTCGCGCCGCACCTGGAGTTTCGCTTCCCGAAGGTGGGCGAGATGGCGGCGCGGGGCGTGCATCTGACGCTGCGCAACGCGCTGGAGCCGTGGCACGTGATGGGCGAGGAGGGCGCGATCGGTGGCACGGTGCGCTACGTCGATTCGTCGCTGGAGCGCATCGAGGTGCTGGTCACCGGGCTGGTCGATCCGCGCCATGTCGTCACCGTCAACGGCGAGCCGCTGGCGCTGCAGCCGACGGGCCGGGTGGGCGAGTACGTGGCGGGGGTGCGTTACCGTGCCTGGCAGCCACCGGCCGCGCTGCACCCGACCATCGGCGTCCATGCGCCGCTGACCTTCGATCTGGTGGACACCTGGAACCACCGCTCGCTGGGCGGCTGCCAGTACCACGTGGCGCATCCGGGCGGACGCAACCACGACACCTTCCCGGTCAACTCGTTCGAGGCCGAGAGCCGCCGTCTGGCGCGCTTCTTCGCGATGGGCCACACCCCGGGCAAGGTCGTGCCGGGCGTGGCGCAGCGCAGTCTGGAGTTCCCCTTCACGCTGGACCTGCGCCGGAGCTGATCCGGGCGGATGCGGCGCTGATTCGGGGCATGATGCGCCCATGCAATCGAGTCTCCTTCCCGATGAAGCGCCCGAGGCTGCCGTGCTGGCGGCCTCGTCCGCCTTGCACGGTACGCCAGGGCACCGTGACGAACTGCGCGGATTCCTGACCGGTGCGCCGGGCGCTGCGGGTCCGCTCGACCTGGCGCCCGTGTGGACGCGCTTCTTCAACGTCAACGGAACCGCCGGCTGGCAGGATCTCGCCGCCCGCCTCGCCCGCGTGCAACGGCGCGTGCGCGAGGATGGCGCGACCTACAACGTCTACGCCGAAGGGGGGGACAGCGCCCGCTCCTGGCCGCTGGAGCTGCTGCCGCTGCTGATCACGCCGCAGGAATGGACCCGCATCGAGGCGGGCGTGAAGCAGCGGGCGCGGCTGCTGGATGCCGTGCTGGCGGACATCTACGGGGCACAGGATCTGCTGCACGATGGTTTCCTGCCCCCGTCGCTGGTGCTGGCACATCCGCAGTACCTGCGGCCGATGCACGGGGTGAAACCGGCCGGTGGACGTTGGCTGCAGATGGTGGCCTTCGATCTGGCGCGCCGGCCCGACGGGCAGTGGCGCGTGGTTGGCCACCGCTCGCAGGCGCCCTCCGGCCTGGGCTACCTGCTGGAGAACCGCCTCGTCATCGGCCAGCAGTTCCCCGAAGCCTTCCGCGAACTCAAGGTGCAGCGCGTGGCCTCGGCCTTCCGGGCGCTGATGGACGGCTTGCTGCGCGTCAGCCCGGCCGGTGAACGCTCGCGCGTGGCGCTGCTGACACCAGGGCCGCGCAACGAAACCTACTTCGAACACGTCTTCCTCGCCCGCTATCTGGGGGTCACGCTGGTCGAGGGGTCGGACCTGACGGTGCGCCACCAGAAGGTGTATCTGAAGACGCTGCACGGGCTGGAGCGCGTGCATGTGCTGCTGCGCCGGGTGGACGACGAGTGGCTTGACCCGCTGGAGCTGCGCGGGGATTCGGCGCTGGGGGTGCCGGGGCTGGTGCAGGCGGTGCGGGCGGGCGAGGTGGTGGTGGCGAATGCGCCGGGTGCGGGGGTGCTGGAGAGTCCGGGCTTGAGTGCCTTCTGGCCGGGCGTGGCCAAGCGGGTGCTGGGCGAGGAGCTGCTGCTGCCGGCGCACACCAGTTGGTGGTGCGGCGAGGCCAGCGTCTGGGCGGCCAACCGGCGCAAGCTGCGCGAGTTCGTGATCGTGCCGACCTTCTCTCCGAGCGCCATGACGACGAGTTTCGCGCCCGTGATGGCCAGCGAGCTGGACGCCGACGCCCTGCGCCAATGGGAAGCCCGCATCGACGCCGATCCGGCCGCGCACACGCTCATGGCCCCCGCCCGCCCGTCGGAGCTGCCCGTGTGGCACGCCGGCCGGCTGGAGCCGCGGCCCGTGGTCGTGCGGGTCTACGCCATGTCGGACGGCGCGGGCGGCTGGTGCGTGCTGCCCGGCGGCTTGACCCGGGTGGCCAACCGGCGCGCCGGGGAAGGCTCCGGCAGCGGCGGCACCGATGCCTACCTGTCCATGCAGGCGGGATCGGCCAGCACCGACACCTGGGTGCTGACCGATGGCCAGGTCGATCCCACCACCTTGCTGCCCCGGCCGCTGGAGCCGGCCGAGCTGGCGGACTGGCGGCGCGTCATCACCAGCCGCGCCGCCGAGAACCTGTTCTGGCTGGGCCGCTACACCGAGCGGGCGGAAAACTCGGTGCGGCTGTCGCGCCTGACGCTGGAGGCGTTGCCTGCGGGCAGCACCGGGGTGCTCCAGGTGATGCACAGCCTGCTGGTGCGCCACGGCATGATCCCGGCGGTGGTGCCGCTGCCCGCGCACCCGTCGGGTCAGGCGGCGCGGGTCTTCGAGCGTTCGCTGGTCCACGCGATGGGCGATCCGCGTGCGGGGGCCAGTGTCGCGTTCAACCTGCAGGCCCTGCGCGGCTGTGCCGAGGCGCTGCGCGAGCGGCTGTCCACCGAACACTGGGGCCTGATCAAGGACTTGAGCGAGCTGTTCCCGCGCAAACTCGCCGCCATCGAGTCGCGCGAAGGGCACGAGCCGCTCAGCGACGTGCTGGGCGTGCTCAACCAGGCGGCGCTGCACCTGGCCGCGATCACCGGCGCCCAGACCGACCGCATGACCCGCGATGACGGCTGGCGCCTGCTCAGCGTGGCGCGCCAGATCGAGCGGCTTGACATGCTCGCCAATGCGCTGGCCACCGGGTTCAAGGCCGGCCTGACGGAGACGGACGACGGGTTCGCGCTGCTGCTCGGGCTGTTCGACTCGACCATCACCTACCGGGCGCACTTCCAGGCCCGGCGCGAAGTGCCGCCGCTGCTGCATCTGCTGGTGCTCGACACCGACAATCCGCGCTCGCTGGCCTGGGTGGCCCGCACCCTGCGGGAGCGGCTGCGCAAGCTCGCCCGCCACGATCCCGCCTGGGCCGAACAGATCGTGCAGGCCCTGCCGCGCCCGGAAGACTGGTCGCTGGAGGCCCTGAGCACCCGCGATGCCGACGGGCGTTACACCACCTTGCTCGATGCGCTGCGGACCTGCTGCACGGCCGTGCTGGGTTTGTCCAATGAAATCAGCCGCCACCTGTTCTCGCATGTGGGGCCAGCCGACCGTACCGTATGGCAGTGACGCTGCGTGTGCTCCACGAAACCGGCTACGCCTACGACGCGCCGGTCGAACTCGCCCACCACCTCGGCCACCTGCGCCCGCGTGACACCCCGCTGCAGCGGATGCGCACCTGGGAGCTGTCGGTCACTCCGTCACCGGACGAGGGCATCCACCAGAGCGTCGATTCCTGGGGCAACCACCGTGCCGGTTTCTCGCATTCGCGGGTGCATGACCGGCTGCTGGTGGTGTCACGCTTTGTGGTCGAGATCGACCCGCTGCCCCTGCTGCGCCCGGAGACCAGCCCGCCGTGGGAAGCGGTAGCGGCGCGGCTGCGCTACCGGCCCGGTGCCGGCTTCGACGAGGCGGTGGAGTTCGCACTCGGCTCGGCCTACGCCCCCCGCGAGGCGTCGCTGGCACGCTTCGCCGGGCGGGTTTTCCGGCCCGGCACGCCGCTGCTGGCTGGCGCGCTGGCGATGATGCACCTCATCTTCCGGTACTTTGCCTATGCGCCGCTGGCCACGTCGGTCAACACCCGCGCGCCGGAAGCCCTGGCGCAGCGGCAGGGCGTTTGCCAGGACTTCGCCCACGTCATGATCGGCGCGATGCGCTCGATCGGGTTGGCGGCGCGCTACGTCAGCGGCTACCTGCTGACCCACCCGCCACCGGGCCAGCCGCGGCTGGTCGGCGCCGATGCGTCGCACGCCTGGGTGTCGGTGTGGTGCCCGGTCCACGGCTGGGTGGCGCTGGACCCGACCAACGCCGTGCCCGCCGGCACCGACCACGTCACGCTGGCCTGGGGGCGCGATTACGCCGACGTGGCCCCCTTGCGGGGCGTGATCCGCGGCGGCGGGCGGGCGGAGCCACGGGTGGCGGTGACGGTGGAGCCGCTGTAAAGCCAGTGCAGAGCCGCTGCAGAGCGCGGTGGCATGGCCTGTGTCTTGCATGATGCGGAGGGTGAAGTACCTGATCCGCCACCGCACCCACTACCGCTACACCCAGCCGCTGCGCAGCGCCGTCCAGACGCTGTGCCTGACACCGCGCCACACCGACACCCAGCACGTCCACCACTGGCGGCTCGATGCCTCGGTGCCGCTGCAGCCGCAGACCGATGCCTGGGGCAACCACAGCCATGTGCTGGCCGTGGGGGCGGGGGCACGGGCGCTGCTGTGCGAGGCCACAGGGTTGGTGGAAACGCTGGGCGACGCGCTGCACACCGACCTGCACGGACCCGATCCCCGCCTCTACCGGATGCCTTCGCCACTGGCGACACCGGACGCGGCGCTGCGCGATGCGGCGCTGGCGGCGGTGCGGGGACAGACAGATCCTCTGGCGCAGGCGCTGGACCTGCTGGCGCTGGTGGCCGAGCGCGTGGCCTACCGGCCGGGCCGCACCGATGCCCGCACCACCGCCGCGCAGGCGTGGCAGGGGGGCGCCGGCGTCTGCCAGGACCAGGCGCATGTGCTGGTGGCGGCGTGCCGGGCGGTGGGGCTGGCGGCGCGCTATGTGAGCGGGTATTTCCATGCACAGGGCGCGCCCGAGCTGGCCAGCCACGCTTGGGCGCAGGTGTGCCTCGATCCCGCCGAGCGGCGCTGGCTGGGGCTGGACGTGACGCACGGCTGCGTGGTGGATGCGCGCCATGTGCAGACGGCGGTCGGGCCGGACTACGCGGCCTGCGCACCGGTGCGGGGTGTGCGCAGCGGGGGTGGGCACGAG
The DNA here is from genome assembly GCF_013299175.1 of Sphaerotilus sp. GTDB lineage: Bacteria > Pseudomonadota > Gammaproteobacteria > Burkholderiales > Burkholderiaceae_C > Sphaerotilus. The sequence goes on from NZ_JAAFKF010000122.1 coordinate 9,013, forward strand.
CAGCTCACGGTGTCGGTGGAGATCACGCTGCAGGGTTGAACAACTACAGTTTTGCCGCCCTGATGTCGATAGCGTTGCATCGGTGATGCCTTCACCGCCCCAACGACAGTGGACAGCGCCAACGCCATGATCAAAGCCCTGCAACGTCTTCAGCGACTGCTGGGGTCGCGCCACGAGGCCACCGCCGATCCCCAAGTGCTCGACGCGTGGGCCGAAGCCCGCGGGCACCGGCTCAAGCGGGTCCGCAATGCCGATGGCCGCGTGGTCGAGTTCGACTGGGAAGGGCGGCGGGGGCGGCTCGAATGGGGACCGAGCAAGCGCGCCTACCTCGTGGGGCAGGAGCTGCGGGTGTGCATCGAGGCGGGTCTGCCGCAGCACCTGGAGATGCTGCTGATGTCGCGCTCGCTGGCCCAGCGGCTGGATTCGCAGGCGTACCAGACCCTCGTGCAAGACCAGCAGACCGGCATCGACACGACACTGCCGGAGGAGGTCCGCTGGCTGTCGATGCTGGAGCGGGTGCCGGTGCCGTCCACGGTGGCGGGCTACGTGATGCTGTCGTCCTCGCCGCCGCACGCCCAGCGTTGGCTGGAGGGCGACCTGCTCAGCCGCGTCAGCCGTGCCGCCCACAACTGGCTGGGTGACGATGCGCCGCTGGTGCTGATGACGCTGCGCGGCCGGATCTATTTGCGCACCGAGGCGCAGGTGACAGAGGCGACCGTGCTCGATGGGGCGTGCAACCTCGCCGAGGCGGCGGCGGCGTCGGCGCGCCAGTTGATGACCAAGGCGGCTGCGGTGACGGTGGCGCGCGAGGTGTCGGGTAGCCGGCTGTCGAATGCGTCGCGGCTGGACGAGCCGTCGGTGATGGAGATCCCGATGGACTCGGACATCATGGCGCTGGGGATGCCATCACGCATCGGGCCGCACGCCGACATCAACGTGTGAGCGTGTGAGCGTGTGAAAGAACGTCTCAGGCGCCGGCCTTGACCGCGTGCTTCCAGGCCAGTTCCGCCATCGGCCGCGCCCCGGCCCCCGCCTGCCGCGCCTGCGCACTCGACGCCGTGCCATCGACCACCCGCCGCGCGATGCCCTGCAGGATCGCCGCGATGCGGAACATGTTGTAGGCGAGGTAGTAGTCCCAGTCCGGCATCAGCGCCTCGAACGCCAGCCCGCCCTC
>NZ_JAAFKF010000124.1 GCF_013299175.1 Sphaerotilus sp.
GCGGGCGATGGTGTCCATCATCTCCAGGGCTTCGGGGGTCAGGGCGTGGCGGCGGTCGGTCATCGGCGGGTGGGGCGCCGGGGTGGGCGCGCGCTGGGGTTCAAGGCTTTTGAATGATGCCATCACACCCGCACCGCCCCGACCCCTGCCCCATCGCGCATCATGGACACTCCGACGAAAGGCCCGCCCCACCATGATCACCCTGCGCCCCTCCCTCGCCCGCGGCCATGCCCAGCACGGCTGGCTGGACAGCTTCCACAGCTTCTCCTTCGCCGATTATTTCGACCCGGCGCACATGGGCTGGGGCAACCTGCGGGTCATCAACGACGACCGCATCGCCGCCCACACCGGCTTCGGGATGCACGGCCACCGCGACATGGAGATCGTCACCTACTTGCTGGCCGGCGAGCTGGAGCACCAGGACAGCATGGGCAACGGCGCAACCATCCGCACCGGCGAAGTCCAGCGGATGAGCGCCGGCACGGGCGTGCGCCACAGCGAGTTCAACCACAGCGGCGCGCAGACACACCTGCTGCAGATCTGGCTGCTGCCCGCCGCGCGCGACCTGACGCCCAGCTACGACCAGCAGGTCATCACCGAAGCCGACAAGCGCGGGCGCCTGCACCTGGTGGCGGCGCCGGCTGGCAGCCCGGATGCGGCACGGGCGACGCTGCAGATCAACGCCAACGCGCGCCTGTGGGCCGGCGTGTTCCATGGCGAAGAATCGGCGACGCTGGCGCTCGACCCGGCCCGCAAGGCGTATGTCCACCTCGCCCGCGGCCGGCTGACGGTCAACGGCCGGGCACTGGAAGCCGGCGATGCGCTGCTGCTGGCGCAGGAGTCCGCGCTGACGGTCGGCCAGGGCGACGCGGCGGAAGTGCTGGTGTTCGACCTCGACGCCTGAGCGGATCGCGCCAGCCGGGCCGCGCTACAGTGGCGCGCATGGACTTTCTCTTGCGCGTGATCCGGGTGCTGCCGCTGGCCGACTGGCTGGCGTTGCTGGCGTTTTTCAGTGGCTGGATCGGCTATGTCCACTTCGCCAAGGCGCGCGCGCAGCGGCGGCCCTCGGTGCTGGCCTCCACCAACCGCATCCGCCTGGACTGGATGCGCGAGGCCACCTACCGCGACAACCGCATCGTGGACGCCGCCGTGTCGCAGAGCATGGCCTCCAGCCCGAGCTTCTTCGCCTCGACGACGATCTTCATCATCGGCGGCCTGATCGCGGCAATCGGTGCGGGCGAGAAGACGGCCGAGATGGTGCATGACCTGCCGTTCGCCACGCCGACCTCGCCGCTGGTGCTCGACCTGAAGCTGCTGGTGCTGACGGGGATCTTTGTCCACGCCTTCTTCCGCTTCACCTGGTCGATGCGGCAGTACAGCTTCGGCGCACTGCTGATCGGCGCCACCCCGTCCGCGAAGGATTTCGATGCGGCGTCCGATCCGACGCTGCGCCTGCGCCACGCCGACCGGGCCGGGCGCGTGCTGGGGCTGGCGGCCGAGACCTTCAACGACGGGCTGCGGGCGGTGTACCTGAGCTTCGCGGCGGTGCTGTGGTTCCTGTCGCCGCTCGCCTTCGTGGTGGGCACGGCCGTGGTGATCGCGGTGCTGTACCGGCGCGAGTTCCACTCCGAGGTGGTGGCGCTGCTCAACGAACCGGTGTGAGCTGCGCGCCGAGCGCCTCGCGTTCGTCGAAGACAAAGCAGCCGCCTTGCCAGCCGGGGGCGCCGTCGGTCTCCTCGAAATAGTTCAGGATGCCGCCGTCGAGCTGGTAGACGTGCTCCAGCCCGATGTCCTGCAGGTAGATCGCCGCCTTCTCGCAGCGGATGCCGCCGGTGCAGAAGCTGACGATGGTCTTGCCCTCCAGGTCGTCGCGGTGGGCCTGCACGGCGTCGGGGAACTCGCTGAACTTGGTGATGCGCCAGTCGATCGCGCCGGCGAAGGTGCCGTGGTCGATCTCGAAGGCGTTGCGCGTGTCGAGCGTGACGACCGGGCGGCCTGCGTCGTCGTGTCCCTGCGCCAGCCAGCGCGCCAGCACCTGCGGGGCGACGCTCGGGGCGCGGCCAGCCTGCGGGCGGATGCCGGGGTGGTTCATGCGGATGATCTCGCGCTTGACCTTGACCTTCAGGCGCTGGAACGGGGTCGCAGCGCTCCAGCTTTCCTTGGGGGTCAGGTCGGCGAATTCGGCGAAGCCCTGCAGGTAGGCCACAAACGCGCGCACCCCGTCGGCGGGACCGGCCAGGAAGAGGTTGAGTCCTTCCTCGGCCAGCAGGATGGTGCCCTTGAGGTGGTTCGCCGCGGCGTTGCCCTGCAACTGGGCGCGCAAGGCGTCAGGGTCGGCCAGCGTGACGAACCGGTAGGTGGAGATGTTGAGGATGGGCAGAGAGGTGTTCACGGACCCGATTGTAGGAACCTCGGCGCGCCCACCATCGCCACCTGCCCCGTGCCGGAAACGCACTTGAACGGCGCCGGCTGGTGCATCGGCGCATCCGACACCCAGACCTCGACCCGGCGCTCGCGGGCGGTTTCGTCCAGCCCCGTCACCGACGGCGGCACCACCCGACCCACCCCGCGCACCGCCCGGACCTTCACGCCCTGCGCCGCGAGGGCCTCGGCGACGCTGGCGGCGCGCTTGTCCGACAGCGCGCGGTTGGCGCAATACCCCCCGGCATCGTGGGCCACGCCCAGCACCGCCACCGACACCGGCCGGGCAGCCGCCTGTTCCTTGATCTGGCGGGCCAGCCGATCGACATCGACATGGGCCACCGCATCGAGTTCGGCAGAGTCGGCCGCAAAGCCGATGCGACCGGTCAGCAACTGTGCGCCGCGGGTCAGCGCGGTGTAGTCCTTGGGCCATTTCACCGCCGCGCCGACGGCGACCGGCTCGGCATTCGCCGGATCGATCAGCACGGGCGCGGCGCTGGCCAGACCGCCGCTGCGCAGCCTGGTCTGCGCGGCCGGGCCGGCCAGGAACTGCGCATACCGCAGCGCCACCGGCGACGACGCGGCGGGCATCTGCACCACCAGCCGGTGCGTGAGCGGATAGCGTTCGGTCGCCACCGCCTCGGGCGTGGGCTTCCAGACCGAGCCAGCCGCATCGACCACCGCCAGCACCTTCGCCCCCCCGACCGCCGACAGCGGCACCACGCCCAGCGCGTGCTCGTCCGCCATGACCGCCTGCACGAGGGCGGCGTCGGTCTCGTGGCGCTGCAGGTCGGCGCTGGCACGGGATCCTCCGAGCACCTGGTGGCCGATCAGCGTCGCGCTGTCCGACGCCTCGTTGCGCACGTTCACCCGCACCGGCCCGCCCGCCCGGCCCGCGCCGGAGAGCAGCTCGCGCAGTTGCGACAGGCTGATGCGCTCCATCGGATTGCCGGGATGCACGACCACGGCCAGCGCGTCCAGACCGACCAGCACCTGGTTGTCCTTCAGCTCCGTGCCCGAGGTGGCGGAGACACGGCGCAGGCTCGCATCGCCCGCGGCAGTCGATCCACCGTCGAACGCCAGCCGGATGTCCTGGCGCAGCCCGCCGGGCCGCCGGGCCGACACCAGCACCGCGCCGTGCGGGTCCGGCAGGCTGCGGTGGACCTCGACGTGGCCCTCCTGGGTGAGGAAGGCTTCCATCAGTTCGGTGCCGAGCACGGGGCCGAGGGCGTCCATGCCGTGCAGCACGAACACGTTCGGGGTGCCGACGCCCGGTGGCTCGCTTTCGAGCGCCGAGGCAGCCTGTGCCACCGCCAGCACGGCCGGGGACACGGGGGACACGGGAGAGGTGGGCGCCACCCGATTTGCCTGCGGCAGCCCGGCGTCGGGCGTGGCCTGGGACGACCACCAGCTCCAGCCCCCCCCCACGGCCAACGCCACCACCAGCGACGAAGCGACCCAGCGCGCCGCGCCGGCGCCCGGCCCCGCCGCCGGGCCATCGCCCAAGGGCAGCAGCGCCGCGCCGCAGGTCGGGCAGCGCGTGTCAGGCTCCGGGCACGGCAGCACGGCCTTGGCGGCCGCCTGGCTGCAGGCGGCGGGAAGATTGGTACAGACGCCTCGACTCATTGCACGGTTTCCTGTCTGGCCAGTTTCATGGCGGCACGCGCCGCTTCGTTCCATTCGCGGCTGATGGCGTCGCGTTGTTCGGGCGGGGCCTCGCTGCGCAGCCGCTCGATGCGCTGGCGCATCGCGTCGCGCAGGGTGGCCTGTGCCGCGGGGTCGCGCATGTCACGCCCTTGCAAGGTCGTGGTCACCTCGTCGTGCAGGTCGTGCAGCACCCGCTCGCGCGCTTGCTCCACCGCGTCCAGCGGACCCTGGCCCAGGCAGACCCGGTCCAGCTCGAAGCCGTCCTCGTCCAGCCGCACGTGCAGCAGCACCGGCGCCCCGCTGACGGGATCGCTGTCCTCGCGCAGCAGCCCGAAGGCTTCGGCCAGCAGCACCACCGTGCGGGCACGGGCCTTCTGCGCCTGCACATCGGCGGCGAGCAACTCGGGCAGCGCCACCTGGTCATCGAGCTGCAGCCACAGCGCAGCCCGCCCTGCCTGCAGCCGGTGGGCTTCGTGGCGCAGGTGCAGTTCCTGCACCCGCGGCAGCGCCTGCAGCGGCAAGCCCCGCACCACGCGCAGCAGCACCAGCTCGCCCACGCCTTCCGGCAGCTCCTGCACCTGGGTCTGCGTCTGCAGGCGGCCGAGGCGGTGGATCAGCTCGGACACGCTGGGTAGCGTCAGCGACACGCGCTGCGCCGTCCGCGCGACCAGGATCTGCGCGCCGCCATCACCGTCCGTGTCTGCGTCCGCACCAATGGGCGATGCGTCGGCATCCTCGGGAATCGCCTGGGCCTGGGCCTGGGCCTGGGCCTGGGCCTGGGCCTGGGCCTGGGCCTGGGCCTGGGTCTGGGTCTGTGCCTGCGGCTGTGGTGGTGCGGGCACGCGCAGCAGATCGCCCTGCACCACCGTCCCCGTCCCCGCCACCGCCGGCAGCCACGCCAGCCCGACACTGGCCCGTGTCAGCAGCGTGGACCTGGGTCTGTGCCTGCGGCTGTGGTGGTGCGGGCACGCGCAGCAGATCGCCCTGCACCACCGTCCCCGTCCCCGCCACCGCCGGCAGCCACGCCAGCCCGACACTGGCCCGTGTCAGCAGCGTGGACAGGTCGCGCGCCGCAGCGTCCGACTCCCCGTGCAGGCGCATCACCCAGGCGTCCCACGCGGCCGACACGACCGGCTGCAGCGCCACAGGCGGCAGCCGCCTGGCACAGGCGCCGAGCAGCGCATCGCAGGTGTCCTGCTCGCCGATGCGCTGCGCGAAGATGCGGAAACTGGCGTACTCGCCGAGCTGGGTGAACATCCCCGCCCGCAGCACGCGCAGGTGCTCGCGCTGCACCGACTCGCGCGTGACGAGCTGGGTGCGCCAGTGCGCCAGCAGCTCGCGGGTGTCGAGCCGGCCATCGGCGTCGGCAGCGTTGAGCGGTGGCAAGGTGGCGGTGGCGGCCACGTCGGTTTCCTCGGCCAGCGTGGCCAGGGCCATCTCGCCAGCGTCCACCATGCCCTGCAGCGTGGTGAGCTGCGACTGCACCTCGGCCAGCAGGCGCAGGCTCAGCGTGATCGCACTGGAACGGGTGCGGGCCAGGGCGTAGTCGCGCAGCAGCGCGGTGGCTTCGGACAGGTCGCGCTCGCGGGCACCACGCAGCAACCCCAGCGCCTGCAGCGGGCTGCTCGCCGCCTGTTCCAGCGTGTCGAGCTGGCGGCTGGTCACGGTGGCCTGGGTCTCCAGACCGCGCTGCTCCTGGCGCAGCGGCTCGATGCGGTCGGCCAGATCCGCCAGCACGGCCGCCAGCAGTTGCCCGCAGTCGTGGAGCGCGCGCCGGCCCTGGCGCCAGTCGTCCCACAGCGCGGTCTCGACCCGCTGGCGCACGACCACCGCCCGGCGGCGCAGCATGTGGTCCGGCTGGTCGAACACCGCCTCGATGCCTTGGCCGCGAAAACGCTCGATCAGGCCCTGGTCGAACAGGCGGCGCAGCTCGTTGATGCGGCGCGATGGCGCCACCAACCCGATCAGACCCACGAAGTGGGTCTCCAGCATCCTCCACTCCTGCTCGATCGACAGGGTGGGCAGCGTGTCGCCGTCGATTTCCGGCAGCGGCACGGCGAGCTGGAAATGCGCGTCGCTCAATCCCCAGGCGTTCAGCAGCTCGCCCAGTGCCTCCGCGCCCACCACCCGCGGGTGCGCGACAAAGCCGAGTCCTGCGCGCCAGTGGTTGTAGCGCAGTTGCGCCAGCAGCCGCAGCATCAGCTCGTGGCCGAGGTGGGCGCGCACGGCGTGGCGATCGGCACTGCGCTCGGCCAGACCGAAGGCGGCGAACTCGCCAGGCCGCGTGGCCGGGGCGGCCAGCGGCGCACGGATGGGCGCGGAAAGTGCGTCCGTCACCTCGCCGACACGGTGGTACAGCCAGTCGGCCAGCCGGCGCTCGCGGGCGGCAGCGTCGAACGGTTGCAGCCCGCGCTCGTCGGTCATCGCACCCAGGAAACACAGCGAGAACCAGCCCGACTGCGCCGCCACCTGCAACTCGCGCAGCGCGGCATACGCCTGGACCTCGGCCAGCGGCGCCGGGTGCGCGCCGGCGCTGTCGTGGTCGGGCAGCTCGACGTGGACCTGCACGACGCAGCGCGCCGCGGGTGGATGCCGCTGCAGCAGGGCCAGCATGTCCAGCAGCAGCGCGGCCCCGGTCGTGCCACCGAGGTGGGCCACGATGTGGAGGGTGAGGGCCGTGTCGGTGGCGCGGGCCTGCAGTGCCTGCACGGCCGCATCGACGGCACAGCGCACCTGCGCCTGGTGCAGCGCCAGCAGCAAGCGGCCCAGGCGGCGCGTCGGCCACCCCGGCAGGCGCTCGGCCACGCGCGACAGCGGTGCATCGACGGCGCCGAGCTGCTGCAGGCGGGCGGCCCAGCCCTGGCCATCGGGCGCGACGGTGGAGCGCAAGTCGGTGCGTGCCTGCAGCAGGCTGGTCAGCGCGTCGTTGTCCGCGGTGAGCAGCACCCGCTGTGCGGCGGGCGGCAGAGTCTGCACCCCCAGCACGCGCCAGCCGGGCGCCTGGTCGGCCAGTGCGCGGGCGTCGGTGTCCAGCAGGACCGCCTCGACAGCAGGGCGGCGGCTGGCCGGCTGGTTCAGCGGGCGAGCCTGCAGACGCTGTTGCAGCGCCTGCCAGACCCGGATACCGGTGCCTCCTAGCCCGAGAATCAGATGGTTCATGTAGTGGTCGTGGATGTGGTGAGGTGTGCGCCAATGGCCGGGCAAAGGCGCCGTCATTTTGCGATATTCTCAAATCAGGCCGCAGCCGTTTAAGCGGCACTTTCCGGCAATTCGGGCACATCCCGGTCCCCTGTGGCACCAGCGAACGCACCCGGCGCGCCGTCCGCCGTGCAGCCGCACAGCACCCAGGCGGCTGCCTACAATCTCCGGATGAACTTTGTCCACCTGCGCACCCACACCGAGTACTCCGTCGTCGATGGCACCCTGCGGATCGATGACGCGGTCAAGGCCGCAGCCAAGGACGGCCAGCCCGCCCTGGCCATCACCGACCTGTCGAACCTGTTCGGTGCCATCAAGCTCTACAACGCCGCCCGCAAGAAGGGCGTGCAGCCGCTGATCGGCGCCGATGTCTGGCTCGAACCCGACGGCCCCGCCACCGCCGGCGATGCGCGGCCCCCGTCGCGCCTGCTGCTGCTGGTGCAGAACCGACAGGGCTACCTGAACCTGTGCGAGCTGCTGTCGCGGGCCTGGATCACCAATGTGCAGCGCAACAACCAGGCGTGGGTGAAGTGGGCGTGGCTGGAGGAGCTGGGCGAGGGGCTGATCGTGCTGTCCGGCGGGGTCATGGGCTGCGTGGGGCAGGCGCTGGCGATGGGGGATCTGCCCAAGGCGCGCGGTCTGGCGAAGCGGCTGGCGGCGATGTTCCCGACGAGGTTCTACCTGGAGGTGCAGCGCGCGCAGTTGCCCGGCCACGATGCCAACGTGCGCGCCACCGTCCCCCTGGCGGCCAAGCTCAAGCTGCCGGTGGTCGCCACGCACCCGGTGCAGTTCCTGGAGGCCGACGATTTCGATGCGCACGAAGCGCGGGTCTGCGTGGCCGAAGGCGACACGATCGGCAACGCGAAGCGGGTCAAGCGGTTCAGCCGCGACCAGCATTTCAAGACGCAGCAGGAGATGGCCGCGCTGTTCGCCGACCTTCCCGGTGCGCTGGAGAACACGGTCGAGATCGCGCGCCGGTGCAGCCTCACGCTGGTGCTGGGCAAGCCGCAACTGCCCGATTTCCCGACACCCGAACTCGCCGACGGCAGCCACATGCCGATGGCCGACTACTTCCGCGAGTTGTCGTTCGAGGGCCTGGAGCAGCGTCTCGCCATGCTCTACCCGAAGGCCGAGCGGCGCGACAAGGAGCGCCCGCGCTACGTCGAGCGGCTCGAATTCGAGATCGGCACGATCTTGAAGATGGGCTTCCCCGGCTACTTCCTGATCGTGTCGGACTTCATCCGCTGGGCCAAGGCGAATGGCTGCCCGGTCGGGCCGGGGCGGGGTTCGGGCGCCGGTTCGCTGGTGGCCTATGCGCTGTCGATCACCGACCTCGACCCGCTGCAATACAACCTGCTGTTCGAGCGCTTCCTGAACCCCGAGCGCGTGTCGATGCCCGACTTCGACATCGACTTCTGCCAGGGCAACCGCGACCGCGTCATCGACTACGTGAAGGACCGCTACGGCCGCGCCGCCGTGAGCCAGATCGCCACCTTCGGCACGATGGCCGCGAAAGCCGCGCTGCGCGACATCGGGCGGGTGCTCGGCATGGGCTACGGCCATGTGGACTCGATCGCCAAGCTGATCCCCGCCCCACCGGGCAAGTCGGTGACGCTGGCCCGCGTGCCGGCCGAGCCGGACAGCGGCGTCATCTACGCCCGCAAGGAGGCGCCCGAGCTGGAGGAGCGCGAGAAGAACGAGGAGGAGGTGGCCGAGCTGCTGAGCCTAGCGATGCGCGTGGAAGGCATGGTGCGCAACATCGGCATGCACGCGGGCGGCGTGTTGATCGCCCCCGGCAAGATCACCGACTTCTGTCCGCAGTACCAGCAGCCCGGCAGCGACTCCGCGGTCAGCCAGTACGACAAGGACGACGTGGAGGCGATCGGGCTGGTGAAGTTCGACTTCCTGGGGCTGGCGACGCTGACGATCCTCGAACTCGCCAAGGACTTCATCATTGCGCGCCACGAGCACCGCAAGGACTTCGCCTTCGAGACGATCCCGCTCGACGATCCGGCGGTCTACCGGCTGTTTTCGGACGGGTTGACCGAGGCGGTGTTCCAGTTCGAATCGGGCGGGATGCAGCGGATGTTGCGCGACGCCAAGCCGAGCCGCCTCGAAGACCTGATCGCGCTGAACGCCCTCTACCGCCCCGGCCCGATGGACCTGATCCCGAGCTTCGTGGCGCGCAAGCACGGCCGCGAGGTGGTCGAGTACCCGCACCCGCTGGTGGAACAGGTGCTCGCCGAGACCTACGGGATCATGGTCTACCAGGAACAGGTGATGCAGACCGCCCAGGTGCTCGGCGGCTACAGCCTGGGCGGCGCGGACATGCTGCGCCGCGCGATGGGCAAGAAGAAGGCCGACGAGATGGCCACCCACCGCGCCATCTTCCGCAAGGGCGCCGCTGCGAAGGACATCAGCGAGGCCAAGGCCGACGAGGTCTTCGACCTGATGGAGAAGTTCGCGGGCTACGGCTTCAACAAGTCGCACGCCGCCGCCTACTCGCTGCTGGCGTACCACACGGCCTGGATCAAGGTCCACCACGGCGCCGAGTTCTTCGCCGCCAACATGACGATCGAGCTGGACGATACCGACAAGCTCAAGGTCTTGCGCGACGATGCGGCCAAGTTCGGCATCACCTTCGACGCGCCGGACGTGAACGTCGGCGTCTACCGCTTCGAGCCGGCGCCGGGCAAGGC
>NZ_JAAFKF010000123.1 GCF_013299175.1 Sphaerotilus sp.
CCGGAAAAGCAGTCGGCGATCCTGGACAACCCCTTCGTGCTGCTGTACGACAAGAAGGTGTCCAACATCCGTGACCTGCTGCCGACGCTGGAGCAAGTCGCCAAGGCTGGCCGCCCGCTGCTGATCGTGGCTGAAGACGTGGACGGTGAAGCGCTGGCCACGCTGGTGGTCAACACCATCCGCGGCATCCTGAAGGTCGTGGCCGTCAAGGCACCGGGCTTCGGCGACCGCCGCAAGGCCATGCTGGAAGACATCGCCATCCTGACGGGCGGCAAGGTCATCGCCGAAGAAGTCGGCATGTCGCTCGACAAGGTGACGCTGGCCGACCTGGGCCAAGCCAAGCGCGTCGAAGTGGGCAAGGAAAACACCATCCTCATCGATGGTCACGGCACCGCCGACATCATCGAAGCGCGTGTCAAGCAGATCCGCATCCAGATCGAAGAAGCGTCGAGCGACTACGACCGCGAGAAGCTGCAAGAGCGCGTGGCCAAGCTGGCCGGTGGCGTGGCCGTCATCAAGGTCGGTGCTGCCACCGAAGTCGAGATGAAGGAAAAGAAGGCCCGTGTCGAAGACGCGCTGCACGCGACCCGCGCTGCTGTGGAAGAAGGCATCGTGGCTGGTGGCGGCGTGGCCCTGCTGCGCGCCCGTCAAGCGGCTGGCACCATCGCTGGCGACAACGCTGACCAGGACGCCGGCATCAAGCTGGTCCTGAAGGCCATCGAAGCCCCGCTGCGCGAAATCGTGGCCAACGCCGGTGGCGAGCCGAGCGTGGTCGTGAACGCCATCCTGGCCGGTTCGGGCAACTACGGCTTCAACGCCGCCAACGACACCTATGGCGACATGATCGACATGGGCATCCTGGACCCGACGAAGGTCACCCGCACCGCGCTGCAGAACGCTGCTTCGGTCGCGTCGCTGATGCTGACCACCGAGTGCATGATCGCCGAAGCACCGAAGGACGATTCGCCTTCGATGGGCGGCGGCGGCATGGGTGGCATGGGCGACATGGGCGGCATGGGCATGTGATGTCCGCTGCCTGAGCCGTGCGCTCAGTGCCAAGCAGAAAGGGCCGCAGCGATGCGGCCCTTTTTTTGTGTCGCCCTGGCCGGTTGGTGTGCGATCCCCGTGAACAGGGGTGACGCTTCCTGTCATCGTGCCGGGGAAGTGACATTTTTTGACCACTGTTGTCTTGCCGGGCACCGATTTTTGTCGCACCAGCCGGGCAATGGCGGGTGTTTCGGTCGCTTCCTGTGCAAATCGGGGCTGGCACGGACCCTGCAAAGTAGCTGCACCTCTACCCACCCATTGCAGGAAGCAACATGAAGCGAGTTCAACAAGGTTTCACGCTGATCGAACTGATGATCGTCGTGGCGATCATCGGCATTCTGGCCGCCGTGGCACTGCCGGCGTACCAAGACTACACGAAGCGGGCGCGTATTTCGGAAGGTCTCGGGTTGGCCGGCGGTGCCAAGACTGCTTTGGCTGAGTACTATGCTTCGAACAATGCTTGGCCTACGAGTAATACTGTGGCCGGCTTGGCATCCCCAACCGAAATTACTGGCAATTCGGTGACTAGCGTGACTGTTGGGAATGCCGACGGAAAGATCGAAGTGCTTTACAAAACTAATGCAGGAGCGGGCACAATCGTCATTGCCGGTGCGGCAGGCTCTGGTGGCGTGACGTGGACTTGCACGGGCGGCACGGTTGATCCCAAGTATCGTCCGACTCAATGCCGCCCGTAACTCTGGTGATGTTTCTCTAAAATAAAAGGGGCGTTTGGCCCCTTTTATTTTGTCTATTGGTAAGTGTCATCATGAATCCAGAATTGTATTTCTGGCGATGCTCCCGTAATCAATACGGCATGACCTTGATCGAACTGATGATCGTGGTCGCCATCATTGGTCTCTTGGCAGCGATGGCCATTCCTGCTTATACTGACTACACCATCCGTGCACGGGTTTCTGAAGGGTTGCGCCTGACCAGTGAAGCCAAGGATATGGTAACAGAGTATTATGGTACAAACTCGGCTTGGCCCACAAATAACACGGCGGCAGGACTGGCCGATGCGACCGATATCAAAGGCCATGGGGTGGCCTCGGTGACGGTGGGGGGCGGTGGCATCATATTGATAGAATTCAATGGAAAAGTTGATTCTGGCAAGCGCCTGCAACTTGTGCCGGCGGCCGGAAGCGGGTCCGTGCGCTGGACTTGCCAGATCCCTGCCACGCAAGGTGTTTCCCCACGCTATGTTCCTTCCGAGTGTAGAAATTGACTGAATCTGGCGGAAAAATCATGTCGAATTATTCAATGGCAACCTTTCCGGTTGCTTTTTTGTGCCTGGGACTTCTTTTCGCTTGGCTGGCACCCACCCGTGGTTCTTATGACCTAGACCAACTTCCCAATCTCTATGTAGCACTGACTGTTGGTTGCACAGTGTTTTTTCTGGGTATCTCTAAAGCTCAGGTCATGCCACGAGAAAAATCATCTCGGGCCATTATTTTCATCTGGTGCTGGCTGCTGCTGTGCTGCGTCCTGACCGTCTTGCGCCGAAAGGTCACTTATGTCGAGTTGCTGATCGGCCCTGCGCTCGGACTGGGGGTGGCGTTGCTGGTCGTGCTGCTGGTGGATGATTTGGTGCTTGGGCGTGAAGCGGGAGTTGTTGTCCAGGCCGACCAGATGCTGATCGGTACTGTTGTGCTGGGTGGTCTGCTGACGGTGTGGACAGTCTTTGTTCAGGCCCGTGTACTGCCGAATCTGCTGGGATGGGTGATGATGCCGCCGCCTGACATGGCGCCAGTCACTAATTTTGCGCAGCCCAACCTGGGTTCGCTGCTGATGTCCATGGGCGTTGTGTGTGTCATGGGGTGGCGTTCAAGTGGCTGGTATTCGCGTGCAGTACTGCTCGTCATGAGCTTGCAGACTATTCTTGTGATTCTGCTGGTGACGGCCATTTTGCTGACCCAAAGCCGCGCGGGTTTGTTATTGTCCATGATCGGTTTGGCCACAATGCTGTGGCTGTCCGGGCATTCAGCCTCTCGGTTGCTGCGATTGGTGGTAGTGGTCGGTGTCTGCGCGGGCGTCTTGATACTGTGCCAATGGCTGGCGGCGGCTATAGTTTCTCGACCTGCAGCGGTGCTTACACTTACACACGCAACCCTGCAGCGTTTTTCAGAAGGAGAGGGACTGGCGATGCGACTGCAGATCATGGCGCATGGCCTGCAGCAATGGATGGATTTCCCACTGCTGGGTGGTGGCTGGGGTACCCATGCGGGTTGGGTTTTTCTGCACGCTGAAAATATCTCGTGGCCTAGATACACCAACCATGCACACAACCTCGTGAGTCAGTTGCTAGGTGAAACTGGGTTGTTGGGCGTGGTACCAATCGCCATTGCGTTTCTGGTGGTGCTTAAGCGAATTTTCTTGATGAAGGTCTGGCGACAGAGCTGGGTGCTTAAAATCTACAGCGTCTTGTTACTGGTGCTGCTGCTGCATTCTCTGGTCGAATATCCCCTGTGGAATTTGTTTTTTCTGGTGCCATTTTCATGGCTGTTGACTCGGCTGACGCAGTCGGCGTGCGTGGTGGAGCCAGTGGTTATGGTGGACATGACACCTGCGCGCTCGCCGCGGTTCATGCGTGCTGGGCCTGGCTTGGCGGTGGTAGCGATTGCTTCTGCGTTGATGGTGTTCACGCTCGGTGTGGTCGATGAGCGCCTGATAGCCCAGGCGCTCTACACCGCAAATCGCCACCTGCCTTCTCCCGATTCATTGGGGAAGACCTATTTTTCAGATTTGATCCGGTACGCCGATCCACTGTCCGATTCCCGTATCGCGGCTGATCGGCGTACCTTGGGCGAGCGTCTCGTGCTGGTGGCCCCGATTGAGTGGCTCATTGAGCGGCTGGCCATCGACCAAGCCTTGACCGGCGATCCTGCCGCGTCGGCCACGACCCTGGTGCGCCTGTGCGCGATGTACCGCCACCGCTGCCCCGAGGTGCTGGCGCGGCTGGAGGCGCTGTCCCGCCAAGCGCCGCTGTTCGTGCCGATCCGGGCGGAAGTGTTGTCCCGCACGGGGGCACGGCCGCGCGAGGACTACGACCTGCCGCTCCTGCGCTGATCGGTGTCCATCGGTGTCGAAGCCCTGGCCATTCAGCCGGAGCCTGAGCATGCCTCGCTATGATCGGCCACCCATGACCCAGCCCGATCACCCCCCCGTCTCCTTCGTGCCACTGGCCTTGCTGGCCGTGGCCTTGCCCTTCCTGATCGCTGGCAGCGCGCCGCCCACCTCGACCTACTTCAACCAGGCCGTTGCCTTCGGTGGTTGCGGTGTCTGGCTGCTCATCTGGGCGCTGACGGCCCGGCCCAGCCTCGCGGCGCAACCCTCCTCTGCACCGACCAAGCTGCTGCTGGTGGCGGGCGCGTTGCTGGTGGCAGCCACGCTGACCTCCAGCACGCCGTGGGGACAGCGTCTGGCACCGCTGGCCTGTCTGGTGCTCGCCGGGGCGCTGATGCACGCCACGGCCGCCGCGACCCGTGCCGCCCGTCTCGACGACTGGGCCACGCCGCTGATGACCGCGCTGCTGGTGGCCGGGTTGCTGAGTCTGGTGGTGGGACTGGTGCAGGTCTTCTGGCCCGAACTCGCCGACGGCCGCCTCGTGTCGTATCCGACCATCGCCGGCCGCGCCATCGGCAACATGCGCCAGCCAAACCAGCTCTCGACGCTGCTGCTGTGGGCGGCGGCGGCGGCGGTCTGGCTGGGTGTGCGCGAGCGCCAGCCGCTGGCGGTGACGGCGGTCGTGCTGAGCGCGCTGGTGTTCGGGGTGGCGCTGACGGCTTCGCGCACCGGGTCGGTCGGCGTGGTGCTGCTGGCCTTGTGGGGCTTGGTGGACCGCCGGCTGCCCAGGCCCGTGCGGGGGCTGCTGCTGGCCATGCTGCCGCTGTATGCGCTGAGCTGGTGGGGGCTGGAGCAGTGGCTCTCGGCGCACGGCGTCATGTATTACGGCGAGGACCAGCTCAAGAAGACGCTGCACGGCGACCCCAGCAGCTCGCGCGGCAAGATCTGGGCGAACACCTGGGACATGATCTGCAGCCATCCGTGGACGGGCGTCGGTGTCGGTGCGTACAACTTCATCTGGTCGATGACCCCGTTTCCGGGGCGTCCGGTGGCGTTCTATGACCACTCGCACAACATCGTCCTGCAGCTCGCGGTGGAGTCGGGGGTGCCGATGGCGCTGGTGATCCTCGGCTGCACGCTGGCTGCACTCTGGCAGGCCCGCCCGGCGCTGACCGTGGCGGACGACGACCGCGCCCGCGGCGCCCGCACGGCGTTGTTCATGCTGGTGATGGTCGGTGTCCACAGCCTGCTCGAATACCCGCTGTGGTACGTCTACTTCCTGTTGCCGGCGGCCATGCTGGCGGGATGGCTGACCGGGCTGGTGCCGGTGCGTCCCGCGGCGACCACGGCGCTGGCGGTGTCGCGGCTGGCCGGTGCGTGGCGGTCGGTCTGGTGCGCGACCGGGGCGCTGGCGCTGGCCGGGTCGCTCTGGTCCACGGTGGAATATGGCAGCGTGGCGGTCATCTTCGAGCCGGATTTGTCCTGGGGCGAACCCGCCCCGCTCGCGCAGCGCATGGCAAAGGGCCAGCGCAGCGTGCTGTGGGGCCACCATGCCGACTACGCCTCGGTGACGATGGCGGCCAAGCCGGAGGAGGTGTTCGCGCAGTTCGAGCGTCCGCTTTACCACCTGGCCGACACGCGGCTGCTGATCGCCTATGCGCGGGCGTTGCTGGCACGTGGCGAGATCCAGAAGGCGACCCATGTGGCTGCCCGGTTGCGCGAGTTCCACAACCCGGCCTCGGCCGATTTCTTCGCTGCGTGTGAGGCACCCGGCGCGGAGCCGAGCGCCACGCCGTTCCAGTGCCTGCCCGATCCGGGCCTGCCGGCCGAGGCACTGCGCCCGGCCCCTTGACCCGGACGAAGCGACAAGCCCCGAGGTTCAGCCCGGGGTCGAGCGTTCAAGCCGTTCCGGCTTGTCAACCGACATGTATGGAAATACAGTTGTCGGATGGAAGCCGTGAAGACCCTCAAGCTGCGGATCAAGGACAAGCACGCGGGCGTGCTGTCCTTGATGGCGCGTGAGGTGAACTTCGTGTGGAACTACTGCAACGAGACGAGTTCGCGGGCGCTCCGGGAGCGGCGCGAGTGGCTGAGCGGGTTCGACCTGCAGAAGCTCACGGCGGGGTACTCGAAGTGCGATGGCGTGCGGATCGGTAGCGCCACGGTGCAACTGGTGTGCGAGGAATACGCCACCCGGCGCAAGCAGTTCAAGAAGTCGAGGCTGAACTGGCGGGTGTCGAACGCGAAGTCGGCGAAGTATTCGCTGGGCTGGGTGCCGTTCAAGGCGGGCGGCGCGAAGTACAAGGCCGGGCAGATCGCTTTTCTCGGGCACAGGTTCAGTCTGTGGGACAGCTACGGGCTGAGCCGGTTCGATCTGCGCGCAGGATCGTTCTCGCAGGATGCGCGCGGCCGGTGGTACCTGAACGTGTGCGTCAAGGTGGACGTGCCGAAGTCGGCGGGTACCGGGTCGGTCGGGATCGACCTCGGCCTGAAGACCGCGGCGACGTGCTCGGACGGTGAAGAACTGGCGTCCGGCCTGTACCGCAAGCACGAGGGCGCGCTAGGGATCGCCCAGCGGGCGCGCAAGAAGAACCGGGTGCGCGCGATCCACGCGAAGATCGCCAACACGCGCAAGGACGCGATGCACAAGTTCAGCACCGGGCTGGTCGAGCGCAACGCGGCGATCTTCGTCGGGAACGTGCAGGCGAAAGCGATGGTGAAGACCAAGATGGCGAAGTCCACGCTGGACGCCGGATGGTCAATGCTGAAAACGATGCTGGAATACAAGAGCCATCAGGCCGGCATCGTGTTCGAGGAGGTAAATGAAGCCTACACAACCCAGACCTGCTCGCGCTGCGGGGGCATACCCGCCAGCAGTCCGAAAGGTAGGACAGGTCTGCGAATGAGGCGATGGACATGCTGCGATTGCGGCGCGGAACACCACCGCGACGTGAATGCAGCCAGGAACATCGCCGCGCGCGGACATGCGCGTCTCGCAGGAGGAATCCCCGTCCTTTAGGGCGGGGAGGATGTCAAAGGCACGGTGCAGGCAGGGACTCAGTCAGCGACCCAGTCGCCAGACTTGCCGCCCCGCTTGGCCAGCAGCCGCACGTCGGCGATGACCATGCCGCGGTCGGCCGCCTTGCACATGTCGTAAATGGTCAGCAGGCCGACCTGCACGGCGGTCAGGGCCTCCATCTCCACTCCGGTGCGGCCCAGCGTCTCTACTGTGGCTTGGCAGTGGACCGCCGATGCCGCCTCGTCGATCTGGAAATCCACGGCGACCTTGGTGATCGGCAGCGGATGGCACAGGGGGATGAGGTCCGAGGTGCGCTTGGCGCCCTGGATGGCGGCGATGCGGGCGATGCCGATCACGTCGCCTTTTTTCGCGTTGCCCTGGGCGATGAGGGCCAGGGTGGCGGGCAGCATGCGGATCGTGCCGGCGGCGGTGGCGACGCGGTGGGTTTCGCGCTTCTCGGCGACATCGACCATGTGGGCTTGGCCGTGGGCGTCGAAATGGGTCAGGGGAGAGTGCATCGATCGGGTCCGCTCAGCAGGGATTTACACAGGGGAGACACAGTGCGGGCATCATACGCAGCCCTGCTGCATCTCCCGCTCCGGGCGGGCTGGTCATGACCCTACCTCGTCCCGCCGTGTCCAGACGTGATGCCCCTTGCCAGCGACCAGGGCGGTTGTCGGTGCTGGCGTCGGTGTCGGCTTCCGTGCTGGCCACGGTGCTGGTGGCCGCACCGGTGTCGCTGGGTGTCGCGCAGGTCGCACGGGCGCAGCCGTCCCTGCCATCCCTGGGGGATGCGGCGGCGGAAGACCTCACCGTCGGCGCCGAGCGCCGGCTCGGCGACCGCATCCTGCGCGAGATCCGGCGCGATCCGGACTGGCTCGACGACCCGGTGCTGCAGGACTACCTGAACAGCCTGTGGCAGCCGCTGCTCGCCGCGGCGCGGGCGCGGGGCGATCTGTCCGACGACCAGCAAGCCCATTTCGCGCTGCAGACCTTTCTGGTGCGTGACCGCTCGGTCAACGCGTTTGCGCTGCCCGGTGGCTATGTGGGGGTCCACCTCGGCCTGATCGCGCTGACCACGTCGCGGGACGAACTCGCTGCCGTGCTGGCCCACGAACTCTCGCACATCACCCAGCGCCACATCGCCCGCAACATCGCCAGCAGCCGGCGGCAGTCGATGCTGGGCGTGGCGTCGATGATCGTGGGCGTTCTGGCCGCGTCGCGCAGCCAGAACGCCGATGCCGCCAACGCGGTGATCGTCGGAGGTCAGGCGGCTGCGGTGCAGGGGCAGCTCAATTTCTCTCGCGACATGGAGCGTGAGGCTGACCGGGTCGGCTTCGGCGTGCTGGACGCCGCTGGCTACGCACCCGAAGGCATGGCGGGCATGTTCGACCGGCTGCAATTCGCTTCGCGCCTGAACGACTCCGGCCAGTTTCCCTACCTGCGGACCCACCCGCTGACCAGCGAACGCATCGCCGAAGCGCGGGGCCGGCTCGGCGTGGTGACGGATCGCAAGGGGGGGCCGGTTGCGGCACAGTGGCTGCACGCCGCGATGCAAGGCCGTGCCCGCGCCATGATGGATGGCCGCACGCAGACGCTGACGCGGCTGGCAGGTGGTGGTGTGCCCACCGCAGCGGCTGCGGCGCAGACCCCCGAGGCGCTGGCGACCGCGTGCGCTGCGGCCGTGGCCGCCACGCGGTTGAAGGATGTGCGGGTGGCCGATGCCGCGCTGGCGCGTGCGCGTGGACTGGCAGCCCCGCAGGGCGAGGCGGTGGTGCGTGCGGTGCAGGTGCTGCAGGTCGAGTCGCTGCTGGAGCGCGGGCAGTCGGCCGAGGCGGCGCGCGTGCTGTCAAGCGCGGTGCTGGATGGCTCGCGGGCCGGGCTGCTGCTTGGCGCTCGGCTGGCGGCGTTGCCGGGATCCGAGGCCACGCTGGTGTCCCGCACCCGTGAAGATCTGCAGACCTGGGTGGCGCTGCACGCTGACGACGCGGGGGCGTGGCTGGCGCTGGCACAGGTGAATGAACGCCAGGGGGCCCCGCTGGCAGCCCTGCGCGCCCATGCGGAGGCCCGGTTTGCACAGGGTGATCTGGTCGGTGCGGCCGATCGGCTGCGCGCGGGTCAGCGGCTGGCGCGCAGCAACGGGGCAGTGGAGTCGATGGAGGGCGTGATCATCGAGTCGCGCCTGAAGGCGATCGAACAGCAGCGCCGCGTCGAGATGGAGCAGGAGCGCAGCGGGCAGCGGGACTAGCCTTCGTCGAGCAGCCGCTCCAGGACCGTGTCGATGACCATGCCACAGACGCTGTAGAGCAGCGACGCCACCAGCGCGGCACCGAATCCCGCCACGTTCAGTCCGGGCAGCAGCCATGCCGCGCTGTAGAACACCATGGCGTTGACCACGAACAGGAACAGGCCGAGCGTGACCACCGTGACGGGCAAGGTCAACACGACCAGCACGGGCCGCAGCAGCGTGTTCAGCAGCCCGAGCACCAGGGCCGCCACCAGCGCGGCGCCATAGCCGTGGACCTGAATGCCGGGGTAGAACTGCGCCGTCAAGAGCAGGGCGGCCGCCAGGAGAAACCAACGTGCAACGAGCTTGACCATGTGTGACAGCATACACACTTGGCTGGCCGCCGTGAAAAAGGCCACCTCGCGGTGGCCTCGTGGTCGCAGTGTTGCACCAGCGTGGCGCTGGGCGTGCCGCTGGCGTCAGCGTCGGTGCTGCTTACTTGAGCAGCGCCTTGAGGAGCTTGGCCATCTCGGAGGGATTGCGGGTGACGGTGAAGCCGCACTCTTCCATGATGGCGAGCTTGGCGTCCGCCGTGTCCGCACCACCCGAGATCAGCGCCCCG
>NZ_JAAFKF010000125.1 GCF_013299175.1 Sphaerotilus sp.
TTCACTGCCGGGTAGGCAGCTCAGAAAGTGCGAATCGGTCGAGCGGCGCGACCAGAAAAATTCACTGCCGGGTAGGCAGCTCAGAAACCTGTCGGTCGGCGGTACGCACCTGATCGTGCATTCACTGCCGGGTAGGCAGCTCAGAAATTGTCGTACTCGGTCTGCGTGACGCCCAGCGAATTCACTGCCGGGTAGGCAGCTCAGAAACACGCATCGTAGGACCGCCGCAGGTCAATAGAATTCACTGCCGGGTAGGCAGCTCAGAAATCCTTCAGCGCCCACCAGTACGGCCCGTAGTCATTCACTGCCGGGTAGGCAGCTCAGAAAGCAGCGAGCCGCTTGTCGCCACTGGGGCTGTTATTCACTGCCGGGTAGGCAGCTCAGAAACAGAACGTTGGCGATCATCCCCGCCATACTGTATTCACTGCCGGGTAGGCAGCTCAGAAAATCGTCTCCGCGCTCGTGCGCCACATCCTCACATTCACTGCCGGGTAGGCAGCTCAGAAAATACCCGACAGCTCGACGAGCGTGCTGCGCTGATTCACTGCCGGGTAGGCAGCTCAGAAATTTAGTTATTCACGCATTTCCTTCAATTGCTCATTCACTGCCGCGTAGGCATAGCGTTATTCTGGTCGCTAACAAAAAAGAGAGGCTGTCATGATGGAATTATTAATCATGAGATAATTAGTTACCCCTTGATAAATATTTAGAATCACACAGACACTTTCATTCGTGTAGCATCCACCCCGCTCGCATACACTGCGATCACGGGCTTGGCAGCCCGGTACTAGGCGCAGAAACAAGCCGCGCCCAACGCGGCTTTTCCACGTCCGTTCATCATTGGCGGCGCGGTCTGCGCGCATGGCTTCGTCTATGGCGGGCCGTGTGGGAGGGGGCAACCCCTGCCGGTCCTAGTCCGGTCTGCCAACCTGCACGGTCTGCCACCCCTCTCTTGGCAGGGAGGGAGGCAGGTTTGAACCTGTCACTAGGAGCCATTCATGGCTGACACCACCCGTTTCCTCGCCCGCCTGCTGCCCTGCTGGCTGCGCCGCCTCACCCTGCGCGAACGCACCTTCCGCGTCATCGCCCTCGACCGCTGGCACCCACGCCCACCCCGCCTGCGCTGACCCCGCCCACGACGGACTGACCGACACCGAGCGCCCCCACCACGGCGGGGCGCACGTCGGCGCTCGCACGTTTGCACGTCACGCCACAGGGGTTCTCTTCCACGGACTTGTCGCCCCCTGTGCGCGTCCCGGCTCGGCGTGCGGGCCACCCACGCCGGCAGAGCGGGAACCACGAGACCGGCGACCCAGAGGCGCAAGCTGCAACGGGTGTGGTGGGGCGTTCGAGCCTTGAATGCAGCCTGTCGCGGGCGTCGAAACCGCCCGCGACCCCCGTAGCGACCGACTGACCGACCGATGGTGCGCGTCACGCCGTTCCGCCAGGGGCCAGCCCGACACGCCTGCTTGGCTTCACCGCCGCGGCGTGCTGGGTCGAGGCTTGCCCCTTCGCTCCCTCCTTCCCTCTCTCCGGTCCCTTGGACAGCGCGGGCGACAAGTCCTTCCCAGGGAATTTTTCTATCGGTATGGACCAGAGAGAGTGAAAGCGCCCCCGGTTTACCATCCGCGCACCCGCTGCCACACCCCGCATGACCTCCCCGACGATCCCCCCCACCGCCCCGGTCTGCCTTGTCATGGCAGGCCCGAACGGCGCTGGCAAGACCACGTTCGCGCTGGCGTCCCTGCCCGCCGTCACCACGGTGCGGCGCTTCATCAACGCCGACCTGATCGCGGCCGGCTTGTCGCCCCTGGCGCCGCAGCAGCAGTTGATGGCCGCCAGCCGCCTGTTCCTGGCGGAGATGGACGCCTGCATCCGCCGCCGCGAGAGCTTCGCCTTCGAGACCACGCTGTCGGGCCGCGGCTACCTGAAGCTGGTGCAGCGGCTGCGCCGAGAGGGCTGGCGGGTCGAGCTGATCTACCTCGCCTTGCCCAGCGCCGAGATGTCGCGCCAGCGCGTGGCCGAGCGGGTGGCCCACGGCGGTCATGCCATCGACGATGCCGACGTGGCGCGGCGCTTTCCCCGCAGCCTGTTCAACCTGCTGACCGCCTATGCCGGCGCCGTGGACAGCACGCTCTGCTACATGAACACTGGCGCAGCGCCCGAACTGGTGTTCGAGCAGCAGGGCCAAGCGCGCCAAATCCACGACCCTGAACTCTTCGCCTACCTGATGCACAAGGCCGGACTGTGAACAACCCCACCTCACCCAACACGGCCCCAGTCCTGGGTGCCCAGCAAATCCTCGCTGCGCTGCAAGCCACCGCCACCAGCACCCTGGACCGCAAACGCCGCCTGGGCCACTACGCCGTGGTCTGGCAGGACGGCCGCCCGGTGGCGATCGGCGAGGATCGACCGGAACCCACCCCACCCGCGCCCTCGAAAGACGCCTCATGCTGATCCGCCCCGCCCGCCCCGATGACCACGCGCAGTGGCTGCCGCTCTGGAAGGGCTACCAGACGTTCTACCGCACCGACCTCCCCGACCACGTCACCGCCCGCACCTGGGCGCGTTTCCACACGGCGGACGAGCCGATGCACTGCGCGGTGGCCGAGGTCGGCGGTCAACTGGTGGGCATCGTCCACTACATCTTCCACCGCAGTTGCTGGACGACCGGCGACTACTGCTACCTGCAGGATCTCTACGCCTCGCCCGACCACCGCGGCCAGGGGATCGGCCGGGCGCTGATCGAGCATGTCTACGCCGCCGCCGCCGAGGCGGGCGCCTCGCGTGTCCACTGGCTCACCCACGAGACCAACCACGACGCGATGCAGTTGTACGACCGCATCGCCGGCAAGAGCGGCTTTGTGCAATACCGCCACCTGATCGGCTGACGGGCGGATCACCGCGTTCAGCGTCAGGGCCGCTCGCGCTCCTCGCGCGGCGCCCGCTCCTGCGCGAACAGCTCCTCCAGTTGCTGGCGACCCTTGCGCGCCATCGACACCAGCGCCTGCTCATCGCGGTGGTGCGGCCAGAACGCTTCAAGCTGCGCGACCGAATGCGCCCGGAAGCGGATCGCCAGTTCCCCTGCCCGCTCGGGGGTCCAGCCCAGGTGTTCGAGCACGCTGCGCCCGCTCATCAGCGCCGCGTCCAGCGTCTCGCGCTCGATCAGCGTCACCCCCCGGTCGCGCAGGGCGAAGAAGTGCTGCACGTTGCGGGCACGGGCCACGAGCACGAGGTTCGGGAAGTGCGCGCGGGCCAGATCGACCAGCGCGAGGCTCTGCTCCACGTCGTCGATCGCCACCACCAGCACCCGCGCCGACGCCGCCCCCGCCATGCGCAGCAGGTCCAGCCGCGTCGCATCGCCGTAGTGGACCCGGAAGCCGAAGCGGCGCAGCGCCTCGACCTGCTCGGCGTCATGGTCGAGCACCGTCGGCTTCAGCCCGTTGGCGTAAAGCAGCCGCCCGACCACCTGCCCGTAGCGGCCGAAGCCGGCGATGATGACCGGCGCCTCCTGCGGCTCGGTCAGCGCGTGGGGCGAGTTATCCACAGCAGCCTGTGCATAACGTGGCAACAGCCAGCGGTCGATCGCCACCAGCAGCAGCGGCGTGACCAGCATCGACAGCGCCACGGTGCCGATGAGCACGGAGGTCTGCGACTCGGTCAGCACGCGCACCGTGGCGCCCTGCTGGAACACGACGAAGGCGAACTCGCCCCCTTGCGCCAGCAGCAGCGTGAACACCGGCCGCTCCTGGCGCGGCACCGCCACCCAGCGCGCCAGCACGGTCAGCACCAACGCCTTGAGCAGCAGGAACCCCGCCAGCAGCGCCACGACGACACCCAGGTGGTCCCGCACGGCGTGGAAGTCGATCGACATGCCGACCGCCATGAAGAACAGCCCGAGCAGCAGGCCCTTGAACGGCTCGACATCGGTTTCCAGCTCGCGCCGGTATTCGCTCTCCGCCAGCAGCACGCCGCCCAGGAACGCCCCGAGCGCCATCGACAGCTCCACCGCCTGCATCAGGCTGGCGAGACCGACCACCAGGCCGAGTGCCGCGGCGGTGAAGATCTCCGGCGAGCCGCTGCGGGCGATCCAGCGCAGCGCGTGGCGCAGCAGCAGCCGGCCGACCACGACGATGCCGACGATGACGGCCAGCGCCCGCAGGGCTTCGGTCCACGGACTGCCGCTGTCCTGCACCTTCGGGGCCAGCAGCGGGATCAGCGCCAGGATCGGGATCGCCGCCACATCCTGGAACAACAGGATCGCGAAGCCGGCCTGCCCGCCCGTGGTGCGCAGCAGGTTGCGTTCCTGCATCACCTGCACCGCCACGGCCGTGGACGACAGCGCCAGCCCCAGACCCGCCACCACCGCCACCGGCCCGCGCACCCCCAGCAGCAGCGCCACCCCACCCACCGCCGCCGCGCAGCCCAGCACCTGCACGCTGCCCCAGCCGAAGATCGAACGCCGCATGGCCCACAGCCGCGGCGGCTCCAGCTCCAGCCCGATCAGGAACAGCATCAGCACGACGCCGAACTCGGCGAACTGCAGGATGGCGTCCGGGTCGCGGACCAGCTCCAGACCAAAGGGACCGATGGCGATGCCGGCGCTGAGGTAGCCGATGATCGAGCCGAGCCCGAGCTTGCGCGCCAGCGGCACGGCGATCACCGCTGCGGCGAGGTAAACCAGTGAGGCGTTGAGCCAGTGTCCGTGTTCCATCGCGCCATTCTGCTGGCGCGCAGCTTACCGGCGCAGCACGGCCAGCGCGGAATCAGGTGTAGTTGCAGCCCGTCGGCAACGGCCAGCTCGTCGCGGGCTTCATCGCCTTGACCGCCGCGGGCGCGGTGATGCCGACCAGCGCGGTGCCGACCAGGCGCTCCAGCTCGGTGATGCTGACGAGGTAGGGATCGAGCGAGGTCAGCCCCTCGGCGTTCGGGATGTACCAGGCAATCGCCTTGGCGGCACCCGTGGCCAGGTCGGTGGTGACGATGGCTTTCCAGAAGAACTCCGGCGTGCGGATGCCGTGGCTGGCGAGGAACCAGTCGTTGGAGTCGTCGCTGTAGACCACGCCGCCGTAGACCCGCACCGGGGCGATGTCGCGGTAGCACTCGGCGACGTTCTCGGCCTTGAGCCAGATGCCTCGGTTGAAGTCGGCCACCTGCGGGACGATGTTCGTCATGTAGTTGGCGCGCAGGATGTAGTCCGCGTTGTAGTCCATGTGGTTGGACGACACCAGGTGCCCGAGGTCGTAGCCGGCGTGGACGGCGTTGTACGTTCTGGCGCTGTTCTGCTGTTCGCAACCGGCTGGCAGTGTCGGGTCGAGCTTGAAGCTGCTCGGGCGGGCCGCGGTGCCGTCATCGAACGCCAGGGTGTAGCTGTACTGCAGCGCCGTGTGCGTGGTGCAGTCGTAGGTGAGCTGGTAGCCACCGTAGTCCTGGCGGATGACCCAGTCGGTCGCGGCGGGGCCGTTCGGGGCGGGATAGACCGCCTCGGCGGTGGGGTCCGTGCCGCCGCCGATGGGTTCGTCACCACCACCGCAGGCAGCCAGCAGCACGGAGACTGCCAGCGTACACAGCATGCCAAGCCGGCGCAGGCCGCGCAGATCCCACACCACGCAAGACACCTCAACGCTTGCCATGGGCCACGCACTCGCTTTGCTGGTAAACCACCACGCCATCGGCCTGCACGCACTTGAAGACGCCGGGAACGCCCACGGTGGTCGGGCCGGCGGCAGTGGGTGGCAAGTCGGCGGGAAATTGGAGCGGGAACGCCTCGGCGACCTTGGATGCTCCCCCCCAATGCGCCTCGCCCGTCCACGGATTCGCGGCCGATGCCGCGTGATCGACGGCCAGCACGCGGGTGGTGGTGGTGCCCATGAGCCAGGGCAGGAGCCGGTCGCTGCGCAGGTGGAACAGCCCGGCCGCCAGCAGCAGCAGTCCCAGCACCACCGGCCAGCTCGGCACCAGCCAGGAGCGTTCGAAGTGGTGCCGATAGCCGCCAGCCGCCTGGTGACTGGCGCCCCGCAGGCTCGGCGGCGACACGTACGGCTCGACGCCGTCGGCAACGGACGCTGTCGAGAACGGGTTGTGGGCAGGGGACGACACGCGGGCCATGGCAGAGGAGAGCTGGATTTGCGCAAATTGTGTCGTTCTTTTTCTTAACAATCGCGTGCCTGAAGTAAATATTCCAGTCGCTTGCGCAAATCCTCATCCAAACGTCCGGCGCGTTGTGCCAGCGCGGGCTGGGACGCGGCAAGACCACGGTAGAAGCCGACCCGCTGCGGCCCGAGCGCCGTCAGTTCAGCCAGGTGGCGCGCCACCACCCCGACATCCCCCCGCGCGATCGGACCCGACAGCGCACCCGCCAGCCCGCGGGCAGCCGCGGCGTCCAGCGTGCCACGCGACAGCGGCAGCAGCGCCTGCAGTGCCTCGGCCTCGTCCACCCCGAACTCCGCCCACAGCGCCACCGCCTCCTGCAGCACGGGCAGCAGAAAACTCGCCGCATAACCCGCGGCGACGTGGTAGCGCACCCGCATCCCCGGCGGCAACACGGTGGCCCGCATCTGCAGCGCCGCGGCCAGCGCCTGCAGCGTCGGCATCAGGGCGGGGCCGGCCTCGACCGCAGCGGTACTGCCTGCGAGCCGGTGCGCCGCGAGCACTGGGTCCGAAAAGATCTGCAAGGGATGGAAGCCGCCGGTCTGTGCGCCGGCCCGCGCGGCGGGGTCGAGTGCGGCCACCTCGGTGGCGCCGCTGCAATGCACCACCGCCTGCCCCGCGCGCCAGCGCAGCGCCGCCGCCACGGGCGCAATCGCGTCGTCCGCCACCGTCAGCAGCACCAGATCGGCCTGGTCCACCGCTTGCTGCAGCGTGCAAGGCTGTGGATAAGTCGCGGCCGACAGGTGCTCGGGATGGCGGCTGCCGACCGCGGCGACCGGCCACCCCGCCCGCGCCAGCGCGATCACCAGCGCCTGCGCCACCCGGCCCGCCCCGACCAGCGCGATGCGGGGCCTGTCGGGTGGGTCGGATCGGTCCATGCCGCTCACAGCGCCTTGACCACCAGCTTGAAGTCCGGGTCTTCCGGAAACGGCCGCACCTCGTAGCCCAGGCCACGCATCAGCCGCAGCATGTTGGCGTTGTTGGCCAGCACCAGCCCCTCGATCTGCGCCAGCCCCTGGTGGCGTGCGAAGTCGGCGATCGACAGCATCAGCCGCGACCCCAGCCCCTGGCCCTTGCAGGCGTCCGACACCACCAGCGAGAACTCGCAGGTGGTCTGGTCCGGGTTGGTGATGAAGCGCGACACGCCGATGATCTGCTCGGTCTCGACGAACACGCCGTCGTTGCCCGGCTGGCGATCGACATGCACGGCCACCAGCGCCATCTCGCGGTCGTAGTCGATGAGCGTGTAGCGGGCCAGCATGCGCGCCGGCAGCTCGTGCATCGCGCTGGCGAAGCGGAAGTAGCGGCTCTCCTGCGACAGACCACGGGTGAACGCCTGCAGCATCTCGGCGTCGTCCGGACGGATCGGGCGGATGGTGTAGAGGTCGCCGCCCTTCATCGGCCATTCGCGCTCGTAGCGGCTCGGGTACGGCAGGATGGCCAGGTGCTGGTAGTCGCGGGCGGTCGGGCCGGCGTGGTCGATGACGATGCGCGCGTCCACCGCCACCGCGCCGTCGTGGTCTACGATGATCGGGTTGATGTCCATCTCGCGCAGTTGCGGCAGCTCGCAGACCATCTCCGACACCCGCAGCAGGATCTGCTCGACCGCCTCGACATCGGCCGCCGGTGCGCCCCGCCATTCGCCCAGCAGCGCCGACACCCGCGCCCGCTCGATCAGCCGGCGTGCCAGGAACTGGTTCAGCGGCGGCAGCTCCATCGCCCGGTCGGCGATCAGCTCGATCATCGTGCCGCCCGAGCCGAAGGTGATCACCGGGCCGAAGGGCACGTCGGTGGTCATGCCGATGTAGATCTCGCGGCCACGCTTCTTGCCGCTCATGGGCTGGATGGTCACGCCGTTGATGCGTGCCTGCGGCTGCACGCGGCGCACGGCGGCCAGCATGTCGTTGAAGACATCGCGCACCTGGGTGGCGCTCAGCACGTTGAGCACGACGCCTTCGACATCCGACTTGTGGCTGATGTCGGGCGAGTCGATCTTGAGGGCCACCGGGTAGCCGAGCTGGCTGGCGATCAGCATGGCTTCGGTCGCGGTGCGGGCCAGCATGGTGCGGGTGACGGGGATGTGGAAGGCCGCCAGCAGCGCCTTCGACTCCATCTCGGTCAGCACCCGCCGCCGCTCGGCCAGCACCCCCTCGATCAGCAGCCGCGCGCCCTCGACATCCGGCCGCGCCAGCGTGGACTGCGGCGGCGGGGTCTGCTGCAGCAGTTGCTGGTTCTGGTAGAAGCTGGCGACGTTGGCAAAGGCATCGACCGCCGCTTCCGGCGTGCGGAAGGTGGGGATGGCCACGGCGTTGAGCATGATCCGCGCATCGCGCACCCGCTCGTCGCCCATCCAGCAGGTCAGCACCGGCTTGCCGATGGCGTGCAGCGTGTCGCAGACCCCCTGCGCAATGGCGTCCGGGTCGCTGTCGAGCTTGGGCGAGAAGATCACCAGCACGCCATGCACCGCCCGGTCCTTGGCACAGGCCAGCAGCGCGGCGCGGAACTGCGCCGGCGTGGCCTCCTCGCCCAGGTCGATGACGCTGTCCAGCGTGGCGTGCGCGGCGAGTTGCGGCGCGAGTTCGGTGCGGCTCGTGTCCACCAGCCGCGCCACCTCCAGACCGATCTCGTTGGCGCGGTCGGCCGCCAGTACCGCCGGGCCGCCGCCGTTGGTGACGATGGCCAGCCCCTTGCCCACCGGCTTGTAGCGCGAGGCCAGGCACTTGGCCGCCGAGAACAACTGCGTGAAGGCCCGCACCCGCACCACGCCCGCACGGCGCAAGGCGGCCTCGAACACGTCGTCCGCACCCACGATGCTGGCCGAGTGGGTCAGCGCGGCCTTCGACCCCGCGGGCTGCCGGCCGGCCTTCATCACCACCACCGGCTTGGCAGACGCCGCCGCCCGCAGCGCGCTCATGAAGCGGCGGGCGTCGTGGATGCCCTCCATGTAGACCAGGATGCTCTGGGTGGCGGCATCGTTGGCCAGGAAGTCCAGCACCTGCGGCAGATCGACCGCGGTGTTGGCGCCCAGCGAGACCACGGTGGAGAACCCGACCGCATTGCGGGCCGCCCAGTCGAGGATGGACGCGGTCAGCGCACCCGACTGGCACACCAGGGCGAGCGGACCCGGCGCCGCCAGCCGGCCGATGGCGCTGGCGTTGAGTTTCAGCAGGGGCCGCTGCAAGCCCAGGCTATTGGGTCCAAGCAGGTAGACCCCATGCCGGCGGGCGATCGCCTCCAATTGGGCGCATTGCGGGCCGGGAAGGCCCGTTGACAGCACCAGGGCAGCCCGGCAGCGGATGCGGCCGGCGATGTCGAGCGCGTCGGCGATGCGCTCGTGGGGCAGCGCGATGATGGCCAGGTCGGCGCGCGACTGGGTCAGCGCCGACAGGGTGCCGGTCATCTCGACATCGAGAAAGCTGACCGTGCCGGCGAACGCATGGGCCTGCAGCTCGCGCAACATCCCGCGGACCAGCGCCGGCGCCTCGTCGAGCCGGTCGGGCGGCCCGGCGAACACGACGATCGATGTCGGGGAAAACAGCGGCGTCAGGAAGTGGTGGTCCACGGGCACATCCCTTGGTGAGGGTCAGGAGTCAGGCAGCGTGCCAGCATACGGCACGGGCCTGTGTGCCCATGGATGACGCCGCGCAGGCTCAGCGCACGACGGCGATCTGCTCGCGGTTGCCCGCCTTGTAGGTGAACATCGTCAGCGCGCCGTTCTTCACGTCGCCCTTGTCGTCGAAGCTGATGTTGCCCGTCACGCCCTTGTAGCCGCTCGTC
>NZ_JAAFKF010000126.1 GCF_013299175.1 Sphaerotilus sp.
TCACCCCGGCGCAGGCCACCAGGGCTTCCAGCAGCATGTCGCCCGAGCAGGCGCCCAGGCCGTCGCCGCCTGCGGCCGGGTGGATGCCAGCGGTGATCCGCGCCCGGCCGGTGTCGAGCTTGCAGGTCACGCCTTCGCCCAGCCGGCCTTCGGCGTGCAAGGTGATCCGCGCGGCGTCGGGGTCGTCGCGGTAGCGGGTCTTGAAGGGGGCTTGGCGGGAGCGGAGGGTGTCGGCGTCCATGCGGGTTCCTTGGCGGTGGTGGGAGTGCCACCCTTCACAATACCAGCCGCCCCACATACCCCGTCATCTCCAGATACCCCAGCCCGACCCGCGCCCTGCCCGCGTCCAGCAACTCGCTCAAGCCCTCCCAGTACACCGTCCCCGTGCTGCCCCGGCTGTCGAGTTCCTGCGCATCGAGCAGCGCGCGCACCGTCCAGCGCCCGGCCGGTGTCTCGACCAGCCACTGCACCGGATAGCGCCCGCCCGTCGCCGGACTCGCCCACACGCGCTGCGCCGTGAAACGCACCTCGTCCGGGCCGAACGCCCGCACCGCGCCGCCCGCCGCCCGCCACGACCCGCCCGCCCACAGCGCCGAGCCATCCGCCCGCCGCAGCCGGAACGCGGTCAGTGCGCTGCCGTCGGCGAGGTTGATGCCGATCCAGTCCCAGCCCACCGCGTCGCGGTCCAGCAGCGCATCGCTCCACTCGTGGTCGAGCCAGGCGGTGCCGCGCAGGGGGCGGGCGGGCTGGCCCGGGCCGTTCGGGGTGAGGGTGGCGGTGACGGCGAGCTGGGGCTGGCTGTAGTAGTGGCTGGCCTGTGCCGGGCCGGGGCCTTTGCGGGAATAGCCGGCGTCGCCTTGCAGCAGCAGCGGCTGGGTCGTCTGCATCGACAGCGCGAGCGTGCCGCCCAGCGCGGGGCTGGCGACCGTTGCGTCGTAGCGGCTGGCGGTCGTGGCGCCGCTGCGCCGGAGTTGCCAGTCGCCGAGATGCACCCGCGTGTCACCGACCACGCTGTCCGCCCGCCCGAAGCCGGTGCGGGCGATGCGCTGGTCGTGGCGCTGGCGGCGCTCGGTCAGGTCGGTCAGGGCCACATGCACAAAGACCAACTGCTTCGCCGCGAAGGCGCTCGGGTGGTCGGCGGCGACCTCGGTGCGCGAGCGGAAGAACGTGAGCTGGAAGCCGTGGGTGGGTTCAGCGGGGCGTTCGCCGGGTGTGGCGGGAGCCAGCCAGCCGGTGGCGTACCACCACTCGGTCTGCGTGTCGGGGTGGCTGCCGAAGTCGGCGGGGAAGGCCAGCGCACGCCGACGCACGCCCTGCGTTTGCGCCATGACCGACAGCGGCATGGGCAGCAGCGACCCTGCCACCAGCCGCATCCAGTGCCGTCGAGGGAGACCGACCATCACCAATCCTCCTTCACCGCCAGCGCCATGTCATGCGACGCCGCGGCCCGCCCCGACACCCACGCCGTCACCGCCCCCGCCACCAGCACCGCCACGACCAGCGCCCCCAGCCGCCACCACGGCAGCGCCAGCTCCATCGTCCAATGAAAACTCTGCGGATTCACCACCTTCACCAGCACCACGCTCACCGCCAAGCCCAGCGCCAGCCCGAGCAGCGCGCCGACGGCTGTCCACAGGGCACCTTCCGCACAGACGAGGGTGAGTACCTGTGCCCGCGTCGTGCCGAGGTGCTGCAGCGCGCCGAACTCGCGCCGCCGCGCCAGCACCTGCGCCGAAAAACTCGCCGCGATGCCGAACAGCCCGATGCCGATGGCCACCGCCTGCAGCCAATAGGTGACGGCGAAGCTGCGGTCGAAGATCGCCAGCGACACGGCGCGGATCTCGGCCGGCGTCGCGATCTCCAGCAGCGCCGGATCGGCCGCGAGCGCGCGCAGCCCGGCCTGCACCGGCGCCACCGCTGCGCCTGGGGCCAGCCACAGCGCGAGGTCGTTCACCTTGTCGTCGCCGGTGAGCCGCTGCCAGTCGCGGCGGTCGATGACCAGCGAGCCTTGCTGGCGGGCGTAGTCGCGCCAGACGCCGCGGAGGTGCGCGTCGGCGGTGCGTCCGTCCGGCAGTGGCAGGCGCAGCGTCTGTCCGGCCTGCACGCCGTAGAGCGCGAGCACGGCTTCGCTGGCGTACACGTCGAGCTGTCCGGCCGGTGAGGGCGGCTGGAGCACGCCGACCAGCGGCAGCGTCCGCGCCACATCGCCGACTTCGCGGGCGATCAGCGCCACCGCCGCCCGCGCCGGATCGAGCGAAACGGCCACCACCCGCTGCGCCTGCACCCGCGCCACGCCCGGCAACGCCGCAGCGGCCTGCACGAACGCGGGATCGAGGTAGGCGCTGTCGGCCTGGGCGGTGGACGTGGCCGTGCGCGCATAGAGATCGGCGGGCAGCACCTCGTCCAGCCAGTGCGTCACCGAGTCGCGGAAGCTCGCCACCATCACGGTCAGCGCCACCGACAGCGCCAGACTCGCGACCACGCCCGCCACCGTGATCGTCGCGCTGGCCCGCTGGTCACGGGCGCGCTCGACGGCCAGCAGCGCGATCGGCTGCCGCGGCGGCGTGATCCGGCCCATCAGCGCGCCGACCAGCAGCGGCACCGCCATGATCCCGCCCAGCAACAGCAGCGCCACCGACCCATACGCCGCCAGCGGCAACTCACCCAGCGGCGGCACGAACGCCAGCGCGACTCCTGCCAGCATCAGCGCCGGCCCGCGCCACGGCTGGCGCAGCGTCTGGTCCTCGCCGCCCAACCCTTTCAGACTCTGCGCGGGCGACAGCGCAGCGGCCATGCGCGCCGGCTGCCAGCCACCCGCCAGCGCCGCGGCCAGCCCCAGCCCGCCATAGACCAGCGCCGCGCCGTTCGACCACTGCAAGGCCGGCGCCGCGCCCCCCAGCAGTCCGCTGCCCAGATCCCCGCCCAGCACCCGCAGCGCGAGCGCCGCCAGCCCCGTCCCCAAGGCCAGCCCCAGCCCCGCGCCGACGATGCCCAGCAGCGCCGATTCGACCAGCACCAGCACCAGCCGCTCGCGGGCGTGCATCCCGAGCACACCCAGCAACGCCAGTTGCGGCACCCGCTTGGCAACGGCCAGCGACTGCACCGAGAACACCAGGAACGCCCCCGTGAACAGCGCAACCAGGGCCAGCACGGTGAGGTTCACGCGGTAGGCCCGCGAGAGATTCGACACCCGCTGTGCCGCTTCGTCCGGCGCTGCCGCGCGCACCGACGCCGGCAGCGCCAAGGCCCGCAGCACCGCCGCCCGGTCGGCACCCGGCTGCAGGCGCACGTCGATGCGGCTGAGCTGCCCGAGCCGCCCGAACTGCGCCTGCGCCCCGGCCAGGTCGATCACCGCCAGCGGCCCCGTGTCCGCCGCGACGCTGCCGCCCACTGTCAGCGCCACCAGCCGGTTGCCCGACTGCACCCGCAGCGCCTCGCCGGCCTGGACGCCGAACAGCCGCTGCGCCGCCGGGTTGAGGAACACCCGGTCCGGGTCGAGCAGGCCCAGCCTGGGGGTGTCACGCAGTGCAGGGTCCGGCCGCGGCAGCAGGGTAGGGGCCAGCGCGGCGGCCACCAGCGCGTCCTGTCCGATCAGCTTCAGCCCGTGCTTGCGGCCTTGGGTGTCGAGCGCGTAGGTGTCCACCTCAATCACCGGACTGGCCAGCGCCACACCGGCCTGCGCGGCCACGCGGGCGTAGAGCGCCTCGTCCAGCCCGCTGCGGCCGACGGGGCGCAGCTCCACATCCGGCTGGCCATTCACCGCGCGCACCGCCTGCCCGAATTCCGCCAGCGCCGACGCGTTGATCAGATGCACCGCAAACGCCAGCGCCACGCCCAGCGCAATCGCCAGCAGCGCCACGGCGATGCGGCCCGGCTGGTGGCGCGCCTCACGGGCGATCAGGTGCAGCGTGTCACGCAGGTGCATGGCGGTGTCCGGTGCGTGATCGTTCACACACGCTGCGAAGATGCGTGTCGGTTGGTACTGGATGGTGTCTTCGTGCGGGCACAATTGTTTCCGGTATGGCGCCACTCCCTGACCTCCCCGAACACCCGCCCCAGCAGCCCGACATCAGCCCTTTTCTGGAGGCGGTGGCCCGCTGGGTGCGGCGCATGGGGGTGCAGCGGGCCACGGTGGTGCTGGTGGGGGTGAGCGTGCTGGCGTCGGTGTTGCTGACGGCGGGTTGGCACTGGCTGGCCGGCTGGTCGCTCAACAGCCACGCGCTGATCATGGCCGCCCTGGTGCCGGTGCCGATCGCCTCGCTGGGCGCCGGCTACACGCTCCAGCTCATCGTCGCGCTGGAACAGGCCATCCGCCGCCTCGAATCCCTGGCGATGACCGACTCGCTCACGGGCATCCGCAACCGCCGCTGCTTCATGCAGGCGGCCGCGCTGGAGTTCGAGCGCGCCACCCGCCACGCCCGTCCGATGGCGGTGGTGCTGATCGACGTGGACCACTTCAAGCGCGTCAACGACCGCCACGGCCACCAGCTCGGCGACCAGGTGCTGGTCGAGATCGCCCGCTCCTGCCAGTCCACGCTGCGCAAGACCGACCTGCTGGCGCGCTTCGGCGGCGAGGAGTTCATCGTGCTGCTGCCCGAGACCGGCCAGCGCGAGGCGGTGCGGCTGGCCGACCGGATGCGCATGGCGGTGTCGGCGGACCTGCGGCTGCCCGATTCCCAGCGGCCGGGTGCCGTGACGATCAGCCTGGGCGCCGTGGCCCTGAGCCGCAGCACGCCGACGCTGGACCTGCTCATCCAGGCCGCCGACCAGGCGCTCTACGACGCCAAGCGCGCCGGCCGCGACCGCGTCCACACCATGCCGGCGCCGCTCAACGTCTGAGCCGGGCGTCCGGTTCATCCCGCCTCCACCCCGTCGGCGCGCAGCCGCAGCGTGCGGTTGGCCTGCGCGGCGGCGGTGTGCGAATGCGTGACGATCAGGCAACCCGCGCCGTGCTGCCGGGCCTGGGTACACAGCAGGTCGAGCACGCGCTGGGCGGTGTCCGGGTCGAGGTTGCCGGTCGGCTCGTCGGCCAGGAGCAGCGCCGGCCGATGCACCAGCGCCCGCGCGATCGCGACACGCTGCAACTGCCCGCCAGACAACTCGCGCGGCCGGCGCTGACCGAGCGCGCCCAGCCCCACACCGTCCAGCACCCCCTGCACGCGGGCCGCGATCTCGCCCCGGTCGCGCCAGCCCTGCAGCATCAGCGGCAGGCCAACGTTGTCCGCCACGCTCAGGTGCGGCAGCACATGGAACGCCTGAAACACGAAACCCAGCGACCCCCGCCGCAGCAGCGCCGCCTCGCGTTCGGTGAGGCGGCCCACGTCGCGGCCGGTGATCTCGACCGTGCCAGTGTCCGCCCGGTCCAGCCCAGCGATGCAGTTCAGCAGCGTCGATTTGCCCACCCCGGACTCGCCCACCAGCGCGACCACCTCGCCGCGCTGCATCGCCAGGTGGACGTTGTGGAAGACGCTGGTTGCGCCGTAGCGTTTGCCCAAGCCGGTGATGCGCAGCAGCGGGGCACCGGGCATGGCGGGCATGGCGGTCATCACGGTGCCTCCCGTTCCAGCACCGGCATCACCCGCGCCAGCACCACCGCCACCGGATCGCCCGCGTCACAGGCGATCACCTCGCGCTGCGCCATGCCGCGCAACCAGGTGATCTGGCG
Source organism: Sphaerotilus sp. (assembly GCF_013299175.1). Classification (GTDB taxonomy): domain Bacteria; phylum Pseudomonadota; class Gammaproteobacteria; order Burkholderiales; family Burkholderiaceae_C; genus Sphaerotilus. The sequence continues at coordinate 5,666 of NZ_JAAFKF010000126.1, forward strand.
CTTGGCGAGCTGGCGGGTGGCGGCGGTGCCCTTCTCGGCGAGCTGCGCGGCCGGCCACAACCCGTCGAGCATCTCCCAGGTCTGCCGGTAGCCGACGCAGCGCATCGACGGCAGTTCGGGGTGCAGATCCCCCCGTGCCCGCAGCCGCTGCACCTCGTCGATCAGACCGCCCGCCAGCATCGCCTCGAAGCGTTGCGCGATGCGGTGGTGCAGCCAGGCGCGGTCGGTCGGCTCCAGCGACAGCAGCGGGAACTCGGGCGGTGTGGCGGTCGCGGTCGGGATGGCAGTGTCCGTGCCCACCGCCGTGCGGTCGAAGCGGCCGGTGTGGAAACTCGACAGCGGCTGCCCGCTCACCTGCCACACCTCCAGCGCCCGCTGGATGCGCTGGGCGTCATTGGGCGACAGGCGTGCGGCGGTGACGGGATCGACCTCGGCCAGCCGCGCGTGCATCGCCGGCCAGCCGATGGCGCGGGCCTCGGCGTCCAGCGTGGCGCGCACGGCGGGGTTGGCCGCTGGCAGCGCGTCGATGCCGTCGAACAGGGCCTTGAAGTACAGCATCGTGCCGCCCACCAGCAGCGGCACCGCGCCCCGCCCGCGGATTTCGCCGATCAGTCGCCGCGCATCGGTGACAAAGGCGGCGGCGGAATACGCGGCGGTCGGCGCGATCACGTCGATGAGGTGGTGCGGCACCTCGGCGCGTTCCGCAGCCGAAGGCTTGGCGGTGCCGATGTCCATGCCGCGGTAGACCAGCGCCGAATCGACGCTGAGGATCTCGATCGGTGGCAGGCTGCGTTCCCGGCAGGCGCGGGCGATGGCGAGGGCGGCGGCGGTCTTGCCGCTGGCGGTCGGGCCGGCCAGGGCGAAGGTGGTCGGGTTGGCTGCGGCTGCGGCTGCGACAGTGCTGGCGCCGGTGCTCATGGGGCATCTCCGTGGCGCTGCACCGTGGTCCAGGCGATCAGCACCGTGACCACCGATCCGGCCGCGACGCCGTAGGCCAGCGGTTTCGTCGTGCCATCCAGGGCCTGTCCCAGCCACTGGCCGATGCCAAACGCCACCACCGCCAGCACGAAACCCGCCAGCGCCGAGGCCACGCCGGCCTGCTGCGGGAAGGGGCCGACCGCGCCGGTCTGCCCGCACGCCTGGTGCGTGCCGTGCCCGAAGGCGAAGAGAAGCTGCGGCACGAGGACCGCCCACACCGTCTGCACGCCCGCCGCCGCCAGCGCCGCCATCGACAACCCACCAGCCAGCGTGAACCAGGCCGCCCGACGCACGGCACCGACCATGCCGTGCCGCACCAGCCAGCGCCGGCAGACGAAGGTGCCGGCCAGATAGGCGAGCGAGCTGGTGCCGAGGGCCAGACCGTACTGCGCCGCGCTCAGCCCGAGCACCTGCATGTAGACAAACGACGATCCGGCCAGGAACACGAACAGCCCGCCGTAGGTCGCCGCCGACAGCCCCGCCCAAGCGCGGAAGGTCGGGTGGCGCAGCACCGTGGCCCAGGCGTCCAGCAGCGGGCCGGGGTGCAGCGCCTGCGGGTTCTTCTGGCGCAGGGTTTCGGGAAGCTGCGTGGCGACGAAGCCCAGCGTGCCCAGCGCGATCACCGCCGCGGCGACGAAGGCCATGTGCCAGCCCAGGTGCCCGGCCAGCCAGCCGCCCAGCAAGGGGCTGGCGATGGCGATGACGCCCAGGCCGGACATCCCGAGCGACATGATCCGCGCACCCTCGTGCGGCGCGTACAGGTCACGCACCATGGCCCGTGCGACGACGACCACCCCGGCCATCACCGCGCCCTGCACGACCCGCACCAGCACCAGCGCCTCGATGGTGTGCGCCAGCACGGCCGCGAAGCTGGCCAGCAGGTAAACCGACAGCGAGGTCAGCAGCACCGGCCGCCGCCCGAAGCGATCCGCCACCGGCCCGGCCACCAGTTGCCCGAACCCGAACGCCAGCAGCAGCGCGGCCATCGTCAACTGCGTGGCGTGCATCGAGGCGTGCAGCTCGGCCTGGATCGCGGGCAGCGCGGGCAGGTAGAGGTCGGTCGTCACGGGCTGCAGTCCCAGCAGCAAGGCCAGCGCCACCGCGGCGATCAGGGCGGAGGGCCGCCGGGTCAGGGCCGTCATGCGGTGGCGCGGCGGCGAACGCGGTCGAGGTAGGCGTGGGGGTCGGGTGGCTGGCCGCTGCGCTGCGATTCCCAGAGCATCTCGCCCAGGCAGTCCATCACCTCGTGCTGCGCGGCGTGCAGGTCGCCGCGCTTGGCCGCCAGCAGCTCCACCGCCTGCCGGATGCCGCGCGGCTGGTCGATCGAGACCTGTTCGCTGATGCTCAGGTGCATCGACAGGTGCAGGAAGGGGTTGGTGCGGCCGTCCTCGATGGTGTAGACGGCGGCCAGCGCGGCGTCCAGATCGGCGAGATCGGCGTGGTATTCGGGGTGGCGCTCGGTCCATTGCGCGGCGAGGGTGTCCATCGCGGACAGCGGCTCGCCGGCGAGGTGCTTGCGCCACGCCGCGCAAAAGAAGGTCCGGACATCGTTCTGGCTGGGTGCAAACATTCCACAATTGTGGCCCCTTCCTTGTGGCGACGCTGCGCCGAGAGACCCGATCCGTGATCACCGAACCGATGTTCTACGCCGCGGCCGTTCCCGCGGTGTTCCTGATGGGGTTGTCGAAGAGCGGCTTCGGCGCCGGCTTCGGGGCGCTGGCGGTGCCGCTGATGGCGCTGACCATTCCCGTGCCGCAGGCGGCAGCGGTCATGCTGCCGCTGCTGTGTCTGGCGGATTTTTCCGGGCTGGCGGCGCTGGCGCGGCACGCGGACTGGCGGCTGCTGCGCTTCCTGATCCCGGCGGGCTTGCTGGGCAGCCTGATCGGCTGGGCGTCGTTCGGGATGCTGCCGGTGAAGGTGGTGGCGGGCATCGTGGGGGCGGTGACGCTGCTGTTCGTGGCACTGCGGCTGTTCTTTCCCCCGAAGGCCGATGTGGCGACGCCGCACCGCGGGCTGGGCTGGCTGCTGGGCACTGCGTCGGGCTACACCAGCTTCATCGCGCACGCGGGTGCGCCGCCGATCAGCTTCTACGTGCTGCCGCTCAAGCTGGAGCCGCTGCGCTTCAGCGGCACGATGGCGGTGTTCTTCACCATCGTGAACCTCTCGAAGTGGATTCCGTACTGGCAGCTTGGCCTGATCGACCTGGGCAACCTCGGCACCTCGCTGGCGCTGGGGCCGGTGGTGCTCGCCGGGGTCTGGACGGGGGTGCGGCTGGCGTCGCGGGTCAAGCCGACGCTGTTCTACCGGCTGGTGATGGGGGGCATGGTGGTGTCGGGGGGGAAGTTGCTGTGGGATGCGTTGAAATGATGGCGCCAGGGGTGTGGTTACACTGCTGGACTCCCGTTGCCACTCACGACGATGAACCCCTTTGGCCTTGGCATGTACTGCTTGGCGGATGCTGCGAAGCTGGTCCGCGCTGAGCCACGGACGATCCGCCGCTGGCTGTACGGCTACGCCTATACGGCCCGCCGCGGCCAGGAGCGTGAGTGTCGGCAGGTGCCACCCCTGTGGTCGCCGCAGTACGACCGTGAGGAACTGGGCGAGGCGGTGATCGGTTTCCAGGATCTGCTGGAGCTGCGGGTGGTGCGGGAGTTCGTGACGCACGGCGTGCCGCTGCAGGTGGTGCGCCGCTGTCTGCAGACCGCCCGTGAGGTGTTCGGCAGTGACCATCCGCTGGCCAACCACCGTTTCGTCACCGATGGCGCGACCATCTTTGCCGACTCGCTGGAAGCCGAGGCCCGCGCCGGCGAGCATGACGGCGAGCTGCTGGACCTGCGCAGCCGGCAGTACGCCTTCCGGTCGATCATCAAGGATTCGCTCTACGCCGGCATCGAGTACGAGAACGGCCGGGCGCGGCGCTGGTATCCGCAGCCGCGCAGCCGGGTGGTGGTGGTCGATCCGGCCTGCCAGTTCGGTCACCCGATGATCGAGTCCTGTGGGGTGCCGACGGCCGCGCTGTATTCGGCCTTTCTGGCCGAGGGGCGGCAGAAAGCGGCTGTGGCGCGGCTCTTCGATGTCTCGCCCCGCGAGGTCGAGGTGGCCGTGCGCTTCGAGGAACAGTTCCTGCAGGCTGCTTGAGGCCGGGTCTTGAGCCTCAAATTCCTCTTTGACCCGGACGAAGCGACAAGCCCCGGGGTTCAGCCCGGGGTCGAGCGTTCAAGCCG
>NZ_JAAFKF010000127.1 GCF_013299175.1 Sphaerotilus sp.
CGTGAAACACCCCCAATACAACCCCGCCCTCGACAACCCGCCGCTGACCGAAGCGGAGATGGACGAACTCGACCAGTTGCTGCTCGCGGCGGCGTCGGACGAGTCGATCATGGACATGGAAAGCCTCGACGGCTACCTGACCGCGCTGCTGCTGTCGCCGACGCTGCCCGACGCCGACGTGTGGGTGCCCGGCCTGTGGGGCAGCGACGATCCGGACAGTTCGCCGTTCGCCAGCGGCAAGCAGACCAAGCGTGTCGTGCAGCTCGCCCTGCGCCACCTTGCCTCGATCGACCGCCAGTTGAAGGAGGGCCCCGATACGCTGGAGCCGCTGTTCGGCATCGCCGAGATCCCCGGCAGCGACGATGCCTCGGACGTGGTGGTGGACGCGGAGCTGTGGTGCATCGGCTTCCTGCACGCCGCGGCGCTGACGCCGGACCACTGGAACGCGATGTTCGACGATCCGGAACTGGCCGACTTGCTGGCCCCGATCATCCTGATGGGCGGCGATCCGGACAGCATGACGCCAGAGCAGGTGGAGATGATCGCCTCGTCCGAAGCCCGTGATGCGCTGAGCCGCATGGTGCCGGAAGCGGTCTCTGCGCTGCACGCACGCGCCGTCGCCGCACGAAACTAAAATCGAGGTTTGTCCGCGCGCCCCGTGCGGACACCCCGTCCTCACTCGGAGCGCCCGATGCTCTACCCCGACACATTTGACGTCATCGTCGTCGGTGGCGGCCACGCCGGCACCGAAGCCGCGCTCGCCGCCGCCCGCATGGGCAGCCGCACGCTGCTGCTCACCCACAACATCGAGACGCTCGGCCAGATGAGCTGCAACCCGTCGATCGGCGGGATCGGCAAGGGCCACCTGGTCAAGGAGATCGACGCGCTCGGCGGCGCGATGGCGGCGGCGACGGACGAGTCGGGCATCCAGTTCCGCATCCTGAATTCGAGCAAGGGACCGGCCGTGCGCGCCACCCGGGCACAGGCCGACCGCATCCTCTACAAAGCGGCCATCCGCCACCGCCTGGAGAACCAGCCGAACCTGTGGATCTTCCAGCAGGCGGTGGACGACCTGATGGTCGAAGGCGACCGCGTGGTCGGCGCCGTGACCCAGATCGGCATCCGCTTTCGCGCCGCGGCGGTGGTGCTGACGGCGGGCACCTTCCTCGACGGCAAGATCCACGTCGGCCTGAACAACTACCCCGCCGGCCGTGCGGGTGATCCGCCGGCGGTGAGCCTGTCGGCGCGGCTGAAAGAGCTGAAGCTGCCGCAAGCACGCCTGAAGACCGGCACGCCGCCGCGCATCGACGGCCGCTCGATCGACTTCAGCAAGTGCGTCGAGCAGCCCGGCGATCTCGACCCGGTGCCCGTGTTCAGCTTCATGGGCCACGCCGCGCAGCACCCGAAGCAAGTCCCCTGCTGGATCACGCACACCAACCAGCAGACCCACGACATCCTGCGCACCGGCTTCGACCGCAGCCCGATGTTCACCGGCGTGATCGAAGGGGTCGGGCCGCGCTACTGCCCGTCGATCGAGGACAAGATCAACCGCTTCGCCGACAAGGATTCGCACCAGATCTTCCTCGAACCCGAGGGGCTGACGACGCACGAGTTCTACCCGAACGGCATCTCGACTTCCCTGCCCTTCGACATCCAGCTCGCCGCCGTGCGCACGATGGCGGGGCTGGAGAATGCCTACATCCTGCGGCCCGGCTACGCGATCGAGTACGACTACTTCGACCCGCGCGAGCTGAAGAGCACCTTCGAATCGAAGGCGATCGGCGGCCTCTACTTCGCCGGCCAGATCAACGGCACGACCGGCTACGAGGAAGCCGCGGCGCAAGGGCTGCACGCAGGCGCCAACGCCGCGCTGCAGGTCCAGGGCAAGGACGCCCTCACCTTCGGCCGCGACCAGGCTTATCTGGGCGTTCTGGTCGATGACCTGATCACCAAGGGCGTGACCGAGCCGTACCGCATGTTCACGAGCCGCGCCGAGTTCCGCCTGCAACTGCGCGAGGACAACGCCGACCTGCGCCTGACCGAACTCGGCCGCCATGTCGGGCTGGTGGACGATGCGCGCTGGGATGCGTTCAACCGCAAGCGGGACGCTGTTTCACGTGAAACACAGCGCCTGAAGAGCACCTGGGTTCGCCCGGCCACGCTGCCGGCGGCGGACGGAGAACGGCTGCTCGGCAAGGCGATCGAGCACGAATACAACCTGACAGACCTGCTGCGCCGCCCCGGCATCACCTTCGACACGGTGGCAGAAGTGCTGGCGATCGCCCATCCGGGTGCCGTAGTTTCACGTGAAACACTGCAAACCGAACTCGGTGAAACGCTGGCCGACGCGGTGATCGAACAGCTCGAAATCGCCACCAAGTACGCCGGCTACATCGACAAGCAGAACGACGAAGTGCAGCGCGCCAGCGCCTACGAGCACCTGAAGCTGCCCGCCAACCTCGACTATGCGCAGGTCACGGCGCTGTCGATCGAGGTGCGCCAGAAGCTCACGCGCCACCAACCGGAGACGCTGGGCCAAGCCTCGCGGATCTCGGGGGTGACGCCGGCCGCGATCTCGTTGCTGCTGGTGCATCTGAAAAAGCACCGCATCCAGGGGTTCGCCCATGCGGCATGACCTGATCGCCGGAGCCGCGGCCCTCGGCTGCCCGCTGACAGACGCTGAAGCGGATCGGCTGCTCGGCTACCTCGACCTGCTGGCGCGCTGGAACAAGGTCTACAACCTCACCGCGCTGCGCGACCCGGCGCAGATGCTGACGCACCACCTGCTGGACAGCCTGGCGGTGATGGCGCCGATGCGCCGGCACACGGGCGGCGCATCGGTGTCGGTGATGGACGTGGGCAGCGGCGGCGGGTTGCCAGGGGTCGTCATCGCGACCACGCAGCCGAACGCCGCCGTCACCTGCGTGGACACCGTGCAGAAGAAGGTGACGTTCGTGCGCCAGGTGGCGGCCGAGCTGCGCCTGCCGAACCTGCAGGCCCGCCACACCCGCGTCGAGGCGATCACCGACACGCAGTGGCCGCTGATCACCGCACGCGCCTTCGCCTCGCTGCCGGACATCGTGACGCTGACGCGCCCGCTGCTGGCGCCGGGCGGCGTGTGGATGGCGATGAAAGGCCAGCACCCGGCGGACGAGATCGCGGCGCTGCCCGGCGATGTCGAGGTGTTCCACGTGGAACCCTTGCAGGTGCCGGGCTTGAACGCGGAACGCTGCATCGTCTGGATGCGGCTACGGCGGCAGCCACCCACCACAGGACTCTGAACCATGTTCGGCATCGCGGATTTCGGCGCCTTCTGTGTCGCCATCATCGTGCTCCTGGCCCTGCCGGGACCGGGCACCTTCGCGCTGCTGGGCGCGACCTCCAAGGGCGGCTTTCGGGGTGGCGCGGCAGCGACCTTCGGGGTGATCGTCGGGGACCAGATCCTGCTGTGGCTGGCGGTCGCTGGCGTGGCGGCGCTGCTGGCGGCACATCCGGCCGTGTTCGACGGAGTGCGCTGGGCGGGTGCGGCTTACCTCGGCTGGATGGGCTGGCGGCTGCTGTTCCCGCGCGCGGGCGCTTCGTCCAGCCCGGTGCAGATCGCCCCGCGCCACTACGCCCGGCAGGCGCTGCTCATCACCCTGCTGAACCCGAAGGCAATCGTGTTCTACATGGCCTTCTTCCCGCTGTTCATCGACCCGGCCACGCACCGCGGCATCCCCACCTTCGCGGCGATGGCCGTGACCGTCGCCGTGATCACGGCGGTGTGGTGCCTGACGCTGTGCGCCTTCGCCGAGGCGATTGCCGCCAAGGTGCGCGCCCACCAGCGCCTCGGCATGGCGCTGCAGCGTTTCGCGGGCGTGTGCCTGATCGGATTCGGGCTGCGCCTGATACGCTCCTGATCGCCCTGCCCTCCGCCCTCCCTTCAGCCCCGACCACGGCCCGAGCGCCCCTCCCCACATGGCCAAGATCTTCTGCATCGCCAACCAGAAAGGTGGTGTCGGCAAGACGACCACCACCGTCAACCTGGCCGCCGGGCTGGCGAAGATCCAGCAGCGTGTCCTGCTGATCGACCTCGATCCCCAGGGCAACGCGACCATGGGGTCGGGTCTCGACAAGCGGGCGCTGGCGCTGACGGTCTACGACGTGCTGCTCGGTTCGGCCAGCGTGCGCGAGGCACGGCAGACGGTGGAGAAGGTCGGCTACGACGTGCTGGGCGCCAACCGCGAGCTGGCGGGGGCCGAGGTGGAGCTGGTCCAGATGGAGCACCGCGACCGCCGCCTGAAAGCCGCGCTGGCCGAGGTGCAGGACGACTACGACTTCATCCTGATCGACTGCCCGCCGTCCCTGAGCCTGCTGACGCTCAACGGCCTGACCTGCGCACACGGCGTGGTGGTGCCGATGCAATGCGAATACTTCGCGCTGGAAGGGCTGTCGGACCTGGTGAACTCGATCAAGCAGGTCCACGCCAACATGAACCGCGACCTCAGCATCATCGGCCTGCTGCGGGTGATGTTCGATCCGCGCATCACGCTGCAGCAGCAGGTCAGCGAACAGCTCCAGGCGCACTTCGGCGACAAGGTGTTCCAGACCATCATCCCGCGCAACGTGCGGCTGGCGGAGGCGCCGAGCTACGGCTTGCCCGGCGTCGTGTTCGATCCGTCTGCCAAGGGATCGCTGGCCTTCATCGCCTTCGCGCGCGAGATGGTCGAGCGCGTCGGCGTGGTCCTGCCCAAGGCCAAGGTGGCGCGCAAGAAGCCCGCCAAAAAAACTCAGACCGCCGCGAAGCGCCAGACGCCGTCGGCCTGACGCACCCGCTGCAGGTCGCCGCCCAGCCACAGCGCATGCAGGTGGGCCAGCGCCTCGCCGAGCGCGAAGGTGAGCTGGTGCAGGTCCAGCGGGCGCTTGAACAGCACCGGCAGGATCTCGAACGCCGAATGCGGCCGCACCGCGCAGGCCGCCATCACGTCGGCGAGGCGGTCGGTGTGGTGGTCCTGCAGTTGGGTGATGCGGGGATGCAGGCCGCGGAACGGTTTCCCGTGGGACGGCAGCACCAGCGTGTCCGCGGGCAGCTTGCGCATCCGCTCGATCGACGCCAGATACAGCGGCAGCGGATCGCCCTCCGGCTCGATGTCGATGACGCTGATGTTGGTCGAGATGCGCGGCAGCACCATGTCACCCGAGATCAGCACGCCGAGCGCCTCGCAGTGCAGGCTGATGTGCTCCGGGGCGTGGCCGTGGCCGGCATGGCAGGTCCAGACCTGGCCACCCAGCGTCAGCCGCTGCCCTTCCATCATCCGGCGGAACTGGCGCGGCACCTGCGGCACCATGCCGGAATAGTAATTGCCGCGCTGGCGCACCTTGTCGAGCGCGGTCGGGTCGGTCACGCCGTGGCTGGCGAAGAACGTCGCCGCCGCCTCGCCACCGAAGCCGGTGGTCGAGAGCGAGGCCATGCGCGCCGCGTTCCAGTCCGTCAGGCTGATCCACAGGCGGCACGGCCACTCCGGGGTACTCCAGCGTTCGGTCAGCCAGTGCGCCAGACCGATGTGGTCCGGGTGCATGTGGGTGACGATGACGCGCAGCACGGGCAGGCCGTCCAGCGCCTCGGCGAAGACCTGCTCCCAGGCGGCGCGGGTGCCGTCGTTGCTGATGCCGCAGTCCACGATGGTCCAGCCCTCGCGGCCGTCCAGCGTGTCGCGCACCAGCCAGAGGTTGATGTGGTCCAGCGCGAAGGGCAGCCCCATGCGCAGCCAGCGGATGCCGGGCGCGATCTCCAGCGTCTGGCCGAGTGCGGGCAGCGTGTCGCCCAGGGCGTAGGTGAGTTCGTGTTCCTGCGGGTTCGCCATGTCTGCTCCGGGGCGTGGACTGGGTAGACTGAGGGCCGACCCAGTGATCTTTACGTTGACGTTCACGTCAACACCGTCCACCGCAGTGTATCCATGACCACCCCTGACCGCTCGACCCCAGATGCCAGCGATGTCGCCCAAGCGACCTGCACCTACACCATCAGCGAGCTGGCGCAGGAGTTCGACATCACGCCGCGCGCCATCCGCTTCTACGAGGACATGGGCCTGCTCACCCCCGCCCGCGACGGCCGCAACCGCGTCTACACCGTGCGCGACCGCACCCGGCTCAAGCTCACGCTGCGCGGCAAGCGGCTCGGCCTGAGCCTGCAGGAGATCAAGCAGCTCGTGGACATGTACGAGTCGCCCTCGGACACCACGCAGCAGCTCACCGCCTTCCTCGCCATCCTGCAAGCCCACCGCGACCAGCTCGCGCAGCAGATGGAGGACATCCAGATCACGCTGGCCGAGATCCAGCAGCACGAGGAACGCGCGCTGGGCCTGCTCGCCGAAGCGGGACAAACCCGGATGCCACCGGTCTGACAGGGTCGCTATGATTGACGTTTACGTAAACGTAAACGTCAACGTAAACATCAACCGCCGACCATGCCGAACCTCCCTTCCCCCGACTTCCCGCCCGCCGATGCGGACTACGCCGCCCGCGTGCGCGAGTCGTTCGCCCAGCAGGCGGCGATGGCGCTGATCGGCGCCGAGCTGGTCGAGGTGGCCCCGGGCCGCATCGCGATGACCCTGGCGCACAGTGCGCGCGTCACGCAGCAGCACGGCTTCATCCACGCCGGCATCGTCTCCACCGCGCTCGACTCGGCCTGCGGCTACGCGGCGGCCACGCTGATGCCGGCGGACGCGGGGGTGCTGACGATCGAGTTCAAGGTCAACCTGCTGGCCCCGGCGCGCGGGCCGCTGCTGCGCATCGAAGGCCGCGTGACCAAGGCCGGCCGCACCATCAGCGTCGCCGACGGGCAGGCGTGGCAGCCCCACCCCAACCGCCCCGGCGAAGACCAGCTCGTCGCCACGATCACCGCCACCCTGATGACCATCACCGGCCGGAACGACGTGCGCGGCTGAAACCCGTTTGTCAGCCTGTTGCCTCGGCCGCTACGCAACAATCCGTCCATGAGCACTGAACTGAACGAACTCTTCGAGAACAACCGCCGCTGGGCCTCTGAAGTCGAGCAGCGCGAGCCTGGTTTCTTCACGCGCCTGCTCAAGCAGCAGACGCCGCAGTACCTGTGGATCGGCTGCGCGGACAGCCGGGTACCAGCCAACGAGCTGGTCGATCTGCTGCCGGGCGAGCTGTTCGTCCACCGCAACATTGCCAACGTGGTGGTGCCGAGTGACCTGAACGCGTTGTCGGTGATCCAGTTCGCGGTGGATGCGCTGCGGGTGCGGCACGTCATCGTCGTGGGCCATTCCAACTGCGGTGGCGTGAAGGCGGCGCTGAACAACCTGCGCGTGGGGCTGGCCGACAACTGGCTGCGCCACATCCAGGACGTGCGCGACGCCCACCGCGCCTTCCTCGACTGCGTACCCGCCGAGCAGCGTGTGGACGCGCTGGTCGAGCTGAACGTGCTGGAGCAGGCGCTCAACGTCTGCCGCACCACCATCGTCGAAGATGCTTGGCAGCGCGGCCAGGAAGTCGTCATCCACGGCTGGGTCTACGGCCTGCACAACGGCCTGCTCGAAGACCTGCGCATGACCGTGGCCGGCATCGACGACATCGAACCCGCCTACGCCCGCGCCGTCGAATCGGTGCACCGCCGCTACCGCACCCCAACGTCATCCCCTGCCCCGGAGTCCACCCATGGCTGATCCCATCGTCATCGTCTCGGCTGCCCGCACGCCCATTGGTGGCCTGCTCGGCGATTTCGCTTCGCTGGCCGCCTGGGAGCTGGGCGGGGTGGCCATCCGCGCCGCCGTCGAGCGTGCGGGCATTCCTGGCGAGGCGGTGAGCGAAGTGCTCATGGGCAACTGCCTGATGGCAGGACAGGGACAGGCGCCGGCACGTCAGGCGGTGCTGGCGGCGGGGCTGCCGCAGTCGGCCGGGGCGGTGACGCTGAGCAAGATGTGCGGCTCGGGCATGCGCGCCATGATGTTCGGCCATGACATGCTGAAGGCCGAGAGCGCAGACGTGGTGGTGGCCGGTGGCATGGAGAGCATGACCAACGCACCGCACCTGATGTTTGCGCGCAAAGGCGTGAAGTACGGCGCCACCCACCTGTTCGACCACATGGCCATCGACGGGCTGGAAGACGCCTACGAGCGCGGCAAGGCGATGGGCGTGTTCGCCGAACAGTGCGTGGCGAAATACGGGTTCACCCGCGAGGCGCAGGACGCTTTCGCCATCGCCTCGACGACCCGCGCCAAAGCGGCCAACGAGGACGGCAGTTTCGACTGGGAAATCGCGCCGGTGACGGTCAAGGGCCGCGGCGGCGACACCGTGATCCGGCAGGACGAACAGCCCTTCAAGGCCAAGCTCGACAAGATCGCCAGCCTGAAACCCGCGTTCAAGAAGGACGGCACCATCACCGCCGCCAACGCCAGCAGCATCTCGGACGGTGCCTCGGCGCTGGTGCTGATGCGCGCCTCGACCGCTGCCGCACGCGGGTTGACGCCAGTGGCACGCATCGTCGGCCACGCGGTCCACGCGCAGGAGCCGGCGTGGTTCTCGACCGCCCCCGCCGGCGCGATCGAGAAGGCGCTGCACAAGGCGGGCTGGCAGGCGGGCGAAGTCGACCTGTGGGAGGTCAACGAAGCGTTCGCGGCGGTGACGATGGCGGCGATGGCCGAGTTCAGGCTGCCGCACGAGATCGTCAACGTGCATGGCGGCGCGTGCGCGCTGGGGCACCCGATCGGGGCGTCGGGGGCGCGGATCGTGGTCACGCTGCTGGGCGCGCTGCGCAAGCGCGGGCTGAAGAAGGGCGTGGCGGCGCTGTGCATCGGCGGGGGCGAGGCGACGGCGCTGGCGGTGGAGATGCTGTGATGCCGGACCTCGGGCTGCATGACCTGCCCCTGTTCGCGCTGACGGTGGGCATGCTGCGCAGTGCGCTGCAACCGGCGGGCGCCACCACCACAGCGGGGACGATCGCCCCGGTGCCGCTCGGGCGCGTGTTCCGGCAAGGCTTGCTGACGAATGTGCTGAACCCGAAGGTCGCGCTGTTCTTCCTCGCCTTCCTGCCGCAGTTCATCGACGCGGACACGCCCCACAAGACGCTGGCCTTTCTCGCGCTTGGCGGCTGGCTGTTCCTGCTGCTCGCACCACCCCTTCCCGTCCACTCCCCCTGCCAGAGATCCCGCCCATGCTGCTCAGCGACGACCACCGCGCCATCCAGGATGCCATCCGCACTTACGTGCAAGACCAGATCGCCCCGCACGCGGCGCGCTGGGACAAGGCGCACCACTTTCCCGCTGCCGAGCTGAAGGGGCTGGCCGCTTTGGGCTGCTACGGCGTGGCGGTGCCGACCGAGTACGACGGCGCGG
>NZ_JAAFKF010000128.1 GCF_013299175.1 Sphaerotilus sp.
CCATGCCCGCCAGCCCGAGCACGAACACGCCGATCGTCAGCCCGATCGTGATCCAGCGGTGGCCGACGCACCAGTCCACCAGCCGGCGGAAGCGGTTGTAGAACGGCGTGTCGAACAGGTCGTGCGACTGGCCTTCGGCGTGCGGCTTGACCCGCAGCAGCCGTGCGCCCAGATACGGCACGAAGTACACCGACACCACCCACGAGATCACCAGCGCCGCCGAGGTCACCGCGAAAATCGCGAAGGTGTACTCGCCCACCGTGGACTTGGCCATGCCGATGGGGAGGAAACCCGCGGCGGTGATCAGCGTGCCGGTCAGCATCGGCATCGAGGTGGCGTCGTAGGCGTAGGTGGCGGCGTAGAGCTTGTCGTGGCCCTCTTCCAGCTTGCGCACCATCATCTCGACCGCGATGATCGCGTCGTCCACCAGCAAGCCCAGCGCGATGATCAGCGAGCCGAGCGAGATCTTGTGCAGCCCGACGCCCCAGTAATACATCGTGACAAAGGTGATCGACAGCACCAGCGGGATCGTGATCGCCACGACCAGCCCCGGCCAGATGTCGATGCGGAACGGCTTGAAGTGCAGGCCCAGGCTGATGAAGCTCACCGCCAGCACCACCGCGATCGCCTCGATCAGCACCCCGACGAACTCGCCCACCGAGCGCGCCACGGCCACCGGCTGGTCCTGCACCTGCGTCAGCGTGATGCCGGCGGGCAGCTCGGCGCGGATCTGCTCGACCTTGTGGTGCAGCGCCTCGCCCAGCGCGATGATGTCGCCGCCCTTGGCCATCGACACGCCCAGCGCGATCACCGGCTCGCCCTGGTGGCGCACCTTGACGGCCGGCGGGTCGCTGTAGCCGCGCTTGATCGTGGCGACATCACCCAGCTTGGTCATGCTCGCCACGCCCGTGGCCGGGTTGACGACGCGAATCGGCAACTGACCGAGTTCCTCCACCGTGCGGAACTGGCCGCCGACGCGGATCTGCAGGTTCTGGGTGTCGGCGTTGAGGACACCGGCGCTCTCGACCGCGTTCTGCGTGCCGATCTGGCCGATCACCTGGTTCAGATCGAGTCCCAGTTGCGCCAGTCGCTTGCCGGACAGCTCGATGAACACCTTCTCCGGCTGCGCGCCGAAGGTTTCCACCTTGGCCACGTCCTTGACCTGCAGCAGCTTCGAGCGCACGTCGTCCGCAAACTCGCGCAGCTCCTCGGTGCTGAAGCCATCCGCCGACAGCGCCACGATCGAGCCGTACACATCGCCGAACTCGTCATTGAAAAACGGCCCGATCACGCCGGCCGGCAGCGTGGCCCGCATGTCGCCGATCTTCTTGCGCGTCTGGTACCAGATCTGCGGGACTTCCTTCGGCGGCGAGCTGTCCTTGATCTGGAAGATGGTGACCGACTCGCCCGGCTTGGTGTAGCTGCGGATGATGTCGGCGTTGGGGACTTCCTGGAGCGTCTTCTCGATCTTGTCCGTGACCTGATCCGCCATCTGCTGCGCGGTGGCACCGGGCCAGACCGCCTGCACGACCATGGCGCGGAAGGTGAACGGCGGGTCTTCGTCCTGGCCGAGCTGGAAGTACGCGGCGAAGCCGAGCACCATCAGCACGACCATGAGGTAACGGGTCAGCGCCGGGTGCTCCAAGGCCCAGCGGGAGATGTTGAAGCCAGAGCGCGGGGCGGTGTCGTGGGTGTGCGGGTTCATGGTGCGGACCTTGACCTTGCGCTCAACGCGACGCCGCCGGGCGCACCGGCTCGACGTACCGCTTGACCTTCATGCCCGTGGTCAGCACATGCACGCCGGCCGTCACCACCTCCTGCCCCGGCTGCACGCCGCTGTTGACCAGCACCAGATTGCCATCCGCCCCGGCGAGCTGCACCGGCTGCGGCTTGACCGTCATCGTGGCCGCGTCGAGCAGCCAGACCACGCTCTTGCCGCCCTGCTCCACCACGGCGGCCAGCGGCAGGCGCGTGACCGCGTCGCGCTTGACGAGATCGAAGGCGACAGTGGCGGTCTGGCCGAGGCGCACGTCGCTGGCGGCCAGATCGGCCTTGGCGGCGAAGGTGCGCGTGGTCGGATCGGCGGCGGCGGCGATCTCGCGCAGCGTGGCGCGCACTGGTTCGCCGGTCGCGCCCCAGAGGCGAACCTGCAAGGCACCCGGCTGCTTCAGCACGGCCCGCACCGACGCGACCCGGTCTTCCGGCACGTTGAACACCACGTCCCGCGGCCCGGCCAGCGCCAGCCGCACGATGGGCGTGCCGGCGCCGACGACCGTGCCCGGCTCGGCATCGACGCCTGTCACCACGCCCGCGGCATCGGCGACGAGGCGGGTGTACTGGGTCTGGTTGCCTTGCGCACTGGTCTGGACGCGGGCTTGGTCGAGCGTGGCCTGGGCCGCCTTGAGCGCGGTGGCGCGGCGCTCCAGTTCGGCACCGCCGATGAAGCCCTGACCGTGCAGCTCCTGGTACCGCTTGAGGTCGGCGCTGGTCTGGTCCCAGTTCGCCTGGGCAGCCCGCAGGCCGGCGGCAGCGGCGTCCTGGCCGAGCTTCAGGTCCGAGGGATCAAGCTGCGCGATCACCTGCCCCGCCTTCACCTCGTCGCCCACGTTGACCGAGCGGCTCATCAGCTTGCCGCCGACCCGGAAGCTCAATCGCGTCTCGGTGCGTGCCTTGACCTCGGCGGCGTACTCCTGCTGCGCGGTGGCCGATCCGGTGCTCACCTTCTGGGTGCGCACGGCGCGGATCGGTTCAGGCTGCGGCTCGGGCTTCGAGCAGGCGGCCAGCACGGTGAGCAACGACAGGCCAACGGCCATCGACAAGGGACGGCGGGCGCGAATGAGGCGGGGTCGCATGGGGGAAGCTCCAACTGACTGACTGGTCAGTAATGTACGAGGCGGCCTGAACCGATGTCAATTCCCGTGGCGATAATCACGCATGAGCGTCGATCACTACGAGAACTTCCCCGTCGCCTCGGTGCTGTGCCCACCCGCACTGCGCCCGGCCGTCACCGCGATCTACTGGTTCGCCCGCACGGCCGACGACATCGCCGACGAGGGCGACGCGACCCCCGAGCAGCGGCTGGCCGACCTCGACGCCTACCGCGAAGACCTGCGCAGCGTCGCCCGCGGCCATGCGCCGACGCCGCGTTGGGAAGGCGTCTTCGTGCCACTGGCGGCCATGTTCCGGCGGCACCACCTGCCTCTGCCGCTGCTGGAGGCGCTGCTGTCCGCCTTCGAGCAAGACACGCACCAGCGACGCTACCCGGATCGGGCCGCCCTGCTCGACTACTGCAAGCGTTCCGCCAACCCGGTCGGGCGGCTGCTGCTGCACCTGTATGGGGTGCGCGAACTGGACGCGCTGGTGCAGTCGGACGCGATCTGCACCGCGCTGCAGCTCATCAATTTCTGGCAAGACCTGAGTGTGGATTTGCCACGGGACCGGCTGTATGTGCCGCTGGTCGATTGCGCGGAGGTGGGCGTGGCGGTGGACGACCTGATGCGCCAGCGCGACACGGGGGCGACGCGGGCGCTGGTGGAGAAAGAGGTGCGCTGGGCACGCGAGCTGATGCTGTCGGGCGCCCCGCTCGCCACCAAGCTGCCGGGGCGCACCGGCTGGGAACTGCGGCTGGTGGTGCAAGGGGGGTTGCGGATTCTCGACAAGATCGAGGCGATGGAGTTCGAGGTGTTGCAGAGGCGGCCGAAGATTGGGGCAGTGGATGCGCCGGGGTTGCTGTGGCGCGCAATGGCCATGTGAGCGGCCCGTTCACTGAGACAATCCCGCCCCATGACGACGACGCCCGAACACTACGTTCAAGAGAAGGCCGCCAAGAGCGGCTCCAGCTTCTACTACGCCTTCCTCTTCCTGCCGCCGCCGCGCCGGGCCGCGATCACCGCGTTCTATGCGTTCTGCCGCGAGGTGGACGACGTGGTGGACGAGACGAGTGACGCCGGGGTGGCGGCGACCAAGCTGGCGTGGTGGCGCTCGGAAGTCGCCAAGGCGTTCGGCGGGCAGCCGTCGCAGCACCCCGTCCTGCTGGCGCTGATGCCCCACGCGCCGCTGTACAACATCACCGCCGCGCACCTGCACGCGGTCATCGACGGCTGCGAGATGGACCTGCAGCAAAGCCGCTACCTCGACTACCCCGGCCTGCAGCGGTATTGCCATCTGGTGGCGGGCATCGTCGGCGAGGTCGCGGCCAGCATCTTCGGCCAGACCACCCCGCAGACCACCGCCTACGCCCACAAGATGGGCCTGGCCTTCCAGCTCACCAACATCATCCGCGACGTGGGCGACGACGCACGGCTCGGGCGGATCTACCTGCCGGTGAACGAGCTGAAGCAGTTCGACGTGAAGGCCAACGAGATCCTGAAACGCGGTTACAGCGAGCGGTTCACGGCACTGATGCAGTTCCAGGCCGAACGCGCCCACCGCACCTACGACGAAGCCCTCGCCCTGCTGCCCGAAGCGGATCGGCGGGCGCAGAAGCCGGGCCTGATGATGGCCAACATCTACCGCACGCTGCTGCGCGAGATCGAGGCGAACCAGTTCCAGGTGCTGCACCAGCGCGTGTCGCTGACGCCGGTGAGGAAGCTCTGGATCGCGATGCAGACGAACTGGCGCGGGCGATGATTAGCAAACCGGTCACCAATGCCTAAAATGCCAGTCTATGTTCAACATACTGGACTTTGGACTCGCCTCCTCTGACGAAATCTGTCAGACCTTGGGTCAGCGGCTCAAGACGGTGCGGCTGGCGCGGGGCTGGACGCAATCCGAACTGGCTCGGCGGGCGGGTCTGTCTCGCGGCACCGTCGTGACCCTCGAAGGCCAGGGCCAGACCACGCTGGCCTCGCTGGTGCGGGTGGTGCAGGTGCTGGGATTGGAGGGCGAGTTGCAGTCCCTGTTCGTGCCGCCACCGCCACGCTCGATCGCCGAACTGGAGCGCCGCGCCAGCACGCCCCGTCAGCGCGCCCCCCGCCAGCGACCGCCTCGGCCATGATCCGCAAAGTCCTGGTGCATTACGCCGGCTGGGGCGAGCAGTGGCTGCTGGGTACGCTGGCCCATGAGGGGCACGATCTCCTGTTCGAGTATTCGGCCGACGCCTTGCGCCAAGGTCTGGAGCTGTCACCACGCCACCTGCCCCTGCGGCCGGGCGTCTTCAGCAGATTCCCTGCACACCAGCAACACCTGCCGGGCCTCATCGCCGACGCGCTGCCCGATGGCTGGGGGTTGCTGTTGATGGACCGGCTGTTCCGCAAGAACGGCGTACACCCGGCCACGGTTTCGCCGCTGGACCGCCTGAGTTTCCTCGGCGAGCGCACGCTGGGGGCGCTGACGTTCGAGCCGGCAGAACCCCAGTCGATGGTGGCAGATGGGCTGCGGCTGCTCGACCTGGCCCGTGAGGTGCGCACTGTGGTGCATGACCGGGACAGCGTGGCCTTGCGCCAACTGGCACTGCTCGGCGGCTCCCCGCAAGGCGCTCGGCCCAAGGTGCTGGTCCACCACGACCCGCGCACGGGCGAGGTCAGCACGGCGCCCTTCCCCGCGAGCCGGCCCTGGCTGGTCAAGTTCCAGGCCAGCGGGGAGCACAAGGAGGTCTGCGCGCTGGAAGATGCCTATGCCCAACTGGCGCGGGAGGCCGGTCTGGACATGCCCGACACCCGCAGCTTCGACCTCGACACGCGCCTGGGAGCGTTTGGCATCGCCCGCTTCGACGTGGAAGACGGGCTGCGCGTGCCGGTGCATACGCTGGCCGGGGCGCTGCAGGTGGATTTCCGGCTGCCGTCCGCCGTCGATTACACGACGCTGCTGCGGGCCACCCGGCTGTTCACGCGGGACGAGCACGAGGTGCGCAAGGCTTACGAGCGGGCGGTGTTCAACGTGGTGTTCCACAACCGGGACGACCACGCCAAGAACGTGTCCTTCCGGCTCGGGCGGGACCGCAGTTGGCGGCTGGCGCCGTGCTACGACCTGACGTTTTCCGAAGGACCGGGGGGCGAGCACCAGATGGACGTGTGCGGAGAAGGCCGGGACATCACCCGTGCGCACCTGCTGATGCTGGCCAACCAAGGCGGGCTGGACCGGGCCTGGGCGGCGGCCGTGGTGGTGCGCATGGTCGAGCTGGCCGGGCGGTTTTCGACCATTGCGGCCGGCCGCTCAATCCGGCCAGCCACGGTCAAGCGCGTGCGCAGCGCCATCGAAGCCAATCGGCTGCGGCTGGCATGAGCACGACGACGACGGCGGTGGTCGGCGCGGGCTGGGCCGGGCTGGCGGCGGCGGTCGCGGCGGTCGATGCCGGCGAGCGCGTCACGCTGTTCGAAATGGCTCACCAGGCCGGTGGCCGCGCCCGCAGCCTCGCCGCCGACGCTGGCGAGCCGCGTCTGGACAACGGCCAGCACATCCTCATCGGCGCGTACACCGCCACGCTCGGCCTGATGCGCCGCGTTGGCGTCGATCCCGAGACGGTGTTGCTGCGCACGCCGCTGGCCTTGCTCGACCAGGACGGCGTGGGGCTGCGACTGCCGACGGGGCACCCGGTGATCGCGTTCACGCGGGCGGTCTGGACGATGCGGCATTGGTCGCTGCGGGAGCGGCTGGCGTTGAGCAACGCGGCGGCGGGCTGGGTGTTGCGGCGCTTTCGCTGCGATGCGGCGCTGACGGTGGCGCAGTTGACCGCTGCGCTGCCCGAACGGGTACGCGCCGAAATCATCGATCCGTTGTGCGTGGCAGCCTTGAACACGCCGGCGGATGCGGCCAGCGCGCGGGTCTTCCTGCGGGTGCTGCACGACGCGCTGTTCTCGGGGCCGGGGGCGAGTGACCTGCTGATTCCGCGGCGCCCGCTGGCGGATTTGCTGCCGGAGCCGGCACTGCGCTGGCTGGACGCGCACGGCGCGACGCTGCGCATCGGGCAGCGTGTGCAGCGACTGGCGATGCGGACGGATGGCGCGGGCTGGACAGTCGATGACGCGCCGTTCGACCGCGTGGTGCTCGCCTGCAGCGCCAGCGAGGCGGCACGGCTGACCCGCGACATCGCCCCGGCGTGGTCAGCGAGCGCGGCGGCGTTCGGGTACGAGCCGATCGTCACCGGCTATGTGCGAGCGGCGAACGCCCGGCTCGCCGCGCCGATGGTGGCGCTCGCCGAAGGTCCGCAGGCGCCCGCGCAATTTGCCTTCGACCACGGGGCGCTTGGCATGACGCCGGGGCTGTTCGCCTTCGTCGTCAGCGGCGCAGCACCGTGGGTCGCACAAGGGATGGACGTGACCGGCGCGGCCTTGCTGGCGCAGGCGCGGTCGGTGCTGCGTGGCGAGGGGGCGCAGGGCGCGGTGCTGGTGAAGCTGGTGGCGGAGAAGCGGGCGACGTTTCGCTGTGTGCCGGGGTTGCGGCGCCCGGTGGCGCGGATTGCGGCGGGGCTGAGCGTGGCGGGGGACCATGTGGACGGGCCGTATCCGGCGACGATCGAGGGGGCGGTGCGCAGCGGCTTGGGTTGACAGGCAGGCCGTGAACCTCAGGAATCGGTCACCGCTGCAACCGCTGCCTGCAACCAAGCGGGATGCTGCGCCAGGGCCTGTTGTGCGGCCATGGCGTGAACGAGCTTGATCACATGGTCGTTGTCGCTGGCCCTTGCCAGCGCACAGACCTGAGGCCAGCCAAGGTCAGTCCTGACGGTGGGAGTGCCAGGTACCGCCGAGGCCGTGTCCGATGCCAGGCTGGCCGCAGCCACTGCCTGAAACAGCGGCACCAGCACATCGCCACCCGGCGGCAGCCACGGCGCCAGCACCCGCACGGCACGCGCTCCCGTCGCCATGTGCAGCACCGTGAAATGGCGCGTGTCGGCATAGCGCACAGCGGCTGACAGCGCCAGTTCATGCAGCAGTACGCCAGGATCACAACCTGCGATGCGCAGCCGCCCCACCGTCTCGCGGTACGCGGTGGTGTGCGCGGCCTGCAGCATGCGATCGGAGATCAGCCGGGCGGTTGACGCGGTGGTGGGCCAGTCGGGATCGGCCTGCAGCAGGCGGCGGTCCACGGCGTCCAGCCAGTCGGCCACCCCGTCGATGTCCGGCTTCACCACAGCCGATGGAGGCAGCCGACTCCACCGTGCCGCCCAATAGGCCAGCGCCGCCGCCAGTTCACCCTCGTGCCGGGATTCGACCGCGTGCGCCGTGCGGATCACGCCGTGGAACGCCGCAGCACCGACGCCCACCATCAACCGCGGCAGCGCCTCACGCAGCACCTTGTCGCGGCCGTCACGCGCCAGCGCCGCCGCAAAACTGGATTGGAGTGATGGTGATGGAGCCGCACGCAGCGGCTCGGTGAAACGGCGCACGTAGAAAGCGAAGAATGCCCGCAGCCGAGCCTCGTCGGCGCCGAGACCGTCCAGCGCGGCGAGCGCCATCGGCAGGTGGCTGCTCAGATGGTTGCCGTACTCCGGTGGGTAGCGGAGGCTCTCGTCGAGCAGGTGGTGCAGGGCACGGCTGGGAGTGGCATGGCGCATGGGCGCACTCTGCAAGTTGAAGTACGCTTCAAGTCAAGCGTCAAGCAAACGACACTGGAAAACCCAGCCCCATGCCTACCACCCCGATGCCCGACGACTGGATCGACATCGGCCCCTTCGCGCAACGCGCCGGGGTCGCCGCGAGCACGCTGCGTTATTACGAAGCGCAAGGTCTGCTCTCCGGCGGACGAAGCGCCAGCGGTCGGCGCCGCTATCCGCGGGCGACCTTGCGCCGGGTGGCGTTCATCCGCGTCGCGCAGTCACTGGGTCTGAGCCTCGCCCAGATCCGTGCCGCCCTGGCCACGCTGCCGGACGGGCGCACCCCGACGCAGGCCGACTGGGCACGGCTGTCCGGCGACTGGCAACCGCTGCTCGATGCCCGCATCGCAGCACTGACCCGCCTGCGCGATCAACTGGCCTCGTGCATCGGCTGCGGCTGCCTGTCGATCGAGCGGTGTGCGCTGTACAACCCTGGCGATGCCGCCGCGGCGCTGGGCGATGGACCGCGCTATCTGCTCCAGACGCAAACACCTGATCCCCCTCGCCAGGACTAGCACCAGGGCATCACGGACACAAAAAAGCCGACCCACAGGCCGGCTCCCATCGCACAAGGGCGAACCCTCAGCCCATTCAGGCGAAGTTCGCTTCCGCAAACGACCAGTTCACGAGGCTGTTCAGGAACGTCTCGACGAACTTCGGCCGCATGTTCCGGTAGTCCACGTAGTAGGCGTGCTCCCACACGTCGATGCACAGCAGGGCCTTGTCGGCGGTCGTCAGCGGGGTGCCGGCGGCGCCCATGTTGACGATGTCCACCGAGCCATCGGCCT